>JAFGOB010000023.1 GCA_016926695.1 Dehalococcoidales bacterium | reverse complement strand
CTTCTATTCTCGAATCTTTGCATGATTCATTTACTTCTTAAACCTAACTTTGCTTATTGGATACAACAACAATAATATTGTTGTTGGAGCCTAATCCCCGGCTTCAGTTAACGTGTTTTTTAAGTAAAATGTTAAACGATAGTTCGAAGATATTAGTTCTGTCTTTCGTACAGTATCGCCCACCAATCCAATAGTTGGTAAATGCGATCAATCGTTGTCGTCACCTGCAATAGCGGGAGTGAGATCTAGTCTCGACTAAACACTACCGGCATCTGAGGACAATAGTCTGCGTTAAATCTGATCTCAAAAAGATCGGGTTCTATGGTTTATTTCAGTGCATCCGCAATATAGGTAAAAATAACGCCCAGTGCGTGTGCGCCTGCATCCGGATAACCGAGGCTTCTGTCTCCGATATTGCCCGCGCGCCCCATTCTGGCGACTATTTGTTCCGTACTCTTGGCACCGGCTACCGCCGCCGTGGCGGCTTTCCTGAAGGCCGAAGTCAGACTATCGCCTGATGCTGTGCTGGCCGTCCAGGAATCAGCATAAGGTACCAGAGCGTCTATCAGCGTTTTATCGCCTGGCATGGCACCGCGCCCGAAGGAACGCTCGCCCGTGATTTGGATGCCTTTTACTGCCGCCTGTATCATCTCGGCAAAGTCGCTGGCGGTCAATTCTGTCCTGGCGCCGGCGCTTCTACCGGCGGCTCTGAACGCCGATCCCCAGATCGGACCGGATGCGCCGCCGCAATGCTCCATAATGACCAGAGAGATAGCCTCCAAAAAGCTGCCGATATCATCGGCTTTTTTGGTCACGATATCATCCCACTCCCGCTTTAACTGCTTGAATCCCTTGGCGATACTCATCCCGAAATCACCGTCGCCGGCATGAGAGTCCAGCTCGCAAAACGCAACTTCATTGGCGATGATTATTTCGCTCATCTTGTCAATGATGTAGATGATATTATTCAGATTGATTGTAGCTTCGTCCAGAGTTGCATACGATGGACTTGTTGTAGATGTAAAACGCACCTGTTCGTCTTTGATGTCATCTTGTTCGATACCAGCATACTCGACAATCTCGACCGGCCCGGAAACCTTGAATCCCGGCGTATCACAATACGCAGCAAGAAGTTCTTTCAATTCATCATCGAGCTTCATGATCGAAATCGAGGCTCCGGCCATGTCTATGCTTGTCATATAGTTTCCGACGAATACCCGGTTGATCTTGATGCCCTTTTCAGCCAGTTCACGGGTTACTGCGTTATTAAGCAGGTAGAGTTCTTGTAACGGCGTGCCCCCGAACCCGTTGATCAGTAAGGCTATTTCTTCCTTTGCACCATTCTCGATGCTCAGGTCTTTCAATAAAGCCGTTACCATTCTGCGTGATAGTTCGTCCGCAGATGAAATTTCCTCACGCCTGATGCCGGGTTCACCATGGATACCGACACCATATTCTATCTGCATTTCACCAAGATCGAAGGTCGGACTTCCCTTAGCCGGTACTGTACAGGAAGTAAGAGCAAAACCTATGCTGCGGACATTGGCAATGGCTTTTTCCGCTACGGCTTTAACCTCCTTCAGCGTCATTCCACTCTCAGCGGCGGCGCCTGCTGCCTTATGAACGAAAACGGTGCCAGCGATCCCCCGGCGCCCAACGGTATAGAGGCTGTCCTGCACCGCGATATCATCATCTACTTTCACATAATCGACCATGAGGCCGTCTTCACCGGCAAGGTATGCGGCGTTCTTGAAATTCATCATGTCGCCGCTATAGTTTTTGATTATCAGCAGGGTTCCCTTTTTACCGGCAGTAGCTTTTATGGCCTGGTAGACCTGCACCTGAGATGGCGACGCGAACACATCACCGCACACTGCGGCATCCAGCATGCCCTTACCGACAAAGCCAGCATGAGCCGGTTCATGGCCGCTGCCTCCGCCGCTGATCAAGCTTACCTTGTCTTCATCGATTTTTCTCTTTTTAATGATCTTGTACTTCTTGATAAATTCCAGGTCAGGGCATGACAGCACCAAGCCGGTGCACATCTCGGTAACAATGTTCTCCGGTTTATTGATTATCTTTTTCATTTGCAGGCTTTCCGGTTTTTGTAGTCTTTCCCGATTTTGTCGGCTACCATGATCGCAGATGATACATTGGCTGCCATTATCGGAAAGGGCATCGAATGTATCGACTCTTCGGCAATGCAGGATTTTTCAGCTACGGCTGCAAGTTCTTCTTCGGAGATATTGTCGACGCCTATGTCGGCAAGGCAAACAGGAAGGCCGACTTCCAGGCAGAAATCCAGGACTTCGTGAATCTTTTCTATCGGGGAATTCTCCAGTATGAGTTGGGCCAACGTGCCGAAGGCGACTTTTTCTCCATGATAATATTTGTGTGTTCCGCCGAGGATAGTCAGTCCATCGTGGATGGCATGAGCGCCGGCTAGCCCACCGCTCTCGAAACCGAGCCCGGAGAGCAGGATATTGGCTTCGATGATGTTCTCAAGCGCTGGTGTAACCATGTTGAGATCGCAGGCCAATTTGGCTTTCAAACCATCTTTGATAAGCGTCCTGTAGCAAAGCGTGGCCAACGCTAACGCGGCATTGGTACCTTTGGCCGGTCCGCAGGCGCCCTCGCGGTACCCACATGGCAGCCCTGCATTTACGTTGGAGTAAGAATTGGCGGTCGCCCGGGCTTCAAAGTAAGTAGACAAGGCATCACCCATGCCGGATACGAGGAAACGAGTAGGTGCCCTGGCTATAACAGTGGTGTCAACCAGGACAACGCTCGGACTTTGTTTAAAATAGTCATAATCTTCGAAAGCGCCTTCAGGAGTGTAGATGACCGCAGAATGGCTCGTCGGGGCATCCGTAGCGGCAATGGTCGGCACGATGATAAGGGCTTCTCCACGGGCCACGCATTTAGCGGTATCGATCGCTTTACCGCCGCCCAGACCGACTACGCAACTGCAGCTTTGTGCTACCGCTATTTCCTTCAACCTCTGGATTTCCGGACGGGAACACTCTCCGTTGAATCCACTCTCAACAAAGGTAACCCCGAACCTGGTCGCGGTATCATCCAGTTTGTCTTTGACACGCGTTACATCATCAGGATGAGCAATCAGCAGGGCTGATGCGCCAAATGTCTTGACAAAATACCCGAGGTTTAGTATTTCATCTTCGCCTTGCACGTACTTCGTCGGGCAAATAAACGATTTTCGCATTTATCTCTTACTCCTTGTACTTTACTACCAGGTAATAACTGCCTCACAGGCAACTCAAGTAACGATGGCGCTTCTGTGGAAAACAATCAGCGACAGACCTAGAGATGCGCAACCAGCCATCGTTCCAGGTCAGCCATGACCAAGGGATACTCCGGTTCATTGAAAATTTCGTGGAGTAAATCTTCATATAACTTAAGCGTTTTATCGCTGGAACCGATATATTCATACAAAACCTGGCTTCGCGCTCCGTCCGGACCTCCGTTCCCGGCCATGATGAGTACCGGAATGGTTATACGAGGTACGGTTTCCGGGATTTCGCCAGCCGCACTGAAGAGTGCCAGGTCCGTGGGAATGGGACCACGATAGACAAGGGGATCATTCTCATAAGCCTCAATGACGGACGGGTCGCGACTCAGCATCGCGGAAGGAAGAGATTCGCCGGCGGGACGCCGGGCCATCGGGGGATCTCCAGGCCTGGCCATACCTCCACCGGAGGTAACCAGCCCGGCAAGTTCCTTCTGATATCTGGCGGTATATAACAAAGCAATCATGGAACCCATACTATGACCTATCAGGAATATTTTGTTATCGGGCATTTCCTGCCGTACGATATTAAAGAATGTCTTCAGGTCATCTACGTAATCATAAAAGCTCTCTGTCCGCACCCTCTCGCCGTCCGATCGGCCGTGTCCACGGTGATCCAGAGCATAAATGGCGTATCCCTTTGGCACGAAATGATTGACCACGTTGGCATACCGGCTGCTATGCTCGGCAAAGCCATGGGAAATCAACAGGACGGCTTTGATTTTCGCAGAAGGGAGCCATTTCTGGTAATAAATGTTGAAGTCTTTCAAACCTTTAAAACTGGATTCTTCGTGCTGCATTACGTCCCCCTGCTTACTATATTTGCCCCATTATTAACATATTGGACATTTCTAGTCAATATGTCCATATTCAACTGCATTGCTGCTGTGGAGTCGGTTATAATAAGACGGCTGCATGATGTATAATAGGCCACGAAAAGTGGTGATGGGTTAAGACGGAATGAGTAGTACCGACCGGAAAAAGGCACTGATACTCGAAGCTGCTTTCGAGTGTTTTTCATCTTACGGCTATACCAAATGCTGTTTCAGGGACGTAGCCCGGAAGGCCGGTATTTCCCGCGCCTCGCTGTACACCTATTTTAAGAACAAACGTGACCTGTTCATCACTATGAACCATGCAATAAATGCTGAACACTTCAGGAAGTCCATGGCGCTACGAGCATCAACCCTGACTGACAGGGAGAAGGTAATGGGTATTATCGATGAATGGACAATCAAGCCCTATATCGATATCCAGAGGACACCACAAGCGAACAGTTGGCTTGATGAGCTTGTTTCGATTTCAAGAGAGACTGAGAAAAGTTACCAGGACCTGTTCATCAGTAGCCTGGAACCAATCATCGGCGAGGAGCGAGCGGAAGTTATCGTATACTCACTAAGAGGATTGATGAATGATCGGCCGGCCGCAGATCTCCTGACTAAAAGGATCAGGATTCTCGTGGAGGCTATGGTCTAGGGCTAAATTCTAAGCTCTTGGGGTTAAAAATTTCTCTTGTACTAGCGAGAATACCAATTGAAAGGTTCTGTCTACCGTACGGTACCAAAACCAGACTGATTGCGGAGTGTAGTCAGAAATCTAATGATGAGGCAAGGGCTCTCTAACCCGACGCTCTTGTCAAACCTGTACTTTTCAGCAAATATTGGTTATGAAAATGAGGTATCGTTACTGTAGAAACTGCGGTTTAAAACCCAAACCCAGGATTTTACTCGTAGCGTCACGTACCTGTTTTAACAAATTTAAAAACTGTGTTTTTTCTTCATCTGATAGAGTATCAAATATAAGGTGGATTGAATTTTCAGTGACTTTCTTATGATACAGGTCGCTACCCTTTTCAGTTGGAACGATATAGGTTCTCAAGTCATCTTTCATTTTGACTTTTTTTACTAGACCGCGTTTTTCCATCCTGTTGAGAAGAGTATATACTGAGTTGAATTCTTTAAAAGTCCAATTAGCCAATTGATCAATTGTAACGGGTTTATTTTCTCTGGAAAGCATGCTTAGAATCCTGACCTGGGGTTGGGAAATTCGTAAATGTTTAAGCTCAAGCTCTACGGCGGTCCCAACAACACTACTCGTTTGATCAAGTAAAATCAGCAGATTAATGTCCGCGTCTTCTTTTTTCATCTTCCGGATTTTCTGTATTTCATCCAGAACTACATCAGTCATAAAGAATACCTGTCTTGTACGTTTGATTCAGTAGATTTCCGATTAAATACTGCGGTACATGCCATTATACAATATTCAGAGTTTGTATAATAATCTTGGAGATCTTACCGGACAAATAGGTTTATTAAATCGGGGGAATTCTTAACTGCTGTCGGCTCAAAAAAGGGGCTGGGTCAATACGATTTCAAGAGAATCAAACACGGTGGCAGGCGACCCAGTGCTCGCCGCCAACATTTTTAAGCTCAGGGTCGTACCCATTGCATCCATCTGTACACACGGGACATCTGGGATGAAAATGGCAACCTCGAGGTGGGTTTATCGGACTGGGAACGTCGCCGGTCAGAATGATACGTGTCCTGAGTCGGTCCACTGAAGGTTCAGGGATTGGGACCGCGGAAAGCAATGCCTGGGTATAGGGATGAAGCGGATTAGCATATAGTTCGTCGCTATCGGTGATCTCAACGATTTTGCCAAGGTACATGACCGCAACGCGGTCGGAGATGTGGCGGACTACCGAAAGATCATGGGCAATGAATAGATAAGTCAGGCCAAGTTCATCTTTTAATTCGATCAATAATCTGATTATCTGTGCCTGTATCGATACGTCCAAGGCTGAAACAGGCTCATCGCAGACGACGAATTTTGGCCTTACAGCCAATGCACGGGCGATGCCGATGCGTTGTCTCTGGCCGCCGCTAAATTCATGAGGATAGCGTACGGCCATACGGGGCTCAAGATCAACCATGCGTAAGATCTCGGCGACCTTTTCTTTATATTCTTTACCTTTTGCGATGTTGTGCTCCAGAAGCGGTTCACCTACGATATCCCCAGCCGTCATCCTTGGGTCCAGTGAAGCGTAAGGGTCTTGAAAAATGAGCTGCATATGCCGGCGCATTCTTCTCAATTTTTCACCGTGGAGCTTCGTAAGGTCTCCGTGCTCGAAAATTACTTCTCCTGAAGTGACTTTGTATAATTGCAGAACGCTGCGACCGAATGTGGTTTTCCCGCACCCGCTCTCTCCGACAAGTCCAAGAGTTTCTCCCCTCCGAACAAATAAGCTGACATCATCAACTGCCTTCACGTCAGCTACCTTCCGGCGTAACACACCAGCAGTAACCGGGAAGTACATACGTAAATTGTTGACTTCTACCAGAATATCATTGTCCGTCATTAACTTACCTCTGCTATCTGGTTGATCTCACCGCTCCTGAAACAAGCTGCATAGTGATCCTTACCGACCATTTCAAGCTCAGGTCGCTCTTGTTTACAGCGGTCGATCGCTAATTTACAGCGGGGACTGAAAGCACACATATCAGTTGATAATCGGGCCAAATCGGGAGGCAAACCTTCGATAACCTTGAGGTTTTTCTCCCTGGGTAAATCGAGGCGAGGTACCGAAGCGATCAGACCTAAAGTGTAAGGATGACGCGGCTCCTCATAGAGCGCGTTTGTCGGACCTTTTTCTACCAGTCGTCCGGCATACATTACATTCACGCTATCGGCGTAACGGGCTACGATCCCCAGATTGTGAGTAATGATAACGACCGCCGTATTGAGTTTAGTCCGCAGATTATTTATCAAATCTAAAAGCTGTGCCTGGACAGTAACATCAACCGAAGTCGTCGGTTCGTCAGCGATGACTAAAGACGGCTTGCAGCTTAACGCCATGGCGATCATTATTCTTTGTTGCATTCCGCCGCTAAATTGGTGAGGGTAATCGTGTATTCTCCTTTCTGCATCCGGTATACCTACCAGCTTAAGTAATTTCACTGCCTCTTTTTCAGCAGTTTCTTTGTCCATGAAAAGATGAAGTTTCAGTGATTCGCATATCTGCCGACTAATACTTAACACCGGATTTAATGAAGTCATTGGTTCCTGGAAAATCATCGCGATGCGCCCGCCCCTTATTTGCCGCATCTCCTCCTCGCTGGCTTTTAAAATATTCCGGCCTTCAAAAATAATTTCGCCACCAACAATTATTCCTGGAGGGTACGGTATGAGCCGCATGATCGATAAAGCACTGACGCTTTTGCCGCAGGCACTCTCTCCAACCAATGCAACGCACTCTCCCTGCTTTACGCTATAAGACAGCCCGTCAACAGCCCTCAATTCACCGTCCTTAACATAGAAGTAGGTTTTTAGGTTTTTGATGTCCAATACTACGTCTGCGATGGCGCTCACCTCTTCTTTATTTTTACTTTGCCATAGCGCCCTAATCCGCCCCTCAGCCTTGGATCCCATAAATCGCGTAAAGCATCCCCGAACATGTTTATACCATATACTGCAAGAGCCAGGGCAACACCGGGCCACAATGCCATCCAGGGAGCCTGCAGCATGTAACGGCGGGCTGAACCTTGGAGCATGCTGCCCCAGGTAGGTGTTGGAGGCGGGACGCCATATCCCAAAAAGCTCAACATTGCTTCAGAGAGGACCATACTGCCTACCGTAAGTGTGAACCCAACTATGATTACAGGCATTATATTAGGCAGAACGTGACGAAGGATTATGTTCTTTGTTCTGGTTCCTGAGGCTTCTGCGGCCTGGATATACATGTTTTGCTTGATCCCTATGACGGCACTTCGGATCGTCCTTGAAGCCATAAAGCCGGTAGTAACGCCTAAAACGACAATTACCGGTACCAACCCCTGGCCGATAATAGCCATAATAGTCAGGTAAAGAATCAGGGATGGAAAGCACATGACGGCATCAACAAACCTTTGAAAAAACATGTCGAATTTCCCGCCAAAATACCCGGAAATGCCTCCGACAATGAAACCGACAACCGCGCTGATGGCCGCTCCGGCCAGACCGACGATCATCGAGATACGCGCACCAAAAATAATACGGCTCAGCATATCCCGTCCCATGTTGTCAGTTCCTAAAATATGCGTGGCGGAAGGAGCACTCAGGCGTTCGCCTAACATCATCTCATTGTATCCGTAAGGCGCGATAACGTTAGCGAGTATCCCTATCAGGAATAACCCCAGAACAATAATTCCCCCGATGAGCCCAAGCGGTTTTTCTTTAACCAGCCTGATGACCATGTCGACGAATGGACCATGCTGTTTCGGTTCAGCTTTTTCTGCCGGTAATCCCCTGGCCATGCTTGATGGTGACATGCTTGTTGTCCTTCTATTCATTCAACATTTTCCCTTATCTATATTGAACTCGGGGGTCTATCCATGCATAAACAAGATCGACAACAACATTAGAGAATAACACTATGAGAACTAACAACATGGTTATGCCCTGGAGTAAAGGGTAATCCCGTTGTCCCAATGCCTGGAAGGTTAAAATACCTACCCCTGGAAGTGCGAATATTTGTTCCATGACAACTCCGCCGACAATTATCATGGGAATCATACCGCCGACAATGGTAACCACGGGCAACAGCGCGTTTTTCAACGCATGCTGTAAGATTACCGCGTTTTCTTTCAATCCCTTGGCCCAGGCAGTCCTGATGTAATCCTGCCTCAATGTTTCAAGCATCATGGTACGCAGCATTCTCATTAAAGTGCCGCCCATCATCATGCCCGTAATAAAAGCAGGAATTACAAATTGTCCTAAGTTACCCCAAAAATTTTCCGTTATCCGAATATACTGTGTTGGCGGCGACCACCCCCAATATATCGGTGGATATACGAACAGCAGGGTAGCAACCCAAAAGGAGGGAACAGAAATGAATAGAATGGCCAGGCTGCGGCCCACATAGTCACCCCACGTGTCCTGCCGTATCGCTGAATAAATACCGATAGGAAATGCAACAAAAAGGCTTAAAATGATGGCGATAATACCAAGCTCCAATGAAATTGGTAACCTTTCAAAGATCAGCTTGGATACGCTTTCATTTTTCCATAAAGAATTTCCCAGGTCCCCCTCAAGGATTCCCCGGAATTGGCCGTTTTCTTGTGGTGCTACCCCCAGCCATCGGAAATACTGGATATGTATCGGCGCATCCAGTCCCAGCGCTTTTTCGAGGTTCGTACGGGTCATTTCCGCTGCTGTCCCGGATGTATTCATTTGAGCCAGCATCATGTCAATGACGTCACCCGGGATGAATCGGGTAGATAAAAAAACCAGTATTGTAATTAAGAGAAATGTAGGAATAATTAGCAATAATCTTCTAATTGCGTATGCAGCCATTTCATGCCTTTCCTATTATTGTTAATATTCCTGGATATTGGTTGCTATACTAAATTATCAAGCTTGCGTATATCGTGATTTCGGCATGTAAAGCGTTTCCTATGTCATTTCATATATCATAAATAAGATAATGTTGTAATACAGTAATATATTTCATGTGCAATGTCAAGGCGCTGTCCATAGGGTACTATTTGCATTTGGTTGATGGAAAAAGACGATGTCATTGCGAAGGGCCTTCAGGCCCCGTGGCAATCTCGGAAATCGGGATTGCTTCGTCCCGATGCGTCGGGACTCGCAAAGACAACCATTACGAACAACCGAAACCACATAAAACTGTCCGTAAGATAAACATAATAATCAATGAATTGTCTACGACGAAGATCCGGAACAAGACGCGGAACCCGGAGATGAAGCAGTGAAGAAGGGTAACCAGCGGTACTTCGGGATGAGGACTCATGTCGGAATGAACAGGGGCAAAAGACCTGTATCCAGTATCGTGTTGCCCAGTGACTCGATACACGACAGCAAGATCATGAATGAACTATTATATGGTAAAGAGTAAGCGGAATATATGGGGAAAGCCCTATAACCATGAGCAGAGGCAGATGAGGTACAAAGGAGAAAATGACTTCCGGGTGGTCAACACCTGTGGGACTGCCTGAAGGTACGACATAAACGGCTGTGCAGTACGGGGCTTAAGTTTCTTCACCTTGGCTATGCTGTACCTGGTACGGTATGAACTAAAGCAGCAAAGGGCATAGTACGCCGAAGACGGAAAAATCGACCAAGAAAAGCCCCGGAATCGGGTATATCAAGGAAGAAGAAAGGAAAACGATGGATAAACCGAGAACAACCAGCAGTGAAGAACAATCTTATATCAAGGACATCAGCTGGTGTGCTGAATCGTATGGTTCGAATACATCCATGGTGGACGTGAGTAACGGAAAAATTGTCAGGATCAGGCCGTTCCGCTACGACTGGAAATATGATCCTCAGGAATTCAATCCATGGAAACTTGAAGTACGGGGTAAAACCTTTGAACCGCAGACGAAGACCTTGATACCGCCCATTTCTCTCTCATACAAGAAAAGGACGTATTCGCCCAGCCGTATTCGATATCCATTGAAGAGAGTGGATTTCGACCCTCACGGTGAACGCAACATACAAAATCGAGGGACCAGCAAGTACATAAGGATATCCTGGGATGAAGCTTTGGATATCATTGCTACTGAAATAAAACGAATCCAGGAAACATATACGACTAACGCGATCTTGTACCAGTCAGACGCTCACGGTGAGAACAAGACCGTACATGCCTGTCACGGCTGCGGACGGAAGCTGTTGAAGCTGCTCGGCGGTTATACGTTGCAGTCGCGAAACCCGGACAGCTGGGAAGGCTGGGTATGGGGAGCCAAACATGTCTGGGGTATGGAACCGGTCGGGCAGCAGGTGCCTTCTGCCAATGTCATTCCGGATATAGCCGAAAACAGCGAGTTGTTGCTTTTCTGGGGTTGTGATCAGGAGACGACCCCCTGGGGTTGGGGAGGGCAGCTTCCCAGCCGTTTGAGTTACTGGTTCACCGAGTTGGGAATCCAGCAGATCTATATTTCACCCGATCTCAATTATGCCGCCGGCGTCCATGCCGACAGGTGGATACCCATCCGCCCCAATACCGACGCCGCTCTTTACCTGGCCATCGCTTATATCTGGATTACCGAAGATACCTATGATAAAGAATACGTTGCTACTCATACCCATGGTTTTAAAAAATTCGCAGATTACGTCCTCGGCAAGGAAGACGGCATTCCCAAGACTCCGAAATGGGCGTCCGAAATCACCGGCGTTCCGGCCAGGATAGCCACGGCGCTGGCCCGCTTGTGGGCATCGAAAAGAACTTCTATTGTTATCGGTAATGGCGGGCCGGGTATCCGCGGACCGTACTCCAGTGAACCGGCCCGGCTGCAGGTCCTGCTGCTGGCGATGCAGGGACTCGGTAAGCCCGGCGTTCAGCAGGTCAAGATGCTCGAGTGGGGTATGTTCGATAGCAAAGGACAGTATCCCTTGCCTAAAGCCAAAATGCGCCCTTCTCTCCATGCCGGCTATCGCGGCGGCTATGTTTCCGAGACCAATCCTTCATTTATTCCCAAGACACTTGTGCCGGACGCCATCCTCAACCCGCCGGTAACCTGGTACGGCTGCGAGTCCGAGATGGCCAGGCGGGATAACCAATTCGTCAAGTATACCTTTCCGTTCGAAGGATGTCCCGATATTCACATGATCTGGAGCGATTCTCCCTGCTGGATAACCTGCTGGAACGAGGGGAATCGTATCGTTGAAGCCTTCAGAGATCCCAAGATAGAATTCGTGTTAGCCCAGCACCCCTGGCTGGAAAACGATTGCCTGCTGGCTGATATTATCCTGCCGGCCAACACGGTCTTCGAGGTACCGGATATCTCCCAGGATACCCTTGGCGGGCAATATTCGATCATTTTTCTCGAGGAAAAATGCATCGAGCCAATCGGAGAAAGCAGGAGCGATTACGAAATCGTCTGTGCCATCGCCGAACGTCTTGGAGTACTCGAAGAATATACCGAGGGAAAATCGGCAGAAGAATGGATCAAGACAGCCTTCGACCACTCTCGTGTCCAGGACATGGTAAGCTGGGAGCAACTAACGGATAAAGGATATTACGTTATCCCAACCGATCCCGACTGGCAGCAAGACCTGCCCGGTCTCAGGAAATTCTATAATGATCCGGAGAACAACCGGCTGAGAACACCTACCGGTAAAATAGAGTTCGAGTCCGTTGGGTTGAAGGAACATTTTCCGGATGATGAAGAACGGCCGCCGGTGCCCCATTGGATACCTTATGGAAAGAGCCACCAGGAAAGCCTCCTCCATGCACGGTCCGGTGAATATCCGTTCCTGCTGGTCTCTAATCATCCCCGCTGGGGAGTCCATGCTAATCATGAGGATATCTCCTGGCTGAGAGAAATACCTACCTGTAAGGTCAGAGGACCGGATGGTTACCAGTACCAGCCCGTCTGGATACATCCCATTGATGCTGCCGCGAAAGGCATCAGTAAAGGTGACATCGTAAAAATTTTCAACGAAAGAGGGATCGTGCTTGCCGGGGCTTATGTAACCGAGCGGATTATACCGGGTACGATATCCGTCGACCACGGAGCCAAATACGATCCTATCGTACCCGGAAAAATCGACCGCGGCGGCGCAATCAATACTATCACTCCCCGCCATACCACGTCTCAGAATGTATGCGGTATGGTGATCAGCGGTTTCCTGGTGAATATCGAGAGGGCTGACCTGGATGAGTTGAGAAAGCAGTACCCCAAGCCATTCAGCCGGCACTTTCACGCGGCCACCGGCCTTACGCTGGAATCCTTCCTGGAGGCAAAGTGAAATGAAAGTCATGGTTTTCGATATTACCAAATGTAATGGTTGTCATAACTGCCAGATAGCCTGTAAAGACGAACATGTGGGAAACGACTGGTCGCCATATGCCAAACCACAGCCGGATACCGGACATTTCTGGACAAAAACGACCGAAATGGTCCGCGGTACCGTTCCCAAGGTCATGATTACCTATCTTCACAGTATCTGCCAGCACTGCGACGAAGCTCCGTGCATCAAAGCGTGCAAGCAAAACGCAATTTATAAGAGGGAAGATGGTACAGTCATCATCGACCCTGAAAAATGCTCCGGACGTATGGACTGCATCGCCGAGTGCCCTTATGAAGGCGTCATCTTTTTCAACGAGACATTGAATGTCGCCCAGAAATGCACGTTTTGCGCACACCTGCTGGACAGGGGCTGGAAAGAGCCGCGATGTGTTGAAGTTTGCCCGACGGGAGCGTTACAGTTCGGGGAAGAAGACGAGATGAAAGACCTGATTTCCCGTGCCGAGGTCCTTCATCCTGAATATGGTACCAAGCCGAGGGTCTATTATATCGGCTTACCCAAAAGCTTCATCACCGGAGCTGTTTTCGACCCCGATAAGGATGAGGTCATTGCCGGTGCGACAGTTACCCTGGTCAATGCGAGAACAGGCGACGAAACAGTAACACACAGCGACCATTTCGGCGACTTCTGGTTCAGGGGACTGGATACCGGTGTATATTCATTGATACTAAAAGCCGGGGGATACCCTGTTAAAACCATCGATCACATAGATACTGAGGTCGATGTCAATCTCGGTGATATTCCATTATAAGTTTACTATTGAGATATACCCTGTCATTTGTATAGGGAAGGGGTCACGATAGAGTGGAATCCTCTCCTGATTGACAGGGATTGTATCATGGCGGCCTTTTTAGAATCTACGGTAACGTGACCGCCGCCGGAGCCGGATGGGGCTATTGAAGATGCTTTGCATGTGACCCACGGCCGACTCCGGCACGCTGCCGTTCCGGCTTCTGCAGCGCAGACACCCTCAGAAAAATTCGCTCCGCTTTGAGCTGACCAGATCCCACAAGATAATTTGTTGAAAACGGGAAAATCCACTCCATTTTCATGGTTGGCAGCTTTTTCAAAGGATTCCAATCAGTACATCACCGGGAAGTTTTTTTTGCGGATTTTCCATCTGCTGATATTACTCAAATATACTTGACATTATTAAGTTGAAAGGTATACAATTAGCAACTTCATATGTAATGTATTAAATGAAGTCATATTACAATGTTAATAAATACCAGCAATAAAGGAGGAGAGGGTTTTATTGTCAAGCCACGATAGAAGACCAAAAGTGAAACCATAATAAAGGAGGAGAAAAGTAATGCGATTCAAAAAGACATCTTATTTCTTTATCTGTTTAATAATGGTGGCACTATTGCTAATGTCCTGCGCGAACAATGAAACATCGACATCAACATCAACTCCATCGGCGACAACAACTTCCACAACAACCACATCCACCGGAACTACGACGACATCGATCGAGCTTCCAAAATATGGCGGTACGTTGACTATTGCGCAAACGACTGATCTGCAAGGTTGGGACAATGACAAATACCCGGCTGGTTTTTTACTTCAATTGTATTTGGTTTATAACAGCCCTGTCATCGGCGACTGGTCAAAAGGACCGGCCGGAACCAATGACATCGCTTGGGATATGAATGCCCTGAAACGTATTGAGTATACAACCGGCGATGCTTGCGAGAGTTTTGAGCTGACAGGCCCGGGGACGATCGTTTTCCACGTACGCAAAGGTGTCCACTTTGCATTGGATCCCGATAATCCGGCGAGCCAGCTAGTGGGTGGACGCGAGATCACAGCCGATGATGTAGTATATTCGTTTAACCGGCACCTTACATCACCCACATCCTTCCTGGCTATCAGCGAACCCCAAATGGCACAGTCGACAGTGGTGACGAAACTTGATGACTGGACGGTACAAGTACAGACGCCACTCAGCAGCGTAGACCCGATGTGGTTACTGCTTCCCGAGAGAGAAGTGCTGCCTCAGGAAGTTATCGAAAAATATGGCGATCTGACGGATTGGCACAATATAGTCGGGACAGGACCCTTCATGGTGTCAGATTATGTTCCGGGTAGTTCAGCTACTTTTGTCAGGAATCCGGACTATTGGAAAAAAGACCCGTGCGGAGCCGGAGAAGGGAACCAACTGCCCTATATCGATGCGGTAGAGATATTGATCATGCCGGATGTTTCCACCCAGATTGCGGCACTGCGTACCGGACAGGTAGACGTTGTACAGCAGCTTACCCATGATGATGCCGTTAATCTGATGAAGACCAATCCGGAACTGAAATACAATAAAGCCATCGCCGGCAACATGATCATTTCCATGAGAACGGATAGAGAAGATCTGCCGTATAAAGATATAAAAGTACGGCAGGCACTGACGATGGCTATCAACTATAGCGCTATAAAGAATGATCTTGATTCCGGCGATTCGGAAATCATCGCCTTCCCGATAGCGAATGTTAAAGGTTATGAAAACGCCTACATGCCTTTGGAGGAAATGCCTCAAAACGTGCAGGACCTTTATGGCTACAACGTTGAAAAAGCAAAAGCATTATTGACAGAAGCAGGCTACCCCGATGGTTTCAAGTGCACGGTAGACACCTGGAACAACCCTGACTATATCGATTTCCTCTCATTAGTTAAGGACATGTGGGCCGAGATCAGCGTGGAACTTACGATACAGCCTTTAGAGTTCGGTGCGTACATGGGCGAGTCTTTATCCAGGCAATATGCTGATATGTTATATTCCTTCTACGTACAACCTGGACCTTATGCCCAGTTATTTGCTTTCAGAGGGGACAGCACCTTCAACCGAAGCTGGGTCAAGGATGCAAAGGTTGACGCGACCTACCAGGAGATTCAGCAGTATGATCTTGTAGATCAGGCAAAGGTTGACCAATTGCATCGTGATCTCATGCCCTATGTTCTTGAAAAATGCTGGTATATCCTGCGGCCGGCCAATTATCTGTATACCTTCTGGCAGCCGCGGGTCAAGAATTACCATGGTGAATATGCCCTGGGTTATAATTCCAGCTGGTCTCAATATATCTGGATAGATCAGTCCGCAGGATCCAAATGACCTCCTCATAACTTGCTGCACAGTCACCAAAGCCGCTGGGCAGCAAATACCCGGTGCCGTTTCTATAACGGCACCGGGTTTCCATTGTGAGTAAACAATTCGGACAGTCGGTACTGAGGTCTCTAGATTGAATAAGATAACTGATCAATAAAGAATAATCTGCAGATTTCCCGGTAAGGAAGGATGACTCTCCTATCCTTCCTAACGTTTTGGATAGTATTGAGACACTCTTTTTGATCGGATATTAAGTGCTCGAAAAGACAGGGTATGATAGACTCCTCATAAAGTTCAAGGATCACTTTATAAAGTGGATTCAAGGTCATATCGTTTATTGCGGCTGCAACATCAATTACCGCCCACTGTCCGGCAGCTATGCTCCATAACGATGCCGGATGACTCAAAGGAGGAAAACAAATTGTCCAATCAGGAGCAACCGACAGGTAATAATCTGCAGGAATGGCCATACCCCGTAAATTATGATAAGGAGAATGAAGTCGTTGCTGATGTATTGGTTCTTGGCGGTGGCCTGGCGGGGTGCCACGCGGCTATTAATGCTGCCAGGCGAGGAGCAAAAGTAGTTCTTGTTGAAAAAGGAGCGGTTATAAGAAGCGGTCAAGCCGGAAGCGGGATCGATCACTGGTACTTCGTTTGCAAGGCCCCCGGGAGCAAGGTTTCTCCGGAGGAAGCGACGGAAGCTACTCTCAAGCAGGAACCATTTGATTTTGGTCATACTGTGTACATTCCTTGCATGGAAAATTATGATGCCCTTCTCGATATTGAGAAGATGGGAGTAGAGTTCAGAGATGTAGACGATGAGTTTGCCGGCGCCCCTTTTAGAGATGAAGAGACCAGGATAATGTTCGCTTATGATTACGTGAATAAACATACCATAAGGCTCCGCGGTGGTGCGAAAATGAAGCCTGCCCTGTACAACGAACTTAAACGGCTGGGGGTAATAATTTACGACCATGTCATGGCGACGAGCCTGTTGACTGAAGGCGGAAAATCGGGGGCCAGGGTTGTCGGCGGCACGGGAGTAAATGTGCGGACCGGTGAATTCTATGTCTTTGCAGCGAAGTCTACCGTACTTACTACATCCGTACCTGCAGCGTTGTGGATATTCTCCACAGAATTATCGGGGGCTGGCGCTTTCTGCGGCGCGGAGCCTAACATGGCAGGTGATGGTAACGCTATGGGATGGCAGGCCGGCGCCGAATTTACCACGATGGAATACAGCCAGTCGACGTCCGGGGGCTTCAGCTACCCGAATTACGGTGTCGGCAATGCCGGTAACACCTGGTTCGCCTGCACCATCGTCGATGCCAACGGTAAAGAGGTTCCCTGGGTAGATAAGGACGGGAACGTGCTGAAAACAGTGGCCGAGCGATACCTGCCGGCGCCGGGAGACAACGGGATTTCTTTCCGGGACCGGCCGCACCTGATCCGTGACCTGCCGGAGCGGATCCGGAAAGGTGAGTTCGTCCTTCCGCTTTATGCCGATTTGCCCGGTATGCCACAGCATGAGCGAAGGGCGATATGGGGCCTTATGGTGGGCAATGAAGGAAAAACCCGTATCCCGGTTTACGACCTGTACAGCCGCAGCGGTTTTGACCCGGACAAAGACATGTTACAGGCCGTCGTTATGCCTCCGGATGCCTACGCTCAAGGTCCAGGATATGGACCGGCAGTGCGTCAATGGAGAGATTCCGGGCCCGGGTTCACCGCTGGCGGCATGGTGGTTGACTGGGACCTTAAAACGACGCTAGAAGGTTTGTATGCAGCCGGGAATACCGGCAGGTCCAGACATGGAGGGGCCGGGGCATCTTCAACCGGAAGGTATGCTGGTCGTAAAGCAGCAGCATATGCAGCTGCGTCGCAGCAACCGGTTGTAGACAGAAAGCAGGTACAGGCAGAAAAGGACCGCGTTTACGCTCCCGTGAAGCGGAAAAACGGTGTGGGATGGAAGGAACTACAGGCCGGGTTGTGCAGAATTATGCAGGACTACTGCGGCGAGTATAAAAGTGAAGAAGTGCTGGAAACAGGGCTGCGATGGTTTAAAAGTATCCGGGAGAGTGAAGCTTCCAGAGTCTATGCCAAAAATCCGCACGAGTTAAAAAAGGTTTTAGAGTGTTTTTCACGGCTTACCTGTGGCGAAATGGTTATGTATGCATCTTTAGCCCGGAAAGCGAGCAGCCAGCCTTTGAACTTTAACAGGATAGACTATCCTGAAAAGGACCCGCCGGAATGGAACAAGTTTGTTACGATCAAGCAGGAAAATGGCGCGGTTAAAGTTGGAGAAATGCCCATGAATTTCTGGCTCCTGCCGCCTTATGCTCCTACGTACGAGGAAAATTACAGGAAACACTGCGATCTTTAAGACACGGGCTTTACTTGTTTAAAGGAGCTTAATCACTATGGAAGACAAAGTTTATCTGGTCCCCAATCCATCGATGCCATTCCAGGCAATATTGATTGATGCTGATCTGTGTACAGGATGCAATTCATGTGTAGATGTCTGCCGTGTAGATGTGCTTTTCCCGAATGCAGAGAAAGGGAAGCCGCCCGTAGTGGTTTATCCGGACGAGTGCTGGTTTTGCGGTTGCTGCCAGTTACACTGCCCGTCCAATGCGCTCAGAATGGAGCATCCCTTAAACCAGAGAGTAGGCTGGAAACGCAAGGCTACCGGTGAACAATTCCGTATCGGAATGAAAAATCCGCCGCCCCCTTACACCAGGCCGCCAGTTGGATGAAGTGAAAAGCCTTAAAGGTTGGAGAAAGAAAAAGATCGGCCGGACATCCCAACACCGCTTGATTGGATCCTTGTCTTGAAATGGGCTCATTTCCATCGATGAGTCCTTTAACGATGCTCTTGCTGGCCGGCTTCTTAAAGCAATCATCAGAAGTCTGGATGGTTGCTGTTCGGATAATGTGGGCTAAGAGGTCACCCGGGGAGGTGCCTTTTTGATTGTTATCACCTTCCAGCCAAAATTAGCTTTAGCTTCCGGGATATTTTATAATCCTCTCGATCCAAAAATCGGCTCTCTGAGTACGCCATAAACAATGGTTCCTCTCTAATGTCTGTAGTGAAATACTGTGAATATCCCCCGATAGGCTGTTTTCCCAGTAAACGCCGATAATGAATGATTGTTTTCAGCTATTGTTTGAGATCTCGCTACAGCGTAAATTGATAGATATCAGGAAAAGGAGTTTAAGATGTCAGAACTACAAACCGATAAATATATCAGGACCAATACAACCCGTCCCTCACGCCATACTCAGGTGATCGCTCCGATACCGTTCCTTAAGAGTGATGAAGCCTATGGCGATCTGGGATTCCACATGAGCTGGAAATGCATTACTGTTCCCTACGTGGATGAGGTGGAATCGCACTGGCATGATTTCGACCAGTTCCTGGTTTTCCTTGGAGGCGACCCCCATAACATGCTCGACCTCGGCGGAGAAGTTGAACTTACACTGAGTGAAGACGGTAAAAACCTTGAAAAACATACCTTTTCCACTTTTACTACGGTGTATATCCGGGCCGGTCTGTTCCATTGTCCGCTGGTTTTTACGAAAGTTGAAAGGCCCTTCGTATTCTACAACTACGCTCTGACCAGGCACTATGAGAAAAAGACATAAGCAGCGCCGGGTTACCGATAATTCCAGCAGAAGCTCTCTTTAACACTTGAAAGGAATACAAGCATGAAATTCCAACCTGCGGACAAATGGATGGACCTCGGAGACTGGGGGACGGAAATGGATGTAAACATGCTGCCCCCGACCGACGACCTTGCCGGCAAGAAGATCGAATTACTTTTCCAGGGGACCCAAGAAATGAGGAAATGCATTTTCCTTGGCGCACATTCACTTCTCTGGGAAACGGAACAAGAATCGGAGTCCGCACCATCTGAAGAACTGGCTTATGAGGCCATAAAGGCAGCCCCTGGTATATATTTTGTCGACTTCGTCAGCGGGGAAAAATCAAACGTCTCCAACTCACTGGTCCTCGATTTTTCCACGGGCAAAGCGACTATCTTTACCGCAACAATTTCAGGGCTTCAACAAGGTCCCGCAGCCTTCATAACGCGATTGAAGAAGGGACTGGACCTGAGTGAAATGGAGGTTCATATCGAGCATGCACTGATCAATCCTTCCTCACGACATGAGTCCGTGCCGGTTCATGAGAGGACGACCGAACTCGTCGGGAAAAGAGTCCAGTACACGTACAGCAGCAGCCGCGTCTACGAACACATTTACCTTAACGACCGTCTCTACACCTGGCACTGTCTGGAAGGCGTTGAGAAGGGGCTCGCCGACACCGAATACTGTGATTACTTCAAGATAGAGCCGGATATCTATCTGTTCAGCTGGCGTGAGAAAATTATGCCTACTTTCGGCCTGGTGGTGATCAACCTGAAGGAAATGAGATCGAACGGGAAGACGTTCGGGTTCGATATAGGGACGGGCAGTTACCTGAACTTTATGATGGGCGCTAAAGCTGAATTTCTCAACGAGACGAGATACAAACTGGATAATCAGGACTGACTGGCGCCTGGTTTTCAGAGGCGTTTTTCAAATCATGGCAGGTTCTTGAGAAAAGCCAGCATTTTCCCCCAGGAGGCCATTGTTTCATCGCACTTGCCTCTCAGAAAATCGTCTTGTTGTCCCTATTTGTCTTTTTCTAGCCTCTTCCGTTATGATTTAGGATTTTGATAGACGATCTTACCGCCAACTATCGTATAGAGGATTGGTATCTCGTGTATTTTGTTAGGGTCGATGGAAAGGATGTCATCACGGATGACGGTGAAATCTGCCAGCTTACCAACCTCGATCGACCCCCTCACATGGTCCTGGTGGTCCTGCCATGCGCCGTTGATCGTGTATGCCTGGATCGCCCTTTCTACTGAAATGCATTGTTCCGGGCCAATGACCTTGCCGGTTGCCTTGTCGTTGCGCAGCACAGCGGATTCAACTCCTTGCCTCCAGTCTGGGTAGGTGACCGAGGCATCGGAGCTGTTGGACACCCTTACACCGCTATCGAACAGGGTTTTCAGCGGCCAGTGGTACGCAGCTCTCTTTTCTCCCGTGATGCCAACCATCAAGTTCCCGATCGTCCACTTGATGGCGGACTGCACATTAGCCCCGATATTGTGCTTCGCCATGCGCTCAATGCATTGCGGGGTAGCATAATCGGTATGAATAATGTAGTGCCTGGCATCCCAGGGTCGTTCTTCCAAAGCCGCTATATAGCCGTCGACGCAGGCATCGATACCCCGGTCTCCGGTAACATGAATACCGACCTGGAACCCATGATGGCTGGCATACTTGATCATGCTTATCAGCATGTCATATCTTTCCTCATCGGTATCGCCTTCCACGAGCAACTGGCCGTGTCCCCCACCAATATAGTCTTCATACATGAAAGCAGTCTTAGACGGCGGTATTCCGTCAGCCAGCAGCTTGAGTCCGGATATCCTCAGCCATTCGTCACCGAATCCCGTGCCGGTACCAACATGGTCGATAACATCTTTCACGCTCTTAAGGGAAGGCCCTCCGGAGATCATGCAGTTGACACGCAGGGAGAATTTTCCCTGGTTGTGGAGGTCGGTGTAGATCCTGATCACCTCAGGACCGAGGCCAGGCTCGGTGACACAGGTGATACCGAGCGAGTTCAGTTCAGCCATGGCGTTGAGAATGCCGGCTTTGCGCTCTTCTTCCGTCGGCGGCGGTATCAGGGCCCGGACAGGAAAGGTCATCTCGAACAGGATTCCGGTCGGTTCTCCATTATCATCCTTCTGTATGAAGCCCTGGGCGGGCTGGGGAGTATCTTTGTTGATCCCGGCTAATTCCAGGGCTTTACTGTTGACCAGCAGGACGTGTCCGGAAAACTCTGTGAAGGCGATGGGGTTATCCGGGCTGATGGGATCGAGGTCGTAACGCGTGGGCCAGTGGTCGGGGTTGCCTTTCGTTTCTTCCAGGAAACCCCTGTCCCATCCCCAGCCGGAAATCCACTTGCCGGGTCCGACCTCCGCTATCCTGGCGGCAGCGGCTGCTTTCAGTTCAGCAATGGACTTGATGGCCGGATAACCGATATCGAGCTGCATCGGCGGCCGTTCCAGCCCAAAGCCGTTAAGATGACAATGAGCATCGTTGATGCCGGGCAGCACCGTCGCTCCCTCCAGGTCCATCAGCCGGGTATTCTCGCCGGCCAGTTTTTTCATGTCCGCGGATGACCCTACGCCGACTATCCTGTCGCCCTTTACAGCCACGGCTTCTGAGATCGAAAATTCCCTGTCTACCGTAATGATGTTCCCGTTGAAAAGTACCGTGTCAGGGGTCAACGGCTGCCACTGGGATTTAGTCCGTTTATTCATAGTGTATCCTCCGAATAACTGGCTATATTTTCGTTGTGAACCACCTGGTACATTTTAGCGAATACTGCACCGCCGGCTAATAACCTTTCAATACATCGATCATGACTTCCGTGGCTTTCAGCGCGTACTCCCTCGGAACGGTTAAAGGCGGCATGAAACGGAAGACGTTACCGTAACGGCCGCAGGGCGTCATGATGATGCCGGAATTCAACAATTTTACGGCTATCTCGCCGCAGGCATCGCCGGATAACGGTTCTTTTGTTTTCCGGTCCGCGACCACCTCGACGCCGATCATCAGGCCGCGCCCGCGGACATCGCCGATGGCTTTCACTGTCTTCGCCGCATCCTTGAACATGCCGCTGATTTCTTCCCCGAGCTTCGTCGCCCGTCCCAGCAGGTCCGTTTCTTTATCAGTAATCAGATCGATGTTGGTCATGCAAACAGCACAGGCAAGCGCGTTGCCGGCAAAGGTGCCGGGCTGTGAACCTTCCGGAAGGGACTCATTGATTTCCGAGTTAAAAGTAGCCCCGGCCATGGGAACATCGCCGCCCATGCCTTTTCCCCAGGTCAGCATATCCGGGACGACCCCGGTATGTTCGATGGACCACATCTTGCCGGTCCGCCCGGCGCCGGACTGTACTTCATCCGCGATGTAGAGAGCGCCGTATTTCTTCGTGGCTTCCCGGATGATCTGGAAGAACTCCGGAGG
>JAFGOB010000022.1 GCA_016926695.1 Dehalococcoidales bacterium | reverse complement strand
GACCAGCGTGTATTGCTTTTCGTCAAGATGTCGCCGGGTGCCGAACTGACCGACGATTTACAGAAAAAGGTCAGGACTATGCTTCGGGATAAAGCATCGCCTCGTCACGTTCCGGCCAGGATTATTGCCGTTCCGGATATTCCCTACACGCTGAACATGAAGAAGGTGGAGAGTGCCGTGACAAATATTATCCACGGCCGTCCGGTAACCAACCGCGATGCTCTTGCAAATCCAGAGTCGCTGGACTACTATGAAAATATACTTCCCAACCTGCAGGAACAATAGCGGCGTTTCAACGCCCTTTCTGGGAATCCATGCTCGAGTGTTTAGTCAATAGAGGAGAAATATGAATTATCAAGACTTGAGAGGTTGGTTGGAGGAACTAGATAAGCTGGGAGAACTCAAACACATCGAAGGTGCACACTGGGACAAGGAAATAGGCGCTATCAGCGAAATGATGGCGGAAAAGAATGGCCCGGCTCTATTATTTGATAAAATCCCCGATTATCCCGACGGTTTTAGAGTATTGAGTAATTGTTTTCAAAGTGACGTTCGCACGGCATCGGTGCTGGGTGTTTCCGAAGACCTGTCAGGCGTAGCGATGGTGGATGCCTGGCGGAAGAAAATGAAAGAAATAAAGCCGGTGCCGCCGGTAGAGGTAAAAGACGGCCCTATAAAACAGAATGTATTAACCGGGAAAGATGTCGATCTTTTTAAACTTCCGACGCCAATCTGGCACGAACGTGACGGAGGGAGATATCTGGGTACCGGTTGTGCGGTTATAAGCAAAGACCCGGATGAAGGCTGGGTTAACCTGGGAACATACAGGTGCAGTATTTTTGACAAAGACCTGATAAGTGTCGGTTTGAACCCGGGTAAGCATGGAACGCTAATGATGGAGAAACACCATAGCCGGGGAGAGGCCTTCCCACTGGCCATTGTATGCGGTATGGACCCCGTCCTGTTCCTGACGGCCGGCAGCCCGCTTTCGGGAGTCGGTGAGAGTGAGTACGATTTCACCGGCGCGATACATGGCAAGCCGGTCGAGATAGTACGGGGCCACTTAACTGACCTGCCTATACCGGCTTCGGCGGAGATAGTACTTGAGGGGGAAATACCACCCCCTTCGGAAATGGAAAATAGAGAAGATTGTTTATTCGGTGAATGGAACAGGACCTACAATTCGGCTCCGCACCCGGTAATGCGAGTCAAGTCCATCATGTATAGAGATGACCCCATTATACTTGGTGTCGTGCCATGGAAAGCGCATATCCCCTTCCCCTTCACAATCCCCGTGATGGCGGCAGAAATCTGGAACGTACTGGAATATGCCGGTATCCCCGGCGTAACTGGTGTCTGGTTCGGTCTGGGATTTATATGGCCGGTCTATTGCGTAATCTCGATAAAGCAGAGCTATTCCGGACATGCCAAACAGGCTGCTCTGGTCGCTGCATCAAGTCGGGCTAATACTTTCGCGGGACTGTTTACGATAGTTGTAGATGATGATATCGATATTACGAATGAAAAGGACGTGCTGTGGGCAATAGCCGGTAGAGCGGATCTGGATAATATTCAGGTTATCAAAAACATACAAACAAAGGCTAAACGTCCCAAAATAATGGTACCTGGACAGAAACCCTCAATACTTAATGACAGGGTAATAATTGACGCCTGCTGGCCGTATGAACGCCGTGACAGGTTTCCGGTAACTTCCCGTTTCAGTACCGATTACCAGGAAAAGATTGTCAAGAAATGGCAATCCCTTTTTTAGAGCTGTTTTGAACGGTTATGTCTGTAAATACAGGGTAGCTAGCTAATATAAATCGGCATTAGTATAAATGCCGGGACATTTGTTCAAGATATGTCTTCGCTTCCAGCAATGATTTAGCAGCGTCACCAACGGCTATCTCATACTCATCATTCTTAATAGCTTTCAAAACAGCTTCTGCTAAAATGTCCGGCGATATTCCACGCGATGTTAGTTGTCTCTTCTCACGGCTGCCTTTATCCAGCTCCGTATCAACCAGAGGGGGCACAATCTCGAATACTCTCACGGAAGTTTCCTGCAACTGCTTTCTCAAAGCCACGCTGAAGGCATGTATAGCAGCTTTGGTTGCAGAATACACCGGCACGTGAGGCAGGGGTTTGAAAGCTAGGCCGGAAGATATGTTAACGATAACGGCTTCTCTCTGCATAAGAAGCGGGATGAAGAGGGAAGATAGATGTACCGGAGCTACCAGATTGGTCTCTATTTCATTTTCAATGTTATGGTAATCCTCGGCGCCTCTCCTGAAATCTGCCATCACTTGGATTCCCGCATTATTGACCAGTATGTTCAGATTTTCGAACTTAGTTTTTACCCAGTCGTACAGTGATATCCGTTCTTTCTCTTGGGAAACATCGCATACCTTGATTTGTAGTCCGGGTAAACTGGCTTTAGCTTCCCGTAATTTACCCTCTCTTCTCCCGCATATGATTACATAATTGTCATGTTCCAGAAATAATCTGGCAAGGGAAAGCCTATACCTGTAGCCCCACCCGTAATAAGTACGGTATTACCCTGTATTTTCATCTCACTTTTATCGGTTAAACAATCGTTATAAAATAAAGTTCCAACTATAAAACCGGGTTGATTATCCTCGGCATGCTAATAGAAAGCTGATAACAATGGATAACCGGATGTGATTATAACCTTTCAATTATATGAAAGCAAGGAATCGCACCTGGACTAGCTATAATTGTTCAGTTAACTCCGTAATATACGATTGCAGAAACGCCGAAATATCCGGAACTCATATATTTACAGGGAGAATGCCCTGAGATAAAAATTTTTACCCCGGGTAGATATTTAATGAGTCACAGTCGCCTGTTTTATTCAGTAATCTGGATGGTAAGCACGGATGAAACAGGAAAAGTCCTGCCTGGTGTAACCCCGGCTCAACCAGGTTATAATTGCCTCAATCTCGGGTCCAGCTTATCACGCAACCAATCCCCGAAGAAATTTCCAGACATAACCACCAACCCGATGGCGATACCCGGGAAAGTGGAAATCCACCAGGCTGTATCTACGAGGTTTCTTCCGTCATTGACCATATTGCCCCAGGATGGTGCTGGGGGTGGTATACCGACCCCCAGGAAGCTCAAAGAGGCTTCCGTGATAATCAACAAACCTATTTGAAGGGTCATTACTATTATCAGTGGATTAACTATGTTCGGGAAAATATGCCTAAGCATTATTCTAAAGGGAGATGTGCCGATAATACGCGCCTGTGCTATGAAGTCCTCCTCGCGCAGCTTCAGAGCCTCTCCCCGTATCAGACGGGCATAGGGAGCCCAACCGAGAAGTGATATGGCCAGTACCACAGTGGTAAAAGAGGGCCCCATACTGACGCAGAGGAGCATGGCTACCAGTATCGGGGGAAAGGCCATGCTTATATCGGTTATCCTCATTAAGAAGGCTTCGGTACGCCCTCCCAGGTAGCCTGCTATTATCCCCAGAATCGTTCCGACAAAGCTGGTAATCAATATAACCAGCAGCGAGACGCTGATAGAAATCCGGGCACCGAATATGAGGCGGCTCAGGATATCCCGACCCATTTTATCCGTTCCGAGTAAGTGTTCCGTACTGCCCCCTTCGGCCCAGAATGGCGGCATGAGCCTGTCCGGCAGTGACATCTTCTCAGGGTTATAAGGCGCCAGGCGGACATCGGGTAATCCCAGCCATGCCAGGTCGGCAAAAATCGCCATAAGGATTATAAGAGTCAATATAGTCACCGGGATAATCAAGGTTAATTTCTTGAATATCCGCGCCCGTCGAGAAAGACCGCTGAAAACCGGTTTAGTCTTGATTTCGGGATCTGAATCCTTCTCTCGCATCTGCACCTCTTTTTATGTCTTCTGATATCTTATCCGGGGGTCGATATAGGCATAAGTGATATCCACTACCAGGTTAATCCCCAGCACCAATACAGCTACCATAATCGTAATAGCCTGTACCAGCGGGAAATCGCGTGCCAACACCCCCTCCACGAGGATCCAGCCGATACCCGGCCAGCTGAAAACCGTCTCGATAAT
>JAFGOB010000021.1 GCA_016926695.1 Dehalococcoidales bacterium | reverse complement strand
GGGTTAAAAATAAGTTGTAACATTTATGAGTAACTCAAGTCTTTATCTTTAGTAGCTCGATTTTTCCACGTTTCGCGGTTCGCTCATTTTTAGACCGTGTAGTCATCCATGCCTCCGTAATATCCATTATGAAATTACACTCTTGTCCAAAATAGCGACTTTATTTAAATCTAAACCAGGCATGATTACTTATTAGCAACCTGGTTTTCGAAGGATTCAGGTTATTTGACAAACAACCATTATGAATCCCCTTTATCCCCCAGTTTTGGGGGAATTTCAGGCTGGGGATCTTCCCCAAGGCCCCTGCCAGAATGAATTCCGGACTTCTTTTTATGTTTTCAAAAATTATCCTGGACAGTAGTGATTTTTGCTGTATCTTGTATTAAACATAGCTGTTATTGTACTTTTAATAGAGAATAACAGAAGTTCAGGTTAAAACAGGTGATGAAGGATCGATTACAGCGTCAGATTGATTTCCTGGTGGAAATAGATAAGCTGAAGACCATATACCGCAGGGCTTACCTGGCGGCTGACCCACAGAGAAGAGAGAACTCTGCCGAACATAGCTGGCACGTTTCAGTTATCGCTATGGTGTTGGGCGAGTTTGCCCCACCGGAGGTTGATATTTCCAGAGTGATCCGTTTATTGCTTGTTCATGATATCGTTGAAATTGATGCGGGTGATACCGGCATCTATGATAAGAAAGCCTTCCGGTATAAAAACGAACGTGAAAACCGGGCCGCGGAGAGGATTTTCTCTCTCCTGCCGGAAGACCAGTGCCAGGAGCTCAAGTCGCTGTGGCAAGAGTATGAAAGCGGTACTTCCCCGGAAGCTACCTTCGCCCGGGCGGTAGACCGCCTGATGCCTCTGCTGCACAACTACTATACCGGGGGCAAGCGCTGGAGGGAAGACGGTATTACCTTTGAACAGGTATATGCCGTTAATCGCATTATCTCGCAGGGCTCCCCCCGGCTTTGGCAGTTGGCCCAAAATCTGATTAGGGATAGCCAGGCCAAAGGTTATCTGACCTGAGTCAGAGGCTGTTTTTACCTCAGCATCTCGTTAATGGCCTTACCCAGCCTCTGTATGCCGGTTTTAATGGTCTCTTCGTCCGAACAGGAAAAGTTCAGCCTCATGGTATTGGTGTCTTGCCTGCCTACATAGAAGGGGTCACCCGGCACAAAGATAACCTTGTCCTTTACTGCCAGTTCCAGCAATTTCCGGGAGGAGGTGTTTTCCGGCAGGCAGGCCCAGAGGAACATACCGCCCTCGGGGTGGGTTGATTTGACCTCCGGCGGAAAATATTTTTCGATGCTTTCCAGCATGGTCCCGGCCTGTCTGCCGTAAACATCCCTGATCCTGGCGATATGCTTGTCGATATCATTGTCCTTCAAGTACTGGTATACAATATACTGTGTGAACTGGCTGGAATGCAGGTCGGAGGCTTGTTTGGCAACGAGCAGCCGGTCCATAATATTATCCGGGGCGGCAATCCACCCCAGACGGAATCCGGGTACGACTGTTTTGGAAAACGAGCCCAGCAGTATGGTGTTTTCCGGTAACAACTTCTTAAAAGAAGCCTGGTCGGTACCGGAATAGCGTAATTCTCCGTAAGGATCGTCTTCTATCAGGACCATGGAGGTGCCACTGATAATTTCGGCTATTGCCTTCCGGTTCGATCCTGAATAGGATATCCCTGAGGGATTCTGAAAGTTAGGAACGGTATATATCAGCTTGGGGCTGGTTGTTGACATAACCGACTTTAGCCGCTCAATATCCAGCCCGTTTTCACTCAGGGGAATACAGTTAAACCTGGGACGGTAAAGAAAAAAAGCCTGAATAGCGCCCAGGTAACCCGGTTCTTCAATGATGATGTCATCACCGTCGTTAATCAGCACTTTGCCCAGCAGGTCCATTCCCTGCTGCGATCCGTTGGTGATAAGGATATTGTCAACCGGTATTTCCAGCCCTTTTTTCTTCCGGTACCTCTGGGAGATCCATTCCCTCAGGCCGCTGTATCCCTCGGAGTTGCTGTACTGGAAAACATCGGTGCCGAATATCTCGAAGACCCTGTCGGTGGCCGCTTTCAGTTCAGCGGCTGGGAACAACTCCCTATTGGGCAAACCCCCTGCAAAAGAAATTACCGAGCGGTCAAGGGCCACTTTCAGTATTTCGCGGATAAAAGAACGGGGTACATCGGCAATACGGTCGGAAAACAGGTCACTCATTTTTCTCTCCTTTTTTGTTATTACGAAAATTTATTCGCTGATTATGCGTTTGGGAAAATAAAAAGCCCGGGAATTTTGTTTCCCGGGCTCGATGCACTTTCTGGATTTGCTTACTGTATCAACTTGACTCTCATGATGAAGCGCGCCGAGCCCGCCGGGCGGCAGCAATAGCGACGGCAACTATCATGACAACAGATTTATTTATGTTTTTGCAGGCCAGAGCGTTAATCATGGTACTCCTCAAGATTAAGATTATTGTAATATTCCCATATGGCCGTTGTCAACACGTTTCTTAATATTACTTTCATAAGAAGATATGGAGAAAAAAGCAAAATAAAGTAAATAGTAAACACTGGGCACAAATCAATTTAGTACTTTTACATAATGGATAATATTCAAGCTCATTTTTCCGGATAACCATTAGCTTAATCAAAATCGACGTATACTTAAAACACCTGGAAAATAGTCTTTATCGAAATTACATACTATATAGTCGATTTCTTTCATTTGCAATAGTCCTGAGGGTCTAAAAAAGTTGGTGTCAGGTACCAAATTTATAAGATAGAAAGGCCCTTTTTCCGCAATGATTACAATAATATAATTGTCACGATGGGTAAATCGAAATAGAAGAACCTATATGGATATAAACGGTTATAAGTAAAACAGCAGGCTGTATAAAGGTAACCGGAAATAGTCCATATATTTTCTGAGGAGGAAGAGGGGGACATGAAATTCAGTATAAGCTGGAAAATATGCTTAATCGGCCTTGGGATACTGGGCGTGGTAACGGTCTTTATTCTTGTTTACGTATTACCAAGCATACAAAAACAGACTCTGGAGACTCAAATAAAGCAGGAGGTCCAGATCGCCTGGGGCGTTCTGAATAATGCTTATCAAAAGCAGCAATCAGGCGAGTTAAATGAAGCGGAAGCGCAACAGCGAGCTCTCGAAGAAGTCCGTGGTCTTCGCTTCGGACCGGAAAATACAGACTATTTCTGGATAAACAATTTGCAGCCTGTAATGCTTATGCATCCGTATAAACCCGAAATGGAGGGTAAGGACCTGAGCGATTACAAGGACCCGAATGGAAAAACAATTTTTGTTGATTTTGTTAACATATGCGAAAAACAGGTGGAAGGCTACAGCAGCTATATGTGGCAGTATAATAGCGAGTCTGACAAAATCGAGTCTAAAACCAGCTACGTGAAAGCCTTCGAACCCTGGGGTTGGATTGTAGGTACCGGCCTGTATGACGTTGACATGAATAAAACAATCGGCGACGCTAGAAACCAGTTGATAGCAATATTCGGGGCAATAGCGCTAGTTTGCCTCGGTGGACTCTTTTTCTTTTCACGGGTTATTTCACGGAATATCAATAGAGTTAGCAAGGCACTGAAAAAAATAGCCTCGGGAGACCTGACTGAAAACGTTAACATACGTTCATCCGATGAAATCGGAGAAATGGTTGAGTCCTATAAAGCCATGCAAAGAAATCTGAGCACGCTTGCCAGCCAGCTTCAGGAAAATGCCGATCAGATCAGCGTAGCCAGCGAACAACTGGCTATAGGAGCCAGGCAGTCAAGCGATTCTACACAGCAGGTAGCCGATAGCAGCCAGCAAATGGCCAAGGGGGCTCAGGAACAGTCTATAAACGCCCAGGAGACCTCGAAATCCATAGCCAGACTTTCCGAATCCATCAGTAACATGGCCATCGGTGCTTCAGAACAGGCGGAAGGGGTTAAAAGGGCTGTCTCTTCTATTAACTCCGTGGCCAACACGATGTCCCAGGTGGCCTCCAATGCAGAACAAGCAGCTCAGGGCGCCAGGCTGGCTGCCGAAACAGCACGCAGCGGCGCTGACAAGTCCAAACAAACACTCTCCGGTATGGACAAGATCAAGGTCTCAACCGGCGAGGTTGCCAGGAAGATAGAAGAACTGGGAGAACGATCCACGGAAATCGGCAAGATCGTGGCAGTAATAGATGATATTGCCGCTCAGACCAACCTTCTGGCGCTTAATGCTGCTATTGAGGCCGCAAGGGCAGGCGAACAGGGACGCGGTTTCGCGGTAGTCTCGGATGAAGTCAGGAAACTGGCTGAACGAACGGCCACCGCCACCAAAGAGATTGCCGAGCTTATTTCAAGCGTACAGAAGGGTGTCAACGAGGCTAATGAAGTCATGACCGCAGGCAGCACGGCTGTAGGAGAAGGTTACGAAATGGCCGTCCAGGCGGGACAATCTCTTGATCAGATCCTGGAGGCCGCCTCCGACGTCAATTCTCAGATCGAGCAGATTTCGTCAAGGAGCCAGCAGGTAAATGCTGCCACCATTGAACTGGTGAAAATCATCGATGGAGTCGGCAATGTCACCGAGCAGAATACGGTTACCACCGAACAGATGTCTGAGAGTGCTTCTCAGGTAAGCAGGTCTGTTGAAACGGTCGCGGGCATCGCTGAAGAGAACAGCGCAGCTACGGAACAGGTCTCGGCCTCCGCCCAGGAAATGAGCGCCCAAGTACAGGAAATCGCGGATTCCGCTCAAATCCTGAAGGATATGGCAAATACCATCAAACAAAGCGTCGCGATGTTCAAGGTAAGCTAAATATGAAAATGTAATACGAATGCCCGGTTAAAACCCCACCGCCGACTTCCCTGCGGTGGGGTTTTCCCTGTGTGATATCAACAGTCGAATGATCCTGCCGACAGGATATGTATTTCTTTGCCTTTATCTATATTAATTACCAACATACCCTTGAGATAGAGTACAGCCATTCCCGAGATTAAGAAGATCAGCGGCTTTTTATGAACAGCCTCAAATAGACCGCGGAATTAATTCAATCCTGCCTGTAAGAAAGACGGCTCAGGCCTTAAACTGTTTGCCCCTTATACTGATCAGCTCTGATACAATACTGACAGCGATCTCATTCGGGGTTTCAGCTTTAATATCGAGACCAATAGGGGAATAGACCCTGTCCAGTTCTTCCTTTTTAACCCCCGTGTCCATCAAGGTCCTGTAGATAACATCTCTCTTTTTTCTGCTGCTGATCATGCCGATATAATATGCCCTGGTTTTCAAGGCCTGTTCCAGGACTTCACGGTCATACTGGTGACCGCGGGTCAGAATAATGATAAATGAATCGCCGTCAATCTCAAGTCCCTCAAAAGCCCGGTTGAAATCATCAATTACGCGTACGCTGTAGGCATCGGGGAAACGGTCGACATTGGCGAATTCCTTCCTGTCGTCCAGTACATACACTTTGAAGCCTACCATTGAAGCGATATGGGCAGTGGGCAGGGCTACGTGTCCCGCGCCAAAGCAATACAACGACTTCAACTTTCGTATGCAGTCTACCACGATTTTGGTGTTACCTGAGGAAAGCACCTCGGTTGAGTTCATATCGTGCACTTCAATCTCCAGTTTCTGAATATCCTGAAGTGAAGAAGGGCTGGTACCGGTTATTTGCCCGTCCGGAGTAAGGATGTAATGTCCCAATATGTCCAGGCGTCCGGAGCTTTCTTTGATATGAGTTAGAAAATAGAAGCTCTTACCCTCACGGATAAGGTCCTGAAAGCTGGTGAAAAAATCCAGGGTCGCACTGTCTGAAGAAAAATAGTTGAGAAAAACCCGGGCATCGCCACCGCAGATCATGCCTGTGGCATTGGTATTCTGTCCGCTGAGGTTAAAGTCCAGAAACCTTGATTCGCCGTTTAACAGGAGTGACCTGGACTCTTTGATTACAAGGGCTTCCAGCGGACCTCCGCCGATGGATCCATAGAACTTGCCCCGGGCATCCACCAGCATTTTAGTTCCGATATGCCTGGGTGACGAGCCCTCCAGGTTGACGATTGTGGATAGTACTACAGGTATGCCTTGCTCAATAAGCTCTCTGGCTTTTTCTGAAATAAAAGCATTGTCTTCCATGGTCTGCCTCCTGCGGTCAAATACAATAAAAAGGGCACGTGTTGATATTAAATTACATATCCGAGTATATATTAACGATTCTCAGTGAAATTTTCATCCTGCCTGAAAACCGGATCACAGAGCAGGTTTCCTATATATAGCATCTTTCTTCGAAAATCCGGTTAAGGGTGTCCAGGAAGAGACGGCATTCCTCCAGCGTATTGTAAAAATAGAGAGATACACGGTAAGTCATGTGGTGTTCCGAGGGGTGTTTCGGCCTGGACCATCCCTCTCCGTAGATATGGTTGAAATAGGAATGCACGCAGTAGACCCCGTCCCTGATCATGATGTTGCCCTTGTCACTTAATTCCTCGGATATGCTGACGGCATTGGGCCTTCTGACCTCAAAAGTCAAAAGTCCTCCCCTCAGTGCCGGGTCCTGCGGTCCCAGTATTTTGAACCAGCCAGTATCGCCGTAGCGTTCAAGCAGTTCGCGGGTCAGGAAGCTGTTCAGTCCGGTCTCGTGGGCTTTGATACGTTCGAAGCCGACGCGGGTGAGATACTCGACGGCGGCTGCGGCGCCGATCTGCCCGGAATAGTTCTGAAGACCTGTCTCAAATCTCTCCGGCGGATCAAGAAGTCCGTAAGAATTATAAGTGCTGTCGGCGACCGTACCCCCGCCCAGGATTGCTGGTTCGATGGCGTCCGTGTCTCCTTCTTCTTCATGCAGTTTGTTTCCCAGGAGTTCCTTTTTGGCGTAAAGCACACCGACACCCCTGGGGCCGCACATCTTGTGTATCGAAAAGGCCATAAAGTCCACGTCTAGAGCCTGTACATCAATAGCCTGGTGAGGTACGGTTTGAGCGGCATCCAGGAGTACCCGGGCGCCGTGTGCGTGAGCGATACGGACTATTTCTTCGGATGGTATGGTATAGCCGGTGAGATTGGAGGTATAAGCCATGCTTACCAGCCTGACCGGCCTGATTTCAATTATTTTTTGAAACGCATCCAGATCGAAGGTCCCATCCGGCGCGGGTGAAACATGATTAACGTTAACCAGTCCCGATTTCTGCAACCTCAGCCAGGGGATCAGGTTGGAGTTATGTTCCTTATCGGTAAGCAAGACATTATCCCCGCGCCTGAATTTAAAGCCCAGAGCGACCATATTGATGGCCTGGCTGGTATTGGCGCAGAAAATGATCTCCTTTTCGGACCGGGCATGTATAAAGTCTCTGACAGCGGGACGGGAGCCCCTGATACTCCGTTCTTCGCTGCCTTCGATACGTGAGGTGACTTCCTCAGCGAACCAGTAACGGCTTCTGCCCCCGCCGCAGGCCGGAAAATGAGTGTAATATTCATTCATTGATTCTATTACCGTCCGGGGTACAAGAGTAGTACAGGCGTTATCAAAATAGACAGGAAATTTGTTATTATGCCTGTTGCTTAAGGCCGGGAAATCCTGTCTGATTGATTGTAATTCTTCTTCTCCGATCATATTTTCCCTCTGTTATCAAGCGCATCAAGATGAGAAGGGATGACAGGCTACTTCCTCGCCGCGAGCGCTTCCTTCACTTTTTCCGGAGTAGCCGGAAGATCGAATATCCTTACTCCACAGGCATCGTAAATGGCATTTGTCACCGCGGGGGCGGTAGAGACCATGGTCATCTCTCCGATGCCGGTCGCTCCCAGCGGACCGTTGGGACGGGGGGTCTCGCGTTTGATCAGCTCCATATCGACTGCCTTGTCGATGGTGGGGAACTTGAAGGTAATCCAGTCCCTGGTCTTTCCATGGATGTATTCCTCTCTGAGGGCGTAACCGATACCCTGGTCCATACCGCCCTCAAGCTGGCCTTCCAGGTTCTGGGGGTGGATAATATTGCCGGCATCCAGGGCGGTAGTCATTTTCAACACCTTGACCTCTCCGGTTTCGGTGTTTACCTCTATCTCCGCCATCTGGATATTATGGACCTCGGATTCGAAAGAGCGTCCCTGTCCGGTCATGGGGTCCAGCTTGCCGTCCCCCTGGTTTTTCCTGGCGCCTTCATAGCGGAGGGGCTTGCCTGCCGCTTTTAGTCCGGCATAGGTCTTGCTGCCAGCCTCGTCCATGGCCTTTTTCAACTGTTCTACGGCATTGAGGACGGCGCCTCCCGCCATATAGGTCATCCTGCTTCCGGCCGCAGGTCCCATGCCTACGGTCTTATCCGTGTCCCGGGTATATAGATTGACCTTTTCGTGAGGAATGTCCAGTACATGAGCGGCAATTTGCGAAAGCATGGAATCGTTGCCTTCTCCGGGGTCCGCCACAGCGGCGTAGACCGTAACGCTGTCATCCGGATTGACTTCCACCGCCAGCCTGGCGTTGTCGCCTGAACCGCCGATGCCGAAGGCGTCGGCGCCGATCCCTACTCCGCGCCTGACCGCGCCGCCTTTAGCGTTGAAAGCCGCCGCCTCTTTCCTGGCCCGGTCCCAGTGGGGCTTAACCGCATCGCATAGCCCGGGAAAGGGCCAGAGATCGGTTATCATGCCTGTGGACTTGCTCTGGCCGGGCTGTAGAGAATTAATTTTCCGGAATTCAAGCGGATCGATTTGCAGTTTTTCCGCCAACATATCAATGGCCGATTCCAGGGCAAAGATAATCTGGGGCGGACCTGCCCCCCTGGCAGCGCCACAGGGGATATTGTTGGTATAGACCAGCTTACCCAAGGCTTTGATGTTGGGGATATTGTAAGCGCCTGAAAGCATGTATAAAGCCCGGATAACGGCGGTAATGCCCACCAGCATATAAGCCCCTTTGTTGGCTGTGAAATCGTTGACATAGGCTGTCAGCCGTCCGGACTTGTCCGCTCCCAGCTTGACCTTCATATTGAAGGGATGCCGCTTTGAGCTGATCAACATCGATTCCGCCAGGCTGGGTATATAGCGTACCGGCTGTTTGAAGTGCCAGGCGGCGGCAGCGGAGATAGCCTCGGAGGTAATGGTTGCTTTAATGCCGAACTGCCCTCCCACGAACGCTTCCTTATAGCGGACGTTTTTACAGTTCAAGGCCTCGGAAATCTGGGCGGCATGAGCGTGAATATTGATGCTGCGTCCGATAACTACCAGTTGGGCGTTATCTCCTTCGCCCTCGATATAGGCCACTGATGCCTCCGGTTCCAGCGGGGCCTGATGATTATGCTGGGTATTAAATTCGGCCTCAACCACAGCGGCCGACTCCGCCAGTGCTTTACCGGCGTCGCCCTTGATCTGGGGCTGCGAGTAGATCAGGTTGGGCGAGTGCTTGTGTATCCGGTAAGCACCTTCAGCCAGCGCTTCATCCGGAGTCAGCATCACAGGCAGCGGCTCATATTCTACGCTGACCACCGCAGCCGCGGCCCTGGCCTGGTCTCTTATGCGGGCGGCAACAATCACAATGGGATCGCCGAGACACCTGACCGTATCTTCACACAATACAGGCTGATCGGGGGCCGCCAGCCTGATGCGGTTGGTGCCTTTGATGTTTTCGGCTGTTATAATACCGGCTACACCGGGCATCTGCCCGGCTGCTGACGTATCGATGGACTTGATCAGGGCGTGGTGTTCGGTGCTGTGCACTACGGCCAGCTCCAGGGCGTTCTGAAGTATGATATCAGCGCTGAATTCTGCCAAACCGCAGGCCTTGATCATGGCTGAAGGCCTGGGATGAGACTGGCCCATCATGGCCGGTTTGATCTTGCCGCGTATTTCGGCAGGAGTGGTTTCTCCGCGGATGAATTGCCCCGCCAGCTTGACCGCCTCGATGACTTTTTTATAGCCTGTACAGCGGCACAAATTGCGGGCGAAAGCTTTTTTGATTTCAGCGGTGTCCGGATCCGGATTCTGGTCCAGCAGGGCCCTGGTAGCCATAATCATACCGGGTGTGCAAAATCCGCACTGAATAGCCCCTGAAAGGACATACGCCTCCTGGATCAGGTGCGGGTTTTGCGGCGTTCCCAGCCCTTCAACCGTGATAACATCGGCCCCTTCCAGTTCAACAACCTTTTTCAGGCATGAGCGCACCGCTTTTGAATTGACTATGACGGTACAGGCCCCGCACTGTCCCTTGCGATCACAGGACTGCTTTGTCCCTGTAAGGTGGAGATCGTTCCTCAGAAGATCGATCAGCACCATATCGGGAGTGGCTTCGACCTGGCGTTTTATCCCGTTGATGGTTAAATTTACAATGCTCACTTGTTCTCCTTTATCGATAATAAGAAACCGTTGAAAGGATTTTTTAATAGTATTTCCACTGTTAGATGAGGAGTTCATCAATATTATCAAGTGCGATTATAACATATTAATCCTGTCATACAAAGAAAAGGAGTGGGATTTAATATGTATTAATTTATATAGTACATAATCAGTAATATAACATCAGACCCGATGTTTGTCAACACGTATGGATTCTGGAATCAATTACAAACTTGATAATATAGTAGTCGAGTATTGACAATTATGCAGCTCTATATTATTATAATGTATTACAATAAATAATACATTGAACTAAAATCAGGAATAGCGATGCTGGAAATCAACATAAAAATGAGGGCTGACATACCCATTTACCGGCAGATCATGGAACAGATCAAACAGATGATAGCCAGCTATCAGATTATACCGGGAGAGAGAGTGCCCACGGTCAGGGACCTGGCGAGTTCGCTGAATGTTAATCCGGCCACAGTTGCCAGGGCTTATAAGGAACTGGGGCAGGAGGGTATACTGGGAGCTTCCCGCAGGCGCGGAACCATCGTCATGGGGGAGAGCAACAGTCCGCTGAAGCAGCCCCTGCGACAGGGCAGGCTAGCCGGTATTGTCAACAACGTTATTCTAGAAACTCTGAGCCAGGGTTACAGGGCCGAGGAGCTGGAAGCAGCCTTCTCACTACAGATGGCGCGCTGGCGTTTCCAGAGAACGACCAGAGAAAACATCTGCGAAGGTGAAGTTGAGATGGAAAGTCCCAGGATGATCCGCATCGTTGGAAGCAACGATATGGCGCTGGACCTGCTGGTAAGCCGCATGAAATATAATCACCCCGAGATCTCCGTGCAGCTTACCCCGGCCGGGAGCCTGGGAGGTCTGCTGGCCATCCAGGAAGGGAAAGCCGATATGGCGGGAATTCATCTGCTGGATGAGGAGACCGGGGAATACAACTATCCCCACATACACCATACACTTCAGGGCATCGAGGTAGCCGTAGTCCACCTGGCCGACCGTATCCAGGGCTTCATGGTGGCGAAGAGCAATCCAAAACAAATAATGTGCCTGGATGATTTAAACAGGCCCGATATTATCTTTGTCAATCGCCAGAAAGGTTCCGGGACTCGTGTATGGCTGGACTATAAACTCAGAGAAATAGGAATACTGCCTCATAATATCAGAGGGTATAATCACGAACTGGATACTCATATCGCCGTAGCCATGAGCATTTTCCGCAACGAGGCGGATGTCGGGCTGGGAATACAGGCGGCAGCCAATTCCTGCAATCTCGATTTTATCCCGTTAACCAAGGAAAAGTTCGATCTGGTAATTCCACTGGGAAATTTTCGCAGCAAGCTGTTCGCTCCCCTTCTTGAAATCATCAAGAGCGAGGAATTCAAGCAGGTGATCAGTAAAATGGGGGGGTATGATATCTCACAGACAGGCGAGACCGTCTTTATAAAATAACAGATTTTCGATTGAAAAGCGGCCCTGTCGGTCTCCTGAAGACACATGCGATAATTGACACTCATTATACGCCATGATAAATTGATACAATATCACATTTATATTAGTTCAATAATTACAAATGTCCGTTAAATAGAAAAAGGAGGCAGTATGGACAACAGCAAGTTGTGGATTGGCGGAAAATGGGTTGAAGCAGAATCGGGAAAGACGTTTCCTACCTTCAATCCTACCACAGGTGAAGAGATAGCCCGAATACCGCTGGCTGACAAGGCTGATGTTGATAAAGCGGTTGCCGCGGCTCGCAAAGCCTACCCGGCCTGGTCCCGGATGATGCAGGCGGAACGCTCTCAGATAATGAGAAAGATCGCTGATGCCATCAGGAAGAACGGCGCTGATTTCACCAGGCTTGAGACCCTCGAGCATGGCTCGGTGGTTGAGCTGGCCAATCACGTACCGATGGCGGCTGCGGGTAATTTCGAGGGATCCGCTGTTACAGCCCAGGGGCTGATCGATGATTTTGTTACCGGCATACCCAATGTGATGACTTACATAAAACGGGAACCCATCGGGGTGGCCGGTATTATAACGCCATGGAACCATGCGCTTATAATGATGGCCACTAAGCTGGCGCAGGCATTGTCCGTGGGAAATACCTGCGTTTTAAAGCCGCCGAGCGTCAACTCGCTGGTAGGACTCAAGTTCGCCGAGGCACTGGAACAGGCAGACCTGCCTCCGGGTGTGGTAAACGTTGTTACCGGACCCGGCTCCGTAACCGGAAATGCTATCGCCACCCATCCCGATGTTAATGTTATAGGCTTTACCGGAAGCAGTGAGACCGGCAAGGCGCTTATGGCTGCGGCCAGCCCGACGCTGAAGCGCCTGACCATGGAACTGGGAGGAAAAAACCCGGTTATTGTACTGAAGGATGCCGATCTTGATGAAACAGTCAAGTTTCTGGCTGTCAGACAGTGCGATAATGCCGGACAGCATTGCTCAGGTGCCGGCAGGTACTACGTTCACGAGGATGTTTATGAAGAATTCGTGGAGAAATTCATAGCCGAATCCAAGAAAGTTGTGGTAGGCGATCCGGCCGATAAGAATACCGTGATGGGGCCTCTGGCCAGCCGCGAGCACCGTGACAGGGTAGAAGCCTATATCAGGTCCGGGGTTGAGGAGGGGGCGAAACTGCTCCTGGGTGGTGAACGACCGACGACTCCGCCAATGAGCCAGGGATGGTATGTCATGCCCACCGTACTGGCCGGCGCGACACAGGACATGAAGATCGCCAGGGAAGAGATATTCGGCCCGGTAGCTGTCATCATGCAGCCGTTCTCCTCAGAGGAAAAGGTAATAGAACTGGCCAACGATAATGTATACGGACTATGCGCTTCCGTGTGGACGAAGGACACAGCCAGGGGTATGACGTTCATGAACAAGCTGCATGCAGGAACCGTCTGGGTCAATACCATGGCGCTGGGTCCCGGTATGCCCTGGGGCGGTTTCAAAGACAGCGGCATAGGCAAGGAAGGCGGCAGAGAAGGCCACATGAACTATACCCAGCTCAAGGGAGTAGGGATAAGGTACTTCTAATACTCAATTATATGTTCCCTGGAGTATACAATGAGATACAGGGTCTACCTGGTTATTAAAGAATCGATTTTCCTCTAGAATCTTCTACTACCGCTCCGCGGTTGACCGCGGAGCGGTAGTACTGCTGTCCTTTTTTTCATAAAGTCCATTCAGTAATTGTTATTTATTATCTCTTTAATGTACTAAATTAATTAATATAATTATTACATATTCAAGATGTAACGCCATTTTGTATTGCGAAGTTTAATCTGTTCAGCCCGGATGTTACCTGCTGGCGTATACACGGGCTTCGGTATACACGTAAATGATTTTTTTATTACATATGACGATCACGGCAGATTACAGTTATCGGGAACAGACACTGAATAATAAAAAGGAGTAAGAGATGAAAGAGAACAAGCTATGGATCGGCGGACAATTTGTAGATACGGATTCGGGACAGACCTTTGCCACCCATAATCCAACCACGGGAGAAGAAATATCCCGGATACCGCTGGCCGGCAAGTCGGATGTGGACAAGGCTGTGGCAGCCGCACGAAAAGCCTATCCTGCCTGGTCGAAGAAGACACAGGGCGAGCGGTCGGCGATTGTGGCCAAAATCGCCCAGGCTATCCGTGACAACACCGGGGAACTGGCAAGGCTGGAGGTGCTTGAGCACGGTACGCCTGTGACAGGAGCGCCCCACATGGTAGGTTTTGCCGCCGCATTGATTGATTTTGCCGCCTCAGCCAGCCGGGCACTGATGGGAGAGGTAATCCCTGCTGCGTCCAATGCCGTATGCTACCTGAAAAGGGAGCCGGTAGGCGTTTGCGCCCTTATTACACCCTGGAATGTGCCGTCCATGATGATCGCTTCCAAGCTGGGCCCGTGCCTGGCTGCCGGCAATACCTGTGTCATCAAGCCACCGAGCATAAATTCACTGATAGGTCTGAAGTTTGCCGAAATCCTGGATAAACTGGACTTGCCTTCCGGTGTGGTCAATATCATTACCGGGCCGGGTGAAACGGTGGGAAATACCCTGGCGGCGCATTCCGGGGTGGACCTGGTAGCCTTTACCGGAAGCTGCGAGACGGGCAAGGCCATCATGTCCGCCGCCAGTCAAACTATAAAACGGCTGGCGCTGGAACTGGGAGGAAAGAACCCGGCCATCGTCCTGGAAGATGTGGATATGAATCCGGCCATAGAGGGACTGGCGCACTACGCTTATATAAACGGCGGGCAGAACTGCGCATCGCCTTCCCGCTTCTACGTACAGGAAAAGATACATGACGAATTTGTTGAAAAATTCATTGCCGCGACCAAAGAGATAAGAATGGGCGATCCGGCCGATGCGGACACGTTATTGGGGCCCATGGCCAGCGAGGGACACCGGGCCAAGGTTGAAAGCTACATCAAAGCGGGCATAGATGAAGGGGCCAAACTGGTGCTGGGGGGCGGCAGGCCGGGCGCTCCTCTGGACAAGGGGTACTACATCGAACCCACCATATTCACCGGCGTCACACAAAACATGAAGATCGCGCGTGAGGAGATATTCGGCCCGGTGATCTCATTTTTTAAATATTCCTCGGATGAGGAAGTACTGGAGATGGCCAACGACAGCACGTTCGGACTGTGCGCCTCGGTGTGGACCAGGGATGTTGCCAGGGGGATCAGGTTTGTCGACGATCTCCAGGTGGGTACCGTGTGGGTCAACCAGCATATGAACCTGGCGCCGGAATTCCCGTGGGGCGGGTATAAAGAAAGCGGTCTGGGCAAAGAGAGCGGTATGCTGGGCCTGGCGGAATACACCCAGCTTAAGCTGGTCTGCCTGAAGTACTAGCTATTGGGGGTACCAAAAAAAGGAGGAGAACATGGAGAACGATTTCGGGATACTTATCAATGGTAAAATAATGAAGGCTGAATCCGGTGATACCATGGAAGTGATCAATCCCGCTAACGGCAAAGTGGCAGCCGTGGTACCGAAATGCAGTCCGGCTGATGTCAGCCGGGCGGTGGCCTCGGCCGCCCAAGCCGCTCCGGGATGGGCTGATCTGGCCACCTCCGAAAGATGCAAATACCTGGTCAAGCTGGCCAAAGCTATCCTGTCCCGGCACGAGGAAATGGCCAGACTGGAGACCACGCACTACGGCGGTCCCATCTGGAAAAGCATGAATATAGATATCCCCGGAGGGGCCGGTCAACTGGAGTTCATGGCCGGTGTGGCCAGGGCCATGACCGGTCACACGCTCCCGGTGGGTACGACCTTCGCCTCGATGACGGTACGAGAGCCGCTGGGCGTCATCGGCATGATTACCCCCTGGAATTTTCCCTTTGCCACCATTATTGCCAAGCTGGCGCCGGCCCTGGCGACGGGCAATACCTGTGTCATCAAGCCGCCCTCGGTAGCGCCGTTAACCGCCCTGAGGCTGGGAGAGCTTACCATCGAGGCCGGTCTGCCTCCCGGCGTGGTCAATATTGTAACTGGGCCGGGAGAGAGCGTTGGAGAGGCCCTGGTTACAGATCCAAGGGTGGCCATGATCGGGTTTACAGGCGACTCGGCTACCGGTAAACGCATTATGAGCCTGGCCGGCCAGACGGTTAAAAAGGTGGCCATGGAGCTGGGGGGCAAGAATGCCTTCCTGATGCTGGCCGATGCGGATATAGACGCGGCGGTGGACGTGGCGGTCTGGAGCTCGTTCTTTAACTCCGGTCAGAACTGCGGGGCATCCAGCCGTTTTTTTATCCATGAGTCAATATACGATGAATTCGCCGAAAAATTCGTCAGCGCCGCCAGGCTTATTCCCTGCGGCGATCCCATGAATCCCGATACCAGGATGGGGCCGATGGCCTACAAGAGGCACCGGGACAGCGTAATGAACTACATTGAGCTGGCAAAAAAGGAGGGGGCAAAGCTGCTTCTGGGCGGAGGACCACTCAATACCCCGGAGACCAGGGACGGCTATTATGTGGAACCTACCATCTTTGGGGAAGGCAACAACCGGATGAAGTTCATGCGGGAAGAGATCTTCGGCCCGGTGGTGGGACTGGCCCGCATCAGCTCGTTCGAGGAGGGGATAGAAGCGGTTAACGATTCGCCCTACGGTCTGTGTGCTTCGGTCTGGACCAGGAACGTGCGCGACGGGATGCTGGGCGCCAGCAAGCTCAAGGTGGGGACTGCCTGGGTCAACCAGCACCTGGCTTTTCACGCGGAGTCGGTGGGCACGCCCTGGGGCGGCCGCAAGGAATCCGGGTTTGGCAAGGAAAACTCCATCATGGTGCTGGACGAATATGTTACCATTAAGAATATCTGGATAGACCTGGACAAAAAGCCCGGTACTCCCTGGATGGACGTGCAGCGCATGAAGTTCCAGTAGATTTTAAAAGGCGGTATATTCGGCAAATAAACAGCCCGGCCCGGATGGCCTGAAGGATCGTGTTGATAACCGGTCCGGCACAGACAAAGAGAGCTGAGACTATGCAGCGGGAATCCGTCCGGGCTGAACATTATCCGCGGCAATGGGAGAAATCGAACGGTTTTGACACGAAGGCTTTAACCCGCCGGGCGCAGTGAGGTAAGATAGAGCTGTGATTTTATTGAGAAAATACGGGCGCGGTCCTTACAAAACCGCCGTTATTCACGGTGGTCCCGGGGCTCCGGGAGAAATGGCGCCTGTGGCACGTGAGCTTTCAGCGGAAAGGGGCGTACTGGAACCGCTCCAGACGGCTGATTCCCTTGAAGGGCAGGTGGAAGAGCTTAAAAAGGTGCTGGAAGGGTATGGAGCGCCACCGATGGTACTGACCGGCTTTTCCTGGGGAGCCTGGCTGGGCTTCATCCTGGCGGCATATTATCCAGAGCTTGCCAGCAAGCTTATACTGGTCGGCAGCGGTCCTTTCGAGGAGAAATACTCAGCAAGGATCCTGGAAACGCGGCTGAAACGGCTGGCGGCAGGAGAGCGGGAAGAGGTAAGTTCCATTATGACGGCTGCGGAGTCCGGTATGATGGGTAGTTACAGCTTCAACAGGCTGGGGGAACTAATGAACAAAGCCGACTCTTACGATCCCCTGCCGGGGGATGAGGAAGAGATGGAACCCAGCCCGGAGATTTACCGGAAGGTCTGGGAAGAGGCCAGCCGGTTGAGAAGGAGCGGAGAGCTGCTGGAACTGGGCGCCAGGGTCCGCTGTCCGGTGGTCGCTATTCACGGCGACTATGATCCCCATCCTTTCGAGGGGGTTAAAACACCGCTTTCAGGCGTTGTCAGGGACTTCCGCTTTATATTGCTGGAGAGATGCGGCCACTACCCCTGGCTGGAAAGACAGGCCTGCGGTGATTTTTACCGGGTACTGAGAAAAGAAATAGGGAATAGGGTTGAGGGTAGAGGGTTAAGGGAACAGGAAGAAAAAAATCAAGAGACAACGACCAATTAAAAAACAGCGGGGTTTATGCGGCTGAGAAGGACAGGTTATTTCGGTCAAAAAAACCAGGGGCGGGTGGAAGGCTATTATCAGCGCACCCGCAAGCTGCTATTCAGTTGTTAAGG
>JAFGOB010000020.1 GCA_016926695.1 Dehalococcoidales bacterium | reverse complement strand
GACCTGGGATATAACAAGTCAGATGAAGCTTTCACAATCCAATTCGCTGCTGACAGGCTGTCCGTAGAGAGTGATTCTCTTGGACCGTTGCAATTCGGGATAGCCAGCCAAGTCGGAGTAGAAACAACTAATAATGGTAGTGGGAATCTAGTTTGTGCTCAAAAATTAAATATAGGTAATACTTTGACCGTTTTTGCTATTATACGCGATCAGTATGGTAACTTTATTGATAATCCAGCTTATATAACATGGAACTTGATTGCAAAGACCGGGGGAATGGCTGACAGCGATTTAAACTCCACTACCGGGGCAAGTGTTACTTTAACCGGAAATCAAAAAGGAACTGCTATTATCCACCCCACGTGTCTTGGTTTAATCAGTGTTGATTCTGGTACTATTACCGTGGCAAAGAGCAGTAATGGGGGAGGAAGTGGTGGTGGGGGAGGAGGAGGAGGCAATATTTCAGCAGCCGAGGTATTTTTAAGTGGCTTAACCTCGACTGCAATTCTGCAAGTTGATAATAATGGTATAGCCCAAAACTCAGTCCAATTAAAGACCCTGGATGGCAAAGTGATCCTGGAAATATCTCAAAACTGCAAATTGATTACTTCCTACAACTCAGCTTTAACAATTTTAACAGCGGCTGTTTTGGACTCTCCTCCTGTACCTCTATCAGGAGAGATTGTTATTCTATCATATGACTTTGGACCGGAAGGAGCAAAGTTCGATCCTGGTGTAATCCTTACCATGAACTATGATCCTGAAACATTACCGGAAAAAGTGATCGAGAAAGACTTGTGTCTGGCCTATTATGACGGTACAAAATGGCAAAGTCTCGAAGGAAAAACTGATATTCAGGCGAAGACAGTAAGCGCCAATATAACGCAATGTAGTAGTGTCGGTTTGATAGGTCAATTCAACGAAACAGAACCTACAATTATTACACCAACTCCTTCTATAGCCGTTCCATCGTCTACTCCTTCGTCTAAAAACCCACTTCAATCCAATTCGACAGACAAATTATTACCCCTTACAAATACAACGCAGATACCAGCAGTAACTTCCTCGCCAGTAACAATGGTCCCCACTCCAGTTAAAAAAACCTTGTCTGCTTCTCCTCCAATAATAACTTCAGAGATTGAAGTTAGGCAACAAAATGCACCTGAAACCCCACCCCCATCTATACAAGCACAGTTGTCTAAACAGACACTGGTGTGGTTAATCATTCTAACAGTAGCTGTACTTCTGATTACGATACTGGTAGTAGCTTTGATAAGAATAAGCCATAAAAAAATTAAAAACAAATAGATAACAGTAATCTTGATCCATAATTAATTTATCTTAAATGAGCCTGAGATCGTACATCATTCCAGTGAAAATACTCAATCTTGATTAGCCTTGAAAAGTAACAAATCAAAGGTATCTGCCCATGTAATTTCTTATATGTCTCCATTTTCCTCCACACTGTGGATACGCATTTATTTTCTAGTCCTTAACAGATGTTCATAGGGCTGTTGCCGAGACTGGCTGACTAAACCGACCAAGATGGATGATATCCAATAGGTGCTGAGTAATACGAAGGTAAGAGTGAAGCGAAATATATTAAATGAATTGTCCAAGCTTGTACTGATACAAACGCACAAATAACTGAAGCAAGCAGCACGAAGTATAAAAATTGTAATCATGCTGAATACCGATCCTGCCTTATCTCACGTGAGACACAACAACCAGAGGTTGCCGCAGTATCTACGGGAGATGGTGAGATATATCATTATTCAATATCCCCCACACCTGACTGGAAGGCATTATTGTTTTATTTATTTCCGTATTCTGATACGACTGATTTTTTAAGTAATTGAAGGCGGGCGGGTGCCTGAACAAGTTCAGGTTGGGTTAAGAAGAAAAAACCCGCCCCACAGCAGGAAGATTCATCAATTTCCCGTAAAACATTAACGTACGTCTTCAGAAAACAGCCCATTTGAAAAAGACCAGAAAGTATCCGGAAAGGTGGATCCATTTACGCCGGAAGCCTGGCTCTCCAGGACCGGAACCGTGGCTCAAAGTACTCCGGATTATTTACAAAAGGTATTTCACAAATATGACCAAATTTTGTGCTTAATTCTCTACCCCACGGTGTAAAGTATGTGCCATGGTACGCCCCTACGGCGGAAGGCATCTGGGGGGGCGGGAGGACGGGAAGAAAAGGCTGGACGGGGTATTTACAGCTTCAATTTTTAAATTTATTGCACAGGCTGGAACTGCATACATGCGGAGATTATAATGATTATAATAAAGTAGGAAATCGAAAAGTCCGGGGGAATTACATGAGATACAAAGTCAATTTAAAAGAAACCGGCGAAGGATACGCAGTCTGGGTCCCTGGTCTTCCAGGCTGCTGGTCACAGGGGAAAACCGAGCAAGAAGCCCTGGAAAATATCAAGGATGCTTTACAGTCCTATCTGGTAACTATTGACGAGCTGAGCAAAGATAACAAGTCAAGTTATGTAGAAGTCAGGTAGAATAGTGCCGATTCTACCGGGTATAAACCATCAACGAGCCGTCAGGGCTTTTAAGAAATGTGGTTTCCGAGTTACGAGAGAAGGCAAACATATTACCATGACGGACGGGAAGAGGATTATAACAATTCCGAGATCAAATCCAGTAAATGCCCTGACAATGGCTGGAATTGTGATAGATGCAGGCTTGACTATTGAGGAATTCAAGGAACTTTTGTAATAGCTCGACTGTACACATTTAAAAACCGCTGTCCGGAGAATAAGGGCATAGCCCCCGGTTCGCCATTGAGAAAGACCTTTACGCCTTTGAGGCAATCTCAGGACTTCGTATCCGCGATCAGGACAATGATTTCCGCCCGTGTTCCAGGTCAGGGATGGAGCCCGGTTTCTTCCCGGTTCTATTTATTGCGGCTTTAGATTGCTTCGTCGCTGCGCTCCTCTGAATAAACCAGGGTGGATTACTCTCGCTTACGACCATACCGGCGAAAGCCGGATTCCAACCACTTTTCCTTCAGGAATCAGCGGTATCCAGACACCTTTCCTCTCTGGATACCGGATCAGGTCCGGGATGGAGAGAGTGGCTTTCAGCCCGTTAATTCTATCGCTACGATCGGAACGATCGTCCATATCAGTCTTATCTTTTACCCTCAACCCTATTCCCTCAACCCTTAACCCTTAACCCTCAACCCTCATCACTCATCACTCAAAACTAGAAAATCGCAACTTGATACTGGTCATTGGTTATTTTTTGTACCTTGTACCTTGTATCTTATATCTTATCCCTATTCCCTCTACCCTCAACCCTATTCCCTCAAAAAGTGCCATCAAACGCTTTACAATATTAGAACATATGTGCTATAGTATACCCCGGCTGTTTATAATCTACGGCGATATGCCTTCTTTAACCGGTGAAAAGGCTGTGCTCTTTAAAAAAGTAATTTTTGCGAAATCAAATCCATTGAAGCTAAATAGCTCTAAATTAACTGACCGCCAAAACATGATGGTAAAGCACAGGTTGTCACGCAGGTTCATTGCCTTCATAGGGCAGACCCCCGCTGCCTGCTTTGGCTCGCAAAGACGAGTTAAAACAAAGGCAGTGACTTTGTGCATTGTTCCCGCCTGATCTTGCTTTTTGTCGCTTCTTCCTGTCCGGCTGCGCGGGAGAATACAGGATATTTAGACCAAATAGTGATTAAGACTACCACCTTTACGGTACCTTTACAGTTATTTTACATAGTCTGCGAGTTCGTTTATAATTCACTCAAGCCTGCCGCAGGGACAGCTCTAAAGTGATGAATGTGGACTTAAGGCGATAGTGTGATAAACCAGGAGAATGTTCCTCACGATCCACGGCAAATTTTGCTGGATGATTTTCAGGATGCAGTCATCACAACCGACAGGGACCTCAATATCACATCCTGGAGTAAAGCAGCAGAAGACCTTTTCGGCTGGAAAACGGAAGATACCACCGGTGAAGATGCCAGCAGGCATATCCTCGGCAAAATACTGGGCTGCCTGACCGGGGATGGCACCTTGGACTGTCTCGTTAAGGAAGGCTGCTGGAACGGCCTGGAAAGAAGCCTGAAAAAAGACGGCAGCCCGGTAGAGACCATAGTCTCTCTCAATATCCTGTGGGACAAAACGGGCAGTTTTAACGGCCTCGCGGCGGTCTTTCGCTATCCGCTGCCGGGTAAGTGCCTGACGGAAGATCGGGACCGCATAGAGCGTATCGTTATGGAGAGGACAGACGAGACCCTCAAGGCCAACCGTTTATTGAGACAGGAGCTGGACTTGTATAAGCGGGCTGCCCTCCTGGCCAGGGAATCCGAAGGGAAAAACAGGGACCTGGTGGACAACATCAAGCTCGGCATCTTCCGCTGCACGCCCGGCGCAAGAGGACGCTTCCTGGAAGTCAACATGGCCATGGAAGAGATCACGGGCTATTCGCGTGATGAACTGCAAAGGATGGAGGCCAGTGAACTGAATCTTACCTCCGAGGACGGATCTGCTTTTAACTATGAAGTGGACCCTGCCGATTGGAAGGCTACCCGGGAGCTCAGACTCAGGCAGAAAAGCGGAAACTGGATCGTTATCGCCAGGACTATCGTGGCGATACGCTTTGAATCGGGCTCGGTCCAGTTCATGGATGGTATCATCGAGGATATCACCGAGCGTAAACAGGCCCAGTCGCAGGTCCAGCAAAGCCTGGAAAGGCTGAAGATAACCATCAGGGAGATCATACAGGCCATGGCCTACATCGGCGAGGTCAGAGACCCCTATACGGCAGGTCATCAGCGCAGGGTCGCCCAGTTGAGCTGTGAGATATCCAGGCTGATCCAACTGGGTGAAGACCAGCAGGAGGGTCTTAACATGGCCGCCGCGGTGCACGATATCGGGAAGATACTGGTGCCGTCCGATATTTTGAGCAAGCCCGGCAAGCTGACCAAACCCGAGTTTGATATGCTCAAGGACCATACCAAGGTGGGATTTGAAATCCTCAAGAACATAGACTTCCCCTGGCCTATCGCCAATATCGTTTTGCAGCATCACGAAAGGATGGATGGCAGCGGGTATCCCTCGGGTTTGAAAGGGAACCAGATTATACACGAGGCGCGTATCCTGGCCGTAGCGGATGTGGTTGAAGCCATGTCTTCCCACCGTCCCTACCGTCCTGCCCTGGGAATTCAAAAGGCCCTGGAAGAGATCAGGCAGAACAGGGGCATACTCTATGATTCCGATGCGGTTGATGCCTGTATCGAGCTTTTCGTTAAAAAAGGGTACGTCCTCAACTAGCATTCACAAAATTTATCCGGAAAATGTCAGGGTTAGATATATTCAGGAGGGCGAATATGGAGCTGATAGAAGCTGTTAAGACCCGCAAGAGCATCCGGTCGTTTAAACCGGATCCGGTACCCAAAGAGGTACTGGAAATTATCCTGGAGAATGCCGTCATGGCGCCTTCATGGGCCAATACCCAGCCGTGGGAATTTGCCGTGGTGAGCGGAGAGCTGCTGGAGAGGATTAAAAAAGGGCTCATGGAAAAGGGTGACGCCGAAGCCAGCATGGATGTGCCCCGTCCACAGGGATTCCCTGAAAAATATATGAACAGGATGCAAGCCCTGGCTAAAAAAGAGCTGGATTTGCTGGGGATTAAAAGAGAGGACAAAGAGGGCAGGGGCTGGTGGAGGACTCAGAATTTTAACAACTACGGGGCGCCCTGCGTTATTTATTTGCTGATCGACAGGTACTTCTACTATCAGAGCGCGGGCGTGAATTCCTGGCCGGTCTTCGATTGCGGCCTGGTAGCGGAGAACATAATGCTGCTGGCTGCCGGACACGGCCTCGGTACGATCGCCCAGGCGCAGGCCGTGGCCTATCCGGACGTCCTGAGAAGGGTCCTGGAGATAGATGAGTCCAGGCTTTTCCTGCTGGGTATAGCCTGCGGTTACCCCAACTGGGATGATAAAATAGCGCATTTCCGTTCGGACAAGGAACCGCTCAGCCGGACGGCGCAGTGGTTCGGATTCGACCAGGGGCTTAACCGGGCCTCATTCCATGCTTAAAGGTTTATTACATAATACATATAATAGTACCGGCGGTTACAGGTGAAGGAGGAGGGATCTCTTGGAGCTGGAGAAGAAAACACAGATCGAGCTATACACGCGGATGCTGACCATCCGCCGTTTTGAGGAAAGAGTGGTCAGGGAATTTTCTGAAGGCAGGATAGCCGGTTTCGTGCATTCTTATATCGGTGAGGAGGCCATAGCGACCGGGGTGTGCGCTCATCTGGATACCAGAGACCGCATTGTCAGTCACCATCGCGGCCACGGTCACTGTATCGCCAAGGGGGCGGATATCAACCGCATGATGGCTGAAATTTACGGGAAAAAGACCGGCTACTGCAAGGGAAAGGGCGGCTCCATGCATATTGCTGATTTCAGCATAGGCATGCTGGGAGCGGACGGTATAGTGGGGGCCGGGCTTCCCATAGCTACCGGAGCCGCCATGGCTGCCCAACTGGAGGCGGATGGACGTATTGCGGCCGTGTTTTTTGGTGACGGCGCCTGCCAGGAGGGTGAGTTTCACGAAGTCCTCAACCTGGCCGGGATATGGAACTTGCCGATGCTATTCGTCTGCGAGAACAACCAGTACGGGGTCAATACGTCCTACCAGTATGCCCTGGCTGCTAAAGAGATTACACGCATGCCCGCCGCCTACCATATTCCAGCCGTGACAGTAGATGGAAATGATGTGGAAGCCGTATACAGGGCCGCCGGGGAGATCGTCGCAGGCATCAGGAGCGGGCAGGGGCCGGCTTTCATGGAGTGCAAGACCTATCGCTGGCACAAACACTTCCTGTCTGCCTATCTGGCCGATTTAAGGCCGCAGGAAGAAATTGAAGGCTGGAAAAAGAAATGCCCGGTGGCCGCTTACCAGGGCAGGCTGCTGGATCGCGGTATATTGACGCAGCCGGACCTGGCTGAAATAGACCGGAGGGTACTGTCCCGCATAGAAGAGGCCGTCAAATACGCGCAGGAAAGCCCTTACCCTCAGCCGGAGGATGCCCTGGAGGACGTATATTCCGCCTGATCCTATTTTCGCTGTTGGAGAGATTTTATGAGAGTAATAACCTGTGATCAGGCTTCCCTGGAAGCCATCCAGGAGGAATTTCGCAGGAATCCCAGGACGGTGCATTTGTCGACGGACATACCACTGGAGCTCCAGAAAGAGTTCGGCGAGTCCAGGGTCAGGGGAACGCCTATCTGTGAATCGGGTTTCGTGGGGGCGGCTATCGGTCTGGCCGGGTCGGGATTCAGGACCATCGCCAATATTAGGATGGCCACTTTCGGATTTGTGGCCATGGACCAGATGTTCAATCACGCCGCGAAGATAACCTACATGTTCGGAGGACAGGCCAAATTCCCCATCATGTACCGTATGACCGTCGGGGCCGGGGGTTCCGCCGCTGCCGAGCATTCGGTCAGCCCTTACTCTCTCTATATGAATAATCCCGGACTGAAAATCCTTTTGCCCACCACACCCTACGACATCAAGGGACTGTTTAGGACGGCTTTCAGTGACAATAATCCTGTGGTGTCCTTCGAGCATTTACTGCTGGGAGGTATAAAAGGGGAGGTACCCGAAGAGGAATACAGTATACCCTTCGGCTGTGCAAGCATCAGAAGGGAAGGAACGGATGTGACGTTGGTGGCGCTAGCCAAGATGGTCTACGATGCGCTGGAGGCGGCTGAGGAACTGGAAAAGACGGGTATCTCGGTGGAGGTAATCGATCCCAGGACGCTGGTTCCGCTGGATAAGGATACCATTATCTCTTCGGTATTGAAAACCGGCAGGCTGGTAGTGGTGGATGAGGCCTGCCAGACCTGCGGAGCGGCAGCCGAGATCATCGCTCTGGTCGCCGCAGAAAAAGAGGTCTTTAAAAGGCTGAAGGCCCCTCCGGCCAGGGTGTGCGGCCTCGAAGTTCCCATTCCTTTCAGTCCGCCCATGGAGAAATTCGTACTGCCCGATAAAGGTAAGATAATAGCCGCGGTCAATAACGCGCTCTCCGGCTGAAAGACAGGAATAAGGCCTCGTTTTGAAGCGAGGCCTTCGAGTATACCCGGCGCTGCCGGAAAAGGGAAATGGCAACAACCCTTATATAAAATTCTATCCATACAGATGCCGGCAGCTTTACCCGCCGAAGCGACCGCAAGACTCATACCCGATTCGATTTTACAGGCCGGTCCGCTCAGTGATAACGACGAAGTATACCTTTAACAATACCGGCGAATATAGCCTTATTTCCAGAGATTATTTGCGTCTTCTCTGGACACGTGTCATCTTGAGCACTCTTTTATGGTGTTTTTTACTCATTTTCTTGCGGCGCCATTTGAGTGTACTGCCCATCCTGGTTGATATCCTCCTGATTTAGACGTATAACCCTTGTTCCTGTAAAAGCGGGCCTTTACTATATTACTACAATTTTGATTATTTAGAAATAGCAAACAGACCGAAGTGCCGTCAATTTTCGCACAAAAGGTACTAATTGGCCGGTACCGGTACTATTATCTCCATTTTTTCGGGTAAAGCCGCCCTGCTTAACTCGATTTCACTGGAGTCTAGCCTGCGGACATTTTTTTTACCTTTCAGGAATTCATCTACTCCCGCGATAGGATATTCGGATCTGGCCGTCTTGTAATGCATCGGGAAAACGACCCGGGGCCGGAGCGAAGTGATTACCGCCGCGGCTTCAACGGAATCGATTGTGAAAAAACCGCCCACCGGAATGAATATTACATCCACCTTACCCAGCTCGGACAACTGCGCCGGGTCTAGGGTATGTCCCAGGTCGCCCATGTGGCAGAGCGCCAGGTTGTCAACCATAAAGCGAAAAAGCAGGTTGGCGCCCCGCTTCTTACCTCCGGCTTCATCATGGAAGACCTTGACCGCTTTGAATGTGATGTCCTTGACGGTCTGTGTTCCGGCCTGCGTTAAAACCTGCGGGCTGCCTTTGACCGCGCGCGCATTATTGTGGTCGCCATGCCCATGACTGATAGTGACGATATCAGCGGACTCATTGACCGGGTTGTAGTTCAGGCCGTCTCCCGCGTTATAGGGATCCGTGATGATTTTTACGCCATCCCGGGACGTGATCAGGAATGAAGAGTGGGCCAGATATTTTATCAACATCCTTCTTCCTCCGCTTGTGTTTATTTTCTTACGGTCTTATGACCTGGACATGACAATTTCCATTCTGTTTGCTTCAATTATGCTTGCGTTTGTATTGGTATGTTAGATGACCGGTTCTGGTTTTATCCGGCATGTTTATCCATGAAATGTTTTATCCTGTCCAGCGCTTCTTCAATCTGGGTCAGGGCGGTGGCATAGCAGCAGCGGATATAACCTTCCCCGCACTCGCCGAAGGCGGTACCCGGGACCACCACTACCTTCTCTTCTTTCAGCAGGTTTTCAGAAAATACCTCGGATTTCATGCCCGTCTTATTGATACAGGGGAAGGCATAAAAAGCGCCTTTAGGCTCGAAACAGGATAGGCCGATCTCGTTGAATCCCTTGACCATTACAAGCCTGCGGCGGTTATAGTCCTCAACCATTTCCCGAATGTCCGGCTCACCGAACTTGAGCGCCTCAATGGCGGCTTTCTGCGCCATGATGGGGGCACAGAGCATGGTATACTGGTGGATCTTGGTCATCGCGGCGATAATTTCCTGGTTGCCGGCAGCGTAGCCCAGCCTCCATCCCGTCATGGCGTAAGCCTTGGAAAAACCGCCCAGCAGGAGCGTGGTCTCACGCATTCCGGGCAGGGCGGCGAAACAGATTTCTTCAACGCCGTAGACCAGCCTGGCGTAAATTTCATCGGAAATAACCAGCAGGTTGCGGCTCCGGGCGAGCTCGGCAATCCTGATGGCTTTTTCCCTGGATATCATGGCCCCGGTGGGATTGGCCGGATAACCCAGAAGAATGGCCTTGGTCTTTCCGTTAATGAAGGGCACGATGTCCTCCGCCCTCATTTCAAAGTTATCCTCTGCTCGGATGGGTACCCTGACGGGCCTGCCTCCGGCCAGGAAAATGCAGGGGGCATAAGAGACGTAGCAGGGATCGGCTATTATCACTTCATCGCCCGGATCGATAATAGCTCTCATGGCCAGGTCCAGGGCTTCGCTTACGCCCGTAGTTATCAGCAACTCCCCTTCCGGATCGTATTTTACCTGGTAGTGGGCAGCCAGGTAGGCGGCAATGCCTTCCCTTAGCTCAGGCATTCCGGAGTTGGAAGTATACATCGTATAACCCTTTTCCAGAGAATAGATAGCCGCTTCCCGGATATGCCAGGGCGTGGTATAGTCCGGTTCGCCCACACCGAGAGAGATAGCGCCCTCCATACGTGCTACCAGGTCGAAGAACTTGCGGATTCCCGACGGGGCCAGCTCATTGACGCAGGTGGAAGTATATGATGTGCAATTTTTTTTGATGATGGTCATTGGACTCTCCAGTATTCCGCTTTGTTTTTAATCTTTTCTAAGGTAAGAGGGGCTGGCGTTTAAACTCCTCTCTAACGCTCAGGATTTCACCGTCCTCCTTGTACTTTTTAAGCATGAAATGGGTTACAGTACTTTGAACACCTTCGATAGGTGCCAGTTTCTGCGATACGAAATTGGCTACCTCGTGAATGGTCTTTCCGGTGACTATCACCAGCAGGTCGAAAGTGCCTGAAAGAAGGTAAACCGTATGTGCCTGGGGAAAACGGTAGATGCGCTCGGCTATGGAGTCGAAGCCTACGTTCCTTTGCGGTGCGATCTTGACCTCTATCAAGGCGAAAACGTGGTCGTTTTCCACCTTGTCCCAGTTGACGATAGCCTTGTACTTGAGAATAACGTGGTCCTGTTCAGCCTGCCGGATTGTATCCTCCACTTCTTTTTCATCGCCGCCGGTAGCGGCCGCTATTTGCCGGGTGCTGGCACGGCAGTCTTTTTCCAGTATTTTCAGGATCTCGGATAACATCCTGGCTCTCCTTTTTGTGCCACCTGGCACCGTTTCTAAGGCTGTTTACGACAATACAGCCGGTTTTATTTTTCACATAAACAGATAATCATATTGTAGCATCTGGTCTGCAAGCTTTCAAAAGGGGGGACTGACGGTCTTATTGGGGAGTGCCTCATCTTTTGGCCTGTTCCGGTGCGGAAGAGAGGCTCTTCCGTCTGACAGAGAGTTGACGTCCATGAGTTACCTGAGCCGCCGTCCGCCCGCCCTCCACTATCAGCTTATTCACAATTGATTCCACATACTATTGAACCACCCACCCCATTAAATAAGGGACTGTGGGTAAAAGCCAGGGAGCGGTGAATAAAGCCATGACACCGCCCAATATCGCTGCCGGCTTCCGATCGATCTTCAAATACGTGTATGACAGGGCGAAATTTACCAGCCAGAGCATGACTATGGGCAGCAGCATCCAGACCAATTGCAGCGCCTGCGGCATCGCCGCTATCCAGAGTCCACTCTTGCCGAAATGGGTATCCCAGGTCAGTTCGAAATACGCCCAGTCGATGATTATACCCAGTATTGTAATAAACAGGATGTATATCAACCTTCTCCCTTTGCCGAGCTGGATTTTGTTGGCAACGGGAAGAAAGGGCAGGGCGACGGAAAACATCAGCAGGTTCCAGAGATAGTCAAAGATGCTGCCGAAAGGGATTCCGAAGAGCATGATAAATATGATCAGTCCCCCGGCGTCATAAAGCATGATTGATTTTTTTAACCCGTTCATCTCCGCTCCTTTACCGGTCTATCCTTATGCCGTCGCCCCAGAGGCGGTTCCCCTCGGCATCCAGGTACTGGGCATAGACCATATCGCCGCCCAGGGCATTATTACCGGCCGCAGCAATAACAATAGCGCCCCCTGATCCATCGCTGATGATAGTGCTATTGGCCTGGTACTTAGCGGGTTGGTTGAATACGGCAATCCCCTTCTCGCCCCAGAGAATGTTACCTTCGGTATCCAGTCTCTGGGCAAATATGCCGCCATAAGCGACATACTCTTTCTGGAATTGCCAGAGCAGGATGATGCCTCTGGTGCCATCGGCAGCGTATTCAAGGTTCCCTAGTTGATACCCCTGTTCGGTGGCGATTACCTGTTTTTCTGGACGGAAAACACTCAGTGTGGGATTGATTCTCTGGACACAAAGAATCATGCTTCTCTGGTCGGGCGGTCCGGAGGGAGAGTCTGTGGCGACGCGGACACGGTAGCTTCCGCCGGATCCGTCGCTTATTGTATCAGGTAAATAGACTTTCTTTTCCAGCAGAACACCGTCGTTGCCGATATGCTGTTGATAGGCTGCTTCAACATCGCTGCCGGTAATTGTCAGAATAGCCCCTCCGGAACTGTCGCTGTGCAGAGAGTTATATTGATAGCCCGTATATCCGGCTATGACACTCTCGTTCCAGGCGGTAGTGCCGTCGCTGTTCAATCGTTGAGCGTGAACCTGGTTTGAGCCATGCTCGCCTTCTTCCTCCCAGATCACGAATATTCCTCCGTCGCCGTCGCTGACGATGTCATGCTCTCCGGCATATGTGGGATAGGAGCGGATAATTGTCCCTTTGGTCCCGGCGGCCTTTTCCTCTTCGGTTACGGGCCGGTAAGGAGAAGATTTAACCAGTAGTATACCCTGGTCCCCCCACAGCCGGGTCCTATCGGGTGCCAGCTTCTGGAGGCGAAGAAAATCATTATGCAATGCCCGGTGAGCGGTGGTATAGGCGTTCCAGGCGAAGATAGCCCCTCCGGTGCCGTCGGCTACAACAACCGGGAAATTACCGCCGTATAGCCCGGCACTGCCGGTTGCGATGTCAGTTTCATTCCAGAGAAATTCACCGGTCGGACTTATTCGCCGGGAATGGAAGGGAACGGGATTGAAAAAGGCGGGGTCATTTCGATCGGTCGGCATCTTGTATTTTTCATCCCAGGTAATAATCGCGCCGCCGGCCCCGTCGGTTATAAGAGTGAATGATGTTCGTGACGGAGCGTAGGGGTACAGTTTGGTCCCGGCTTCGCTTACCTGCATACCGCCGTCTTGCCAGAGAATATTGCCGGAAGCATCGATATGCTGAACGTAGATTCCCTTTTCTTTTTGCCAGGTGATGATAGCTCCACCGGAGCCGTCGCTGATGGCGTGGACGGTAATACTTCCGGGTTTGTCACGGAAGCCGAGAGCAATACCAACTGAGGCGGCGATAACCGCCGCTATGATAATCAGCGCCAGAAACCTGCGCCGGCTCTGACTTCCCTTCATAGCTTCTCCCCATTTATGTAAAACGTCATAATATTTCGCGGATGGCGAAGCCTGGTTGAGCCGCAAGCGAGCACCTTTGCTCCTTCATTGCCTTGCACAGCTTGACGGCGACCTGGGCTGAGCCAATCCATTAATAATGCAATAAATAGTGTCGATATATATATATAATAAAAAACCCCTCACCTGTATAACGCCATAATTTCAATTAAGTTGTGTCACAAACTTCCATCGCCCTTCCCGGTCACCCAGCCTGGTTATAGTAAAAGCGAGTTCATGTGCGCCGACAGGGACCGGTTCAATTCCATCCCAGGTAAGAGTTATACCTTCATCGCCGGCTTTTCCTCCGCCTGATTTCACCTGCTTAACGGCCCCCCCATCCAGGCTATATTCCGCCGTGGATCCGGTCATGAGAGATTCCATCTGGTATGGAGGATGATCTGTAGTTAAAGAATATTCCGGCGGCGTTGTGAACATGTACAGCTTTGTTTCCACCGCGTTCATCTCGATGCGTTGCAGAGTGACGGTAATGCCTGTCGCCGTCACGGACTGATCCACATCCAGGTCTTTGTTGATGGCGCTGGCGGGGTTAATTATCCGGAAAATGGCTGTTGGAGAGGCCGTGTAGCTTGAACCTGTACTTTGCTCGATATTGATATATTCATAGCCGATCTTATACCGGCCCGGAGCTACCTGCTGCCCGCTGTTGTCCTTCTGGTCCCAGGTATCTTTGCCGGGGAAAAAGCCAGGGTCAGTCCCTATATCGAAGGTACGCGTACCCGCCGGAGATGAATATACGGCTTCATCCCCGCCTGATGGTTTTATCCACATGGCCGGTGGAAAAGGATCGATAGTAATTGTGCCTGAAGATGAGTTGGTAATGCCTATGCCGAACATAATCCGTTCCCCTGGTAGATGAGCGGGTTCGGCAGATATTTTTATGCTGAACGGAGGTCCATCGTTCAGCGGTATCTCAAACTCCCAGGGGCCTTCATAATCTCCCAGTCTGGTTATTCTGAACGTTAAATTGCGGGCATTTCGTGGTACCGGATCAAGGTACTGGTCCCATGTATGCTGCATGCCGTCTTCAAGAAAGCGTATTCCCGAGCTGAAGGTCCGTTTCGCAGCGCCGCCGTCTATTGAGTATTCGGCGTCAGCATGGAGCGCCATAAAATGGGGCGGCGCCAGGTCCGGGCCCTGCGGTAGGTCATAGTCAGGAGGCGTATTAAAGGCATAAACCTTCATCCCGCTGGCAGTCAGCTCCACCCTCTCCAGGGTTATTGTGATGCCGTTCACTGTCCTTGACTGGTTGACCTCGAAGGTCTTTTCCATTACGCCTTCCGGCGGCAGCACCAGGACTCTGACAGGTGACCCGCGGCTGGTGGATAATGTCACTTCAAGGCTATACCAGCCAGGCGGTACCTGCTCGCCGCTGCTGTTCTTCTGGTCCCAGTTGATGGTGTAAGAGGCCGATTCCCCCGGTTGCAGCTCAAGCTCGCCATTCCCCGCCGGAAAGGCTTGAACGGTCTCGGCGGGTGGTATTTCGTCGGGCAGCTCGATTATCTTGATTACCGGAGGGTAGGGTCTAATCTTGCCTGATTTGGCAGCCTGGTTTGTAAAGGAAAGATCGATCCCGGCATTCTCACCATAGGCCGCGATGACATCAGGAACCCTGTCGGCCATGATACTCCCCCTCGGTCCCGGCGCGGGATCAGGGGTTGAAATAGGTCCCGGGGACGCGGGCGTGTTACTCTCCGGAGAACAGGCAGCCAGCATCGATAAAAGCAAGAAAGCCAACAGTCCGACCGTGATCTTCTTTTTTATACCGGCACCTCCATCCGAGTTCTCCGCTTGTTGAGCGGTTGGCTATCATAATCGTTGCCTTGGTTTTTTCATAAATATTCCCTTTAAGTGGCATTCAATTAATTGTACGTCAAATCAGGCGAAGTATTACAGTGTATTGCCCGCTTGTTAGAGAAACATTGATCGCCGGGCTGTATATTACAACCGGCTTTTTTCCCCGTGACCTTTTGTTGACACGAGGTAAGACGGAAGATGGATTTTGTTGGTACGGGGACACCCGCTGAAAAATAACCCCCTCCGCAAACGGGAGGGGGTTAACGTACATGAATAACAGAATGAGCCCGGGTGATTTAGAAAGAGGTAACCATCTTCCCCACCATTTCGGTGGTGATGCTACCGTCGATAATATGTTCGGCGATTTCATCATCGCTCATTCCCAGCAGCTCTTTGAAAACGTACTCATTGTGCTCTCCGACCATGGGAGACGGCCTTAACTGCTCGCGCGGCGTTTTGGAGAGGATGAAACAGCTCTGGGGTTCGTATTTCTGCTTGCCCATGGCTGGCTGCTCAAGGGTGGTAAAATATTTTCTGGCTGCCAGTTGCTCGTCCGCGTATATGTCCGACGGACGGGAGACCATGTGGGACGGAATACCGGCTTTTTGAAGCATATCCTGGGCATCGGCCGGTGAATACCCGACAGTCCACTCGGATACAATTTTATCCAGGCTGTCCTCATTTTTCTTACGCTCCGCCAGGGTGGAGTATTCCTGCCGGGAAGCCAGTTCAGCCTTGCCGGTAACCTTGCAAAAGGCCTGCCACTGGTCCTCGTCCATGACGCTGAGGGCTATCCATCGATCGTCGCCCAGGCTGGGGTAAACCCCGTGCGGGGCCGCTGTAGGGAGCCTGTTGCCGTTCCGGTGCATGATATTGCCGTTGATCTGGTAGTCCATGATCGCGGGCATGAGAAAATGCAGGGATGATTCAAACTGGGACTGCTCAATATACTGTCCTTTACCGGTTTTACGCCTGTTGATGAGTGCTGCCATCATGGTAAAAGCGGCCAGGCGCGCACAGACATAGTCGGTAATAGCGCCGTAGGGAGCTGAAGGCATCCTGTCAGGCCAGCCGCTGACCTCGCTGTATCCGCTGAAATTGGCGGCATTCTGGCCGTATCCGGCATAGCTGGAGTGAGGACCTCCCCTCCCCTGCATGCTAGAGCTCAGGTAAATGATATCGGGCCTTACTTTGCGTACGTCCTCATAGCCCAGCCCCCACTTTTCCATGGTGCCGGGAGAAAAAGATTCCGTCATGATGTCAGCCCATTTGATTAATTTCCAGGCCAGCTCTCTGCCGCTGGGATTCTGTAAATCGATTGTGACGCAGTACTTGTTGGGATTGTGTCTTCCGTAGAACATGCTGCTCTCAGGGGTGGGATTATTATCGACAAACGGCCCATTGATGCGGTTGGTATCCAGCCGTTTATGTGACTCTATCTTTACTATGGTCGCCCCGTGGTCACCCATGTAGCGTGAGCTGGATGGCCCCACCACCACCCAGGCAAACTCTGCTATCTTGATTCCTTCAAATACTTTTCTTTTATCCATCGTCTTTAGTCCTGTTTAAATTATTCCCTTGTCTTTCAGGGCCTGGAGATCGCTTTCATTCATTCCCAGTTCGCCCGCGTAGATATCGCGGTTGTGTTCTCCTATGGTTGGAGCGCGCATCCTGTTGAAGATGGGATTCTCACTCAGCTTGATATAAGCCCCCCCGTACGGAACATTCTTTCCCAGCTCAGGATGGTATAGTTCGGTCCAGTAGTGGCGGGCCTCCAACTGAATATCTTCACTGATGTCTTTAGCGCTTGCCACGGGAGCAACCAGCATCTTTCTTTCAAAAGCGCCTTTCTCGTACAGCTCCGCGTTGGTCTTGGTCAATGTGAAATTTTCTATCGCCTCCCCCACTTTATTGGCCAGCTCCTGTTTGAGGGTTGAGGCGTTATAGTCTGTCCACCAGTCCATTGTTTGCAGCCATTCGGGTGCCATACCTTCTTCAGTCATCCACTCCACCAGCCTTTCCGAGGAAGAGGCATAGGGGTCATTTCCGCCCAGGGCCAGTATCATCACATAACCGTCTTTACACCTGAAATATATGGGTTGTCTTACATTGGTGGCGGCCACGTAAGAGGCTGAGCCTACTCGTTTGAATTCCAGGTGGTTCACATCCCACATCTGGAGTACGTTCATGTTGGGAGATACTGCCGATTCCTGCATGGAGACATCTACGAATTGTCCCTCCCCCGTATCCAGCAGGTAAGTGTAGGCTGTCAGAGACCCTATGGCGCATTCTGTCCCGCCGAAGAAGCAGGTCTGAGGGATGGTAATCCAGACCGGTGCGCGGTCGGGATCGCCGCAGGCGTTCAGGTAAGCGCCGCTGGCCCAGACTGTCAGATCGCTGGCCGCATAACGGGCTTTAGGGCCGCTCTGACCGAAGGGTGTAACGGCGGTATAAATAATATCCGGTTTTACGCGGCACAGGTCTTCATATCCCAGTCCCAGGCCGCTCATATAACCCGGCTGGTATGATTCCATCACGATGTCGGCCGTTTTCACCATTTTCTTGAAGATCTCCCGGCCTTCCGCTTTGCGGAGATCCAGGGTGACCCCCCTTTTGTTGGTGTTGTAGGCGTACCAGAAGATGCTCTTCTCCGGTGACGCCTCGTTCCCATAGAAAGGCCAGATGCGTGAGGGGCTTCCGCACGGGGGCTCTATCTTAATAACATCTGCTCCCAGGTCGCCCATCAGCCTCCCACCCAGCATACATCCGCCTTCGGTGAGGTCCAGAATCCTGATTGGTGGTAATAGTGCTTGTTTTTCTTGTTCGTTTACCATGTCTTCTTCCTATATCGAATTAATATAAAATTGCCTGAAATTGACATAACATTTATTCAGGCAAAAATGCCATTCTTAAATGAGAAATCATGGAATGGATACACTATGTACGGCTGAAATGGCGGAATTGAAGAAAATTCGGAATCCCTGCGGCAATTAACTGCATTATATCCGGCATTATCTTGATTGACTATACAGACAAAAAGAGCCTGTTTTTGCCTATCAGCTCTTTTACAGGATAACTTCAAGGTTTTCTCTCCGGAAGTTTTCACCGTTGCCCGGTGATGTTCAGGTAATCCACAGGCAAAAAGAGCGTAAACGGAATTTGGCGGGAGTCGCTATTTCAATGCCAAGATAACATATTATTCGGGGGTATGTCAAACGATATACCGGCAAAGCCATTGTACGGGATACCGTCGTGAATATTATCCGGCTATTATCTTATACGTTGACCTGAAACGATAAATACGGCGGGTGGTATATTATTGTATAATTTAGGTTGTCATCCGCACAGGATTACCGATAAAGAGACTGCTGAAAAAGCACCATATGCAGTCCACCCTGAGGAGGGCTTAGCCCGGCGTGAGAGTCTCTTGATGGTTTCCAACAGGCTTTTTTAACAATCTAACAATAAAAAAATACCGGCAGTGAAATCTTCTATTACCCGCTCCGGTCAGAGATGAGGTGGGAAATGTTTCTGAATGAAGTTGAAGCCAAGCAGATGCTGAAAGCTGCGGGCATAAGTGTTACCGATACGCGTCTGGCAACCTCGAGAAATGAGGCGGCGGACCTCAGTAAAACGCTGGGGTACCCGGTTGTTCTCAAGATCGTCTCTCCGGATGTTGTTCATAAAAGCGATGCCGGTGGAGTCAAGCTTGGACTGGAAACGGAACAGCAGGTGGGAAATGCCTACGATGAGATCATTAGTTCCGTGACAGCAAAATTTCCGCAGGCAAAAATCCAGGGCGTCGCTGTCCAGAAGATGGCTCCTTTCGGCACGGAAATGATTATAGGCATGGTCAAGGACAGCCAGTTCGGGGCTACCCTGATGTTCGGCCTGGGCGGCATCTTCGTGGAGTTGCTGAAAGACGTTTCTTTCAGGGTCACTCCGGTGGACCGGCGGGATGCCGGGGAGATGATAGAGGAAATAAAGGGTCGCAAGATACTGACCGGTTTTCGCGGGCAGCCGGGGGTGGACCTGAGTGCCCTTGAAGATATGCTGGTCAAGGTATCTCGCTTCATCGAAACAAACCCTCAAATAACCGAGCTGGACCTCAATCCCGTCATTGCCTATCCTGACGGGGCAATAGCGGTGGATGCACGCATAAATGTGGAAGTCTCACCGGATGTGGCTATAGAAGTGAAAAAACGTCCGGTATCAGGCGACCTGGACTTTCTGTTCTATCCCCGGTCGGTGGCGGTAGCCGGGGCTTCCAACAACCCGGCTTCCGCCGGTTACGATTTTATGCAGCACCTGATCAACTTCGGCTACAAGGGAAAAATTTATCCGCTAAGTCTGAAAAACGCGGAAGTGATGGGGATCAAGGCTTATACTTCAATAGAAGATATCCCGGGAACGGTGGACCATGTTATATACTGCATTGACCTGGAGCGCATGCCGGCCTTTCTGGACATCTGCGTGAAGAAGAACGTCAGGTCCATACATGCCTTCGCGGCCCGGGGTGCTGAGACCGGCAGGGCGGAGGCGAAGAAGCTCGAAGCTACCATCAGAGAGAAGGTCAGGGAATACGGCATCCGTCTGCTGGGTCCCAACTGTATGGGCGTTTATTGCCCGGAGTCCGGTTTCAGTTTCTGTACCGATTTCCTTAAAGAGCCAGGTCAGGTTGGCGCGCTTATCCAGAGCGGCGGGTCTTCCACGGACATAGCGCGCTACGGAGCCCTGCGCGGTCTGAGGTTCTCCAAGCTTGTAAGCTATGGAAATGCCATAGATATCAATGAGATGGACCTGCTCGAATACCTGTGTAATGACCCGCAGACGAAGGTTATCATGGCCTTTATCGAGGGATTGAGAGGAAACGGCAGGGACTTTCTTGATCTGGTAAAAAAAACCTCGGCCAGAAAACCGTTTATCGTATGCAAAGGAGGACTGAGCAAGGCTGGGGCAAGGGCAACCATGTCTCATACAGCCTCTCTGGCGGGTTCTTCCATGGTCTGGAATACGGCCATTAGGCAGGCCGGAGGCATTCCGGTCAGGGATATAGACGACCTGGTGAATATTGCTGTGGCCTTTTCTTTCCTTCCACCCATCAGGGGTCGCAGGATCGGTACCGGCGGAAGCGGCGGTGGTCGCAATACCGTCTCGGTGGATGAGTGGGACTCATACGGTTTTGATGTTGTTCCCCTGCCCCGGGAAGTGCGTGAGGAGTTCAGAAAGCGGGGAGCTATGCTCTGGGACTGCCTGGACAATCCGGCTGACCGCTCCATAAGCGTTCCTGGCGATGCCTTTACGGTCCCGGCCCTTCTGCTGGAGATGGCCAAACGACCTGAATATGATTTTATATGCGCCAATATCGCTGCTGACGATCATCCTTACAACCAGCAGACTTTCGTTGACTGGATTTCCACCAACGTTGAAGGGTACATAAAGCTGTTTAAAGAAAGTCCGAAGCCATTCTTTACCATTTTCAGCGAACGTCCCCTGAGCACCCCGGATATGGGCCACTGGTTCTGGAAGGAGGTCGCTCATTTGAGGAAACGGCTGATTGAAGAGAAAGTGCCCTTCTTTCCAAGCGTGGATAAAGCAGCCCAGGCTGTCAATGAGCTGATCTTTTACCACCAGCGTAAAGACAGGTTGAATGGCTGATTTGGTGGAACAGGTGCTTTCATTTCTTCTTCGCCTTGCATATAACGGCCTGTAACAGGTATAATTATTTGAATATCGGTATATGGAGGGACATATGGAAATCAATGTGTCCCAACAACTAAAAGCACTTATTGGCAATATACGGGAGTATGAGATTGATGAAATAGCGGACGTACTGGGAAGCGGTCTTAAAATCGTGATAAAGGGATCTGTCAAGCTTACCCGTACGCACCGGGGCATTCTGGCCCAGGGTAATTTCAAAACGGGAATTCCTGTAGAATGCAGCCGCTGTTTAAGGACCTTTATCTTCCCGCTGACCGTAACAGTAGAAGAAGAATATTTTCCCGTGATAGACGTAAATACCGGAAATCCCCTTGAATTACCGGATGAAACGGGCAGTTTTTCGATTGATGAGCATCATATACTTGACCTGAGAGAAGCAATCCGGCAAAATACCTTACTGGCCGTTCCGATGAAACCCCTATGTCGGCAGGACTGTGCCGGTTTATGTCAGCAATGCGGCAAGGACCTCAATGAAGGTCCCTGTGATTGCCCTAAAGAAACCATAGACCCGCGCTGGGCCAGGCTGGTCCAGCTTTCATCAACTGGTAAGAATAAGAAAAAATAAAGGAAACGGAGTAAAAATGGCGGCCTTAACTAAACGGAAATATGCGAAATCACGTCAGAGAGAAAGACGCGGTCATATTAAGATGGAGAAGCCTCCCATGGATACCTGTCCGCAGTGTCACAGCGCCAAGCTATCACATCATGCCTGTCCGAATTGCGGTAACTACAGCGGGAGAGAGGCTATTAAGGTCTCCACTCCCAAAAAGAAGACCACCTAATCAGCTTTTGGCAAAAATGGACGGGGTTTCAGGTTGAAGGCTCATATTTATGAACCAACCGGAAAAGTAAAAAAATGTGAAACGGCTGAAATACATTTCAGCCGTTTCTGGTGTTGTTTTAATCTGTAAAAAGAGACAGTACGTCCGGATTTTTCCGGTAAAACATCCCGGTAAATCCGGAGGCCGAGAGTGATCAAACGGAGTGAAATATGGCAGAGGCCTTGAAGACAGCATTTATTTTCCCCGGTCAGGGGTCCCAGAAAACAGGCATGGGGCGCGACCTTTTCGAGAATGTTACTGCTGCCAGGGAGGTTTTTGAAGAGGCGGACAGGGTGCTTGATTTCCCTCTGTCCCGGCTTTGTTTTGAAGGTCCGGAAGATGACCTGCGCCAGACTTACAACGCTCAGCCGGCCCTGGTCACCATGAGCATAGCCTGCTACAGGGCGGCGCTTTCCAGGATAGGTGAAGATAAAATAATCACCCCTGCTTTACTGGCCGGTCACAGCCTGGGTGAATATAGCGCACTGGTGCTGGCGGGTGTACTTGACTTCCGCTCTGCCGTCTTTCTTGCCCGCGAAAGGGGTCGTTTGATGCACGAGGCCGGGCAGAGTTCGCCGGGTGCAATGGCAGCTATACTGGGAATGGCGGAGAAGGATGTGGCAGCTATCTGCCGGGAAACGGGCACATGGCTGGCCAATATCAATTGTCCCGGACAAGTGGTGGTCAGCGGCGCCAGGGAAAATATCGAAAAAGCTATTGAAGCAGCCAAAGCCGGGGGCGCGGCGCGTGCTTTACCTCTCCAGGTCAGCGGGGCTTTTCATTCCCCCCTGATGCAGCCCGCGGTTGAGGGACTGTCTGCCGTTATTTCAAAGATGTCTTTCAATGACCCCCTCATACCGGTTATCGCCAATACCTCGGCGCTGCCGCTGATAGACAGCGCGGGGGTAAAAGAAGAGCTGACCCGTCAACTCTGCAACGGGGTACGCTGGCAGGATTCCATGCAGTATATGATCGATCAGGGTATTTCCCGCTTTATCGAGATAGGACCGGGAAATGTTTTAACCGGTCTTATGAAACGTATAAACAAGGATATGAAAACACTTAATGTCGGTAATCTGGCCGAACTGGAAAATCTGGCGAGGTGAACATGAATCTGGAAGGAAAAATAGCCCTGGTAACCGGCAGCGGGCGAGGAATAGGCAAGGCCATTGCTTTGAGGTTGTCCGGGGATGGAGCTAAGGTTATTATCAATGATGTTACGGATGAATCCGCCGCCTGCGCTGAGGAGATCAAGTCCGCCGGCAGGCCCGCTCTTTTTCTAAAAAGCAACGTTACCTCCTCGATTGAGGTTAATGCCATGATGGACAGGATCATAGCGGAATACGGACGCATCGATATCGTGGTAAACAACGCGGGGATCACCCGCGACCAGTTGACCCTGCGCATGACGGATGAAGAGTGGGACGCCGTCATAGCCGTTAACCTGAAAGGGGTTTTCGTCTGTACACGGGCGGTTTTAAAGTATATGATGAAGCAGCGTTACGGCAGGATCATCAACATCAGCAGCATTTCGGGCATCCTGGGAAACCCCGGCCAGGTCAACTATTGTGCCGCCAAAGCCGGGATAATCGGGCTGACCAGGACGGTATCCAAGGAAATGGCGTCCCGCCATATCACGGTTAACGCCGTAGCCCCCGGTTTCATTGAGACTGATATGACCGCCAGTATACCGGATAAGCTCAAGGAGGAGTTCAACAGGAGAATACCAGCCGGATTCTTCGGTGCTCCCGAGGATGTAGCCGCGGCAGTGGCCTTCCTGGCCTCGGATGATGCCAGGTACATTACAGGCCAGGTATTGTGTGTTGACGGGGGTATGGTATCGGCATAGTCTTTTATGAAGATGTACAATAGCAGCAGCGATGCTATAATGATTACACAGGTGACAGAGCAATGAAGGGCGCCCGTCATAAATCCAGGGAAGTTGCGTTACAGGTACTATACGAGATCGACTCAGTAGGCCATAACTCCGATCAGGCCATGCGCTTTATTTCAGACAGGACCGAGCTGTCCGAAGATGTAGCCGGTTTTGCCGGGGATTTGGTCAACGGCGTGCTGCAAAACCGGGACGCACTGGACCAGAATATCCGGGATTTTGCTCCTGCCTGGCCACTTGACCAGATATCAATCATTGACAGGAATATTCTCAGACTTGCAATATTCGAAATTATACAGGATAATAAAATTCCGGTTAAGGTAGCGATTAATGAGGCGGTTGAACTGGCGAAAACCTATGGAAGTGACAACTCCTCGCGCTTCATTAACGGCGTTCTTGGCTCAGTTAGCAATCTGGTAGCCAACAAAAAAACGTAATGGAGGTTTCCATAGTGGCAACAGTATTCGAGAAACTAAAAAAGATAATAGTAGACCAGTTGGGTGTTGAAGAAGCCGAGGTTACACCCACTGCCAAGTTTGCTGATGATTTAGGGGCCGATTCTCTGGACCTGGTGGAGCTGATCATGGCTATTGAAGAGAACTTCAGCACCCCTGAGCATAAGATAGAGATTCCCGATACCGATGCCGAAAAAATAGTAACCGTCCAGGATGCGGTTGATTATATCAAAAAACTGGGTATTACGGATGCCTGAAAATAGTGATTAAAGCAGTCTTGTTCGATTGGTTCAATACTCTGGTCCACTACGATCCTCCCCGCGAAGAATTATACCGGAATATTTTTAAAGAATACGGCATAACCGTAACTTTCAACCAGATCTACAAGGGTCTTCTGATAGGCGACCGGTACTTTTTTTCAGCGCAAACGCGCTCCCGGGTCAGGGGGGCCAGCTTCGAGGATCGGGCGGCGGAGTTTACCCTGTACTGCCGGGCTATCGCAGCGGAAGCCGGTCTGGAGTTGTCGCCTGAAATCCAACTGGAAATCATCAGGAAAGTACTGAAGCAGTTCACCGGCGAATACACGCTTTATAATGATGTTATGCCGCTCTTTCAATGGCTGAAACAGCGGCAGCGCACCATCGGGGTGATAACCAACGCCGACAGCAACGTGGCCGGCCTTGTCGAAAAACTGGGAATGAAGCCGTTCCTGGACGTCCTGGTTACCTCGGGAGAGGTAGGTGTGGAAAAGCCGGATCCTCCTATCTTTCTGGCAGCTATAGAGAGGTCGGGGGTCAAAAAGGGGGAAGCTGTCTATATCGGCGACCAGTACCAGTCGGATGTCCTGGGTGCCGGCAATGTGGGCATGAAAGCCATCCTGCTGGACCGCTATGATATCCACACGGGACCCCTGGACTACCCCCGCATTAGAAACCTTCAGGAAATCAAAGAGTACGTATAGCTCGGATGCGGTCTCTAAATCCACCTCAGTCCCTTTTTATAAGGCGGAAGCAGGCGTGATTTCATCAGTGCAGATCAGCTTCTCTCAGGAGTAAAAGGGCTTCTTCCATTGATTCTTACACCCTCATCCTGACCTTCTCCCGTCAAGGGAGAAGGGATGGGGAAATAGGGTTGACCTTCTCCAACGCCCAGAGGGTGCTTCTCCTCCAGAGAAGACCGCTATCCTAATATTGTTTATATGGTATGGGGGAAGAATGCGTTATATTGTGGCACCAACCGGCTTCTTCCTTTTCAAAAGGAAGACGGGAGATGGATTTTAGTCCCGAAACTCCCGCCGTATCCGTACTATTATCTTTACGTTAAAAAGGCTACCGTTCTCTTATACCGGCGCTCCGATGGCCTTGTCGACCACCTTGCGGAAATGGTATCCGTAGACCGCCAGGGTGACGAACATGGGGAACTTGCGCGGCCGCATGACCAGGGTGGAAGCGAACATCCTCCAGTAATACTTTCTGCCCTTGTCCATGATGCCCAGGAACCAGATGCTGTTGAAGAATCCCACTATATGCCCGGAGTTAATCTGGGATATTCCCGCTTTGGCTTTGGGTTGGTATTCCTTGAGGAGAGTTTTGATGCGGGCGTAATATTGCTTGGGGGCATAAATGGTATCCAGGACATGTTTATAGCCGCTGAGCAGGGACTCGCGGTTCATCTTGGGTCTGAAATTCAGGGTGGAGTCCATATTGTCGCCGCTGAAATCGTCTTTCAAAAGCCTATTCTCACCCTTGAGCCGCTGGTAGAGGCGTGTGCCTTTGGGTGCGTTGAGCAGGCCCACCATGGCGGTTACAATACCGCTTTTTTGAATGAAATTGATCTGCGTTTTAAAGATTGTGGCCGGATCGTTGTCAAAGCCGATAATAAAACCGGCCATTACTTCCATTCCCTGGTTATGGATTTTTTTGACGGCGGCGACCAGGTCGCGGCTGGTATTCTGATATTTGCTGCATTCATTCAGGCTGGCCTCATTGGGCGTTTCGATGCCGATAAAGACCCGCGTAAAGGAGGCCTGGGTCATCAGGTTCATCAGTTCCTCATCGTCCACCAGGTTGATCGAGACCTCGGTGAAGAGGGTGAAGGGAAATTTCTTCTTCTTCTGCCATTCGATTATGGCCGGGAGGATCTCGGCCTTGAGCTTATTCTTATTTCCGATAAAGTTGTCGTCCACGATAAACAGTGAGCCCCGCCAGCCGTGCTGGTGAATTGCCTCCATCTCGGCGATGACCTGCTCTTTGCTCTTGGTGCGCGGAATCCGCCCGTCCAGGAAGGTAATATCGCAAAATTCGCAGTTGAAGGGACATCCCCTGGAATACTGAAGATTCAGGGAGACATATTTTTTGGGATTTATCAGAGACCACAGGGGCACAGGCGTGCGGGTTATCTCGGGGTGCTCGGGGGTCTGGTAGATGTGCTTCGCGTTGCCTGCGGCCAGATCGTTCAGGAAAAGGGGAAGGGTTATCTCAGCCTCGTTGAGTACCAGGTGATCGACATCCGGGAACTGCTCCGGTTCAGTGGTGAAAAGAGGTCCCCCGGCTACGATCTTTTTTCCCAGGCTTTTGGCCCGGTCGATGGTCTCCCTGGTCGATGATTTTTGAATGGCCATGGAGCTGACAAAAACGTAGTCCGCCCATATCAGGTCTTTATCCGTAAGCGGATTGACATTCATGTCGATCAGCTTTTTCTGCCAGGTCTCCGGCAGCATGGCTGCCACGGTCAGGAGTCCCAGCGGTGGAAAAGCCGCTTTCTTTCTGATGAACTTGAGGGCGTGTTTGAAGCTCCAGAATGTATCCGGGTACTGGGGGTAGACAAGCAATATTTTCAATGCACTCTCCGTTAATCTATTACGTATTTTCAGTATTAATTCTATTGTAGCATGTAAACGGAACTAAAGGTAATAGTAAACTTGCATATTTTCCCTGGCGGAGAGGAGAATCCGGTATTGCCGGCTTTAGTTGCACCCCCTTAGTCCTCTCCCACATTGGGGAGAGGAAATTTACAGTGTGCTTCAATTCACTTTATACCGCCATAACCAGCTCTTCGAGGAGCTTCTGCCAGTCCTTTCCCAGCCGGTCCAGGCGGATGATCACCTGTGCGATGCCGATTTTCAATCCGTACCGGTAGAAGGGAAACAGCTTTGGGCGCTGGACCCGCTTGCCGGGGAAAAGCCGCATGGTAACCACGCCCTCGAAGGTGGAGATGGACTCGATTCCGGCCTTCGCGCCCAGGCATCTCAGGCGTATGACAAAAAGCAGGTTCTCAGTCTCGGGAGGGAGGGGTCCGAAGCGGTCCCGCATTTCTTCAGCGATATCGCGGACCTTCTCCCCGGAGGTCATGGCGGTCAATCTCTGGTACAGGCTCAGCCGGGTATCGGTATCCGTGACATAGTCTTCCGGAATATAGGCTTTAAGGGGCAGATCGACCGTTGTTTCCGGCCGCCGGGGGGCGGCGGTCTCTTTCGGCCTGCCCGCCCTGAGGGCTTTTTGCTCTTCCACCGCCTCAGCCAGCAACTGGGTATAGAGATTGAAACCCACCGCGCTGATATTGCCGCTCTGCTTCATGCCCAGGAGTGAGCCGGCCCCTCTTATCTCCAGGTCCTTCATGGCGATGCCGAAACCGGCCCCCAGCTCCGTGGCCTCGAAGATGGTACGCAGGCGCTGCTCGGCTACCGGGCTGAGACGCCTGTCGCGGTCGTAGAGAAAATAGGCATAGGCGATATTGGCGCCGCGGCCGATCCTGCCGCGCAACTGGTAGAGCTGGGTGAGCCCGAATTTGTCCGAGCGGTTGACTATCAGGGTATTGACGTTGGGCAGATCCAGCCCCGATTCGATGATGGTAGTGCAGACCAGGAGGTTGCTGCCGCCTTTCTGGAAGTTGAGCATAACCCTTTCGAGCTGCTCTTCCGGCATTTGACCGTGGGCGATATCGATCACGGCCTCCGGAACCAGTTCCTTGAGCCTGGCGGCGATGGCGGCGATGCCCTGGACGCGGTTATGGACGAAGAAGACCTGGCCCCTGCGCTCGATCTCACGCAGTATGGCCTCCCGCACCAGGCGCTCGTTGTATTCGGCCACGAAGGTCCTGATGGGCAGGCGGTTCTCGGGCGGCGTTTCGATGATGCTCATGTCCCTCACTCCCACCATGGACATGTGGAGGGTACGCGGAATGGGGGTGGCGCTGAGCGTGAGGACGTCCACCTGCTCCCGCAGCTTTTTGAGGTGCTCCTTGTGCCCTACCCCGAAACGCTGCTCCTCGTCTATTACCAGCAGGCCCAAGTCCTTGAAAACCACGTCCTTCTGAAGCAGGCGGTGGGTACCGATGCAGATATCTATGCTTTTATCGGCCAGGCCTGCTATCACCCTTTTTTGCTCTTTAAGGGTACGGAAGCGGCTGAGCACCTCTATCTTGACGGGGAAGGCCCCCATTCTCTGCTTGAAGGTCAGGTAGTGCTGCTCGGCCAGCACGGTGGTGGGCACCAGTACGGCCACCTGCTTGCCGTCCAGCACGGCCTTGAAAGCAGCCCGGACGGCTATCTCCGTTTTTCCGTAGCCGACATCGCCTATCACCAGCCGGTCCATGGGCCTGGGATCGGACATGTCCTCCTTGACCTCTTCCTGCACCTTGATCTGGTCGGCGGTCTCGATATAGGGGAAGGAGGCCTCCAGCTCGCTCTGCCAGACCGTATCGCCGGAGAAGGCGTAGCCCGGCACCACCTGGCGCGAGGCATACAGCTTCAGGAGGTCCTGGGCGATCTCCTCCACCGCTTCCTTGACCTTTTCCCGGGTGCGGTTCCACTCCTGGGTGCCCAGCCTGCTCAGGGCCGGCTCCTGTTCTCCCGCCCCGACGTAGCGGTTCACCCGGTCGATCTGATCGGTGGGCACGTACAGTTTATCGCCGGCGGCATAAACCAGCACCAGGTACTCCTTGCGGGTGGTGTCCGTACTCATGTTGATAATCCCGGAGAAACGGCCTATGCCGTGCTCAACGTGGACCACGTAGTCTCCCGGCTTGATATCCACGAGCTGCTTATGGCGCTGGACGGGACGCTTTTTGACAAGGTGCCTTTCCTTGATAAAACCGAAGATCTCCCTGTCGGTCAGAAGGAAGGTAGTCCCCATGGTCCAGCCTTCGGCCATTGAGCCCTGCACCAGGGTGATCGATCCGGCAGAAGGCGCCTGTTTTACCTCGAATACCGGCTGGCAGGATATACCCTTCTCTTCGAAAAGTTCGGACAGCCGGGCGGCCTGGTTGCTGATCAATACCAGGCGCATTTTCTGCTCCAGGAAGCTGCCGGTTTTAGCGATCAGCGCGGGGAGCTGGCCGGCGTAAGCCGGTGCGGGATTGAAGTCCAGGCGGTGGAGTCCGGGTTCTTCCGATCCAAACCAGGAGATCAGCTCCAGTCGGGTCAGCGGACGGATTTTCGCCTGGAGCTCTTTCCAGTTGAAATAGGGCCGCGGAAAATTCTGCGGGAGCTCTCCGTCCCGTATTTTCTGCTCGCGCAGGTCCGACGCCCGTCCGTCCAGGTATTCGATCTCGTTCTTTACCTGCGAGACTTCATCAAGCACCACCAGCGTACCCGGCGGCAGGTAGTCCAGCAGGCTGTCCGAGTTGAACAGGGGCGAGTAAAAAGAGATGCCTGCCGGCCTGTGGCCCTCGGCCATCTGCGCCAGCTCCTGCTCGAGCTGGTCCCTGTTCTCCGGCGAGCAGGAGGAGAGATCGAGACCGCTCATCCTCTCTTTTATACCCGGGCTATTCTCCCAGGGCAGGATCTCGGCGGCGGGACAGACGGCCATGCGCGTAACGGACTTCTTCGAACGCTGGGTGGAGGGGTCGAAAAGGCGCATGCTTTCAAGGGTATTTCCGAAGAACTCCAGGCGGACGGGGAACTCGCTGAGAGGGGGGAAGAGGTCAACTATCCCTCCGCGCCGGCTGATCTTACCCGGCGTTTCCACCATGGTATCTACCTGGTAGCCGATCGACTGCCAGCGTTTTATCAGCTCCAGCGGATCGATCTCCATGCCGGTCTCGATGTAATGGCAGGCGGCGGAGAAATCCCTGGCGGCCGTCGTTTTCTGTGTGAGGGCGGCAGCCGAGCAGATAATGAGGGGGGCGGTCTTCCTGCCCTCCTCGCCGGACAGGGATGCCAGCACCTGAAGGCGCTCCTGTTCGATGGCGAAATCGCCCAGACTGCGCTGGTAGGGCAGTGTGTCCGGTTCCGGGAAGGTCGAGGGCAGGCCGGGCCCGGTCCAGAGCGAGACCTGCTCGAAAAGCCTCCTGGCGTCCTCCGGCTGGGATGTCACCACCAGCACCGGAACTTTCAGGTGACGGTAGAGGGCGGCGATGAGGTAAGGCCTGGCCGCCTCCAGCACCAGGGCGCGGATTTCCTCTCCCTTTTTTCTTCTGATACGGCCGTTTATTTCACGGTAGGCCGGCATGTCCTCGATGAGAGGCAGCAGGCGTTCCAGGTCAAGCTGCATAATCTGCTCCAGGCGCTATCGGTCCCAAACACTATCGGGGCTAGCCGGATCGACTAGCCCTCCCCATATTTTAGCATAATTGGGAGGGAAGAGGGTTGAGGGTAGAGGGTTGAGGGAATAGGGTAGAGGGTAGAGAGGTGAGGGCATAGGGGTAGCGGTACGGCAGGGAGCCTGTCGCGGAACGAGTACGGCATTAAAATGGATTTGTTTTCGCAAAAATTATTTTTTTAAAAAATAGCGTGGTTTATGCGGCTGAAAAGGACAGGTTATTTCGGTCAAAAAAACCAGGGGCGGGTGGAAGGCTATTATCAGCGCACCCGCAAGCTGCTATTCAGTTGTTAAGG
>JAFGOB010000189.1 GCA_016926695.1 Dehalococcoidales bacterium | reverse complement strand
TTGGTTACAGTGATGGTATAGATAAGACTGCCTCCCCCGACCGCCCTGTCACGGCCTGTTTTCGTGACCTCCAGGTCCGATGACGTATCAACCGTGGCCTCAGAGGTTGACGAGTTGTTTTCAGTGTCGGGGTCCTCTATAACTGAAGATACTTCGGCCGTATTGGTGATAACGGTGTCTTTTTCAGTCGAGGAATCGACTGTTCCCCTGATTAATATTTCAATGTCGTCTTCGGAAGCCAGCGTCCCCAGGCTCAATGGACTCGACCAGTCGGACCAGCTATTTCCGCTGTCAGGGGAGTACTGCAAATATTCTACCTGCAAGGGCATATCATCCGTCAGGACTACATCGCCGGCACCCGAAGGGCCGTGATTGGTAACGACGATAGTCCAGATAACTTCTCCTCCTGCCATTACTGGATCGGGACTATCCATCTTGGCGACTTCCAGATCGGCGCGTGGAAAGTACTCGTCCACCCCCATATCCACAGTGGCTGTACTGTCTCCGTCGCCGTCAAGAATACGGCCGTCCCCCTCGAAGTCCTCAGCCGGAATGGACGGTGCCGAGTTGGTGCCGCTGTCGATACAGGGGGAGTCGTATTGCAGGTGAAAGTCACCGTTGTCCGGATCGACAAACAGGGGATCGGAGTTAATGTTACCAGTGCCGGTATATATACCTGAGTTCTGATAAACATCGCTGTAGCTGACCGTTGGAGTCGTATCCAAGTTGTAGATCTCATCCGGTATATCATCCCAGAGGATGCAATTGGTTACCTTTGCAGGGTACAATTCATGATTTGCATAAAAATATAATCCACCGCCACAATATTCTGCCGAATTGCCATAAAAGGTGCAGTTGGTCACCGTCGGACCGGACGAGACATTAAATATCCCACCTCCATGATTCGCCGAGTTGCCGGAAAAGATGCAGTTTGTTACTGTTGGAGTGGAATAATTATTAAACATCCCGCCACCGCTATAGTAAACCGAGTTGCCGGAGAAGGTGCAGCCGGTTAACGTTGGATCGGAACTATTGTTGTACATACCGCCGCCTTCATAAGTCGAGTTACCGGAGAAGGCGCAGCTGGTTGCCGTTGGAGAGGAATCATTATTATACATCCCGCCGCCATCATGTCCAGCCGAGTTGCCGGAGAAGGTGCAGCCGGTTAGTGCTGGATCGGAGCTATAATTGCATATTCCGCCGCCACAATCAGCCGAATTGCTGGAAAAGGTGCAGTTGATAAGTATTGTATCGGAACTAATATTGCACATCCCGCCGCCACCATATTTAACCCAGTTGCCGGAAAATGTGCAGTTGGTCACCACAGGCGAGGAATTTTCATTGCGCATCCCGCCGCCATCGGAGCTTTTTCCATGGGTAATGGTAAATCCGTCTATCTTCGTCTCGGAACTGACATCGACAGCGGTTACCACTGTGTCCAAGCCGCTGCCGTCAATTGTGGTGACCGCCTCCCCGGCTCCCAGCACCTCTACACCGTCTTTTAACGTAATGTTCTTATAATAGGTGCCTGCCGCCACATGTACGGTGCCACCGCCGGCTGCGAATGCGGCATCGATGCCGTCCTGAATAGTCGGGTATTCAACCGTCGGTACATTGAAGTCGCCTGCTCCGGCCACCTGCGCCGGCAAAAACCCCGCTGCCACTACCAGAATCAGGAAAGCTATTGCCAAAAAAGTCAGGTGTCTTTTCATGGGTGTTTCTCTTCTCCTCTGAAATATTTTATTTACAATATCTGAATGCAATAAGCCTGCGGTTGGTTGTCTTGGAGTTAATATGCCCCCTCAACCTTAAACGGTCTAAGAGTCGGGTTATATAGTTTGAAAAACTGATCTAAGAAACAAACTGAATTAAACTAAATTTTGCGGTGTAGTATAAGCAAAATAAATTTATTTGTCAAATGCCTTTTGTCTTGAAATCCCTGTACAATTAGCATTTTTTCAGCGCTTCTTTTTATAGATATCCGGCATGTCTTTTTTATGAAGTTAATTGATTCTTTTGATCATATTCTACAACGTCTTTTTAAAAATGTGCCCTGAAAAGCAGTTCTCTGTAAAAATAAACAGCCATGGTCCCACTATCAGTACCATGGCTGTTTATTGCGCCTATTGTCTATCAGTTTTCAGCCTGTTCTGCGGCGGACCAACCGTAAAACAAAGACTGCCATGGCTAAGATAGGGATAGACAGCCCGTAGACGAAAAGCGGCTGTACGCTTCTGCCGGTTAAAACATCTGCTGTAAGGCTTTTTCGAAGTCAAAACCCAGATAGGTGCGCTTTTTGAACTCGGCCCGCACCAGGGTTTCTATATTGACAACTCCCTCGATGGAGGCAATTTCCTTCATTATAAACCTGGAAAGCACTTCCAGGTCTTTGAAAGTGACCACTGCCAGTATGTCATAGCCATTCATCAAGGTCATCACCTGGGGTATCTGGGAATACTCTGACAGCCGGGAAGCCACTATATCGACCTGGTGCGGTTTAACGTACAGGCCGACATAGGCTACCACCGGCCGGCCCATCCTGGTGGGGTTCGGGGCTATGGTTATCTGGATCACGTTCTTTTTCACCAGGGAGGCCACTCTTCTCGATACCATGGCTGTGCTCAGCCCGTACTTTTCGGCCAGGACGGTAAATGGAGCGCGTCCGTCTTTCCTGAGTTCCCTGATCAACTGGTCGTCGATATCATCAATCGGAACGGGTTTAATTGACATGGGACTGAATTTGTTTGTAACCTGGAACCTCTTTTTAACCTCCGATACAATCCATGTTTCGATCATCCGGATCCCTCCGAGGCTCGGAATATCTTCCTTTACCAGTTTGTTCAGGGATTCCAGGTCCCGGAATTCAGCATTGAGCAGGATATCAAACCTGCCAAACGTGGTTGCTATATAACTCACGTTGGGATATTCTGCCAGTTTTTCGCAGACATCTTCAACGGACGGCAGCTCAACATCCAGGCCGATTACCGACATTACCCTGTAACCCATATTTATCGGATTGGGTATGGCATTGATGGTAAAGACATCATCCTGCATCATGGAGTCAACTCGTTTGGCTACGGTGGTAGCTTTAATACCCAGTTCCCTGGCCAGCCTGGCGTAGCTGTAACGGCCGTCTTTACTCAGAGCAATCATCAGTTTCCGGTTGATTTCGTCTATCATCTTCCACAACCAGTTGAACTGTTATCCGTGGCTTCTGTTATTTATTGATTATAGTATATCACCGATTCTGACGGAACGCAGCATCACCGGTCGTGCAGGATTCTTTGCCGGGTATTTTTCAGCAAACCAGGTTACTCGGCGGATTACTCGACTACGCTATTACTCAGCAGCCCGATCCCCTCTATTTCGATCTCCACCACATCCCCGGCCTTGAGCATTTTAGGAGGTCTGGATGTACCGGTCAATACGACATCCAGCGGGCGCAGGGCCATGAACTCCGTAATATAGCTGATTATCTTCCGGACGTTAAATACCATGTCGCTGGTCGGATCGCCTTCCTGTACAAGCTCTCCGTTCAGCCGGGAGGTGATTTTCAGGTTGTCCGGGTCCAGGCCGGTGGCGATACACGGTCCAAGGGGGCAGAAGGTATAAAAGGATTTGGCCCGGGTGGAGCCCCGGTCGCCCTCGATGTGGGCCGTTACGTCATTGGCGCAGGTGTATCCCAGGATATAATCGAAAGCATCTTCTTCCGGAACGTGCCTGGCTTCACGTTTCATGATCACTGCCAGTTCACCTTCCATGTGGACATTGGTGACTATTTGAGGATAGATGATCTGGTCCAGATGCCCGATTACGGCTGATGGTGGTTTAAGAAACGCCTCCGGCTTGGAATGGATACTGGTATCTACCGCTAAAAGACTGTGGTAGTTTCCCCCCAGCCCCACCACCAGATTGGGCTGTACCGGGGCCAGCAGCCTGACGTCTTCCAGTTTACCCAGTTTCTTCCCCGCCTGGAATTTTCCCAGCAAGTCCCCTTCTAAAGAGAATATCTCATTCCCCTCCAGCAGGCCGTATCTGGCTGATTTATCCTCTTGAAATCTGACAATTTTCATTTCAATCTCCTTTTATTAGAAATCGACATCCCGGGGCTCTTTCATCGGGCCCCATTTGGCCACGAACTTTTCCTTTACCTCGGGATTGACCAGGCCGACCGGCCATTCACAGCGCATCATCCTGGCTATATCTTCAGCCGGCCGTTTTCCCCAGATCACATTTGATTCGCGCGAACTGCCGGCGCGGTGCCCGGTCAGGATCACATTATTCAGTTTGGTCAGGGGACTGTCCGGCGGCAGCGGTTCCTGTTCTGTCACATCAAGACCCGCCCCGGCTATATTTCCGTCTGAAAGAGCGGACACCAGTGCAGGCTCATCGATGATAGCGCCGCGTGCCGTGTTGATGACAAAAGCGGTCGGCTTCATTTTGTTAAACTGGTCCGGTCCCATCAAGTGGAAGCTGGTCGAATTCAGGCTTGCATGGATGGCGATAAAGTCAGACTTTTCCAGTAATTTATCCAGGTCTGCTTTTTCCACGCCAAATCTCTCAAAAACCTCTTTTTCCACAAACGGATCAGAGGACAGGATTTCCATTTCAAAACCCCGGGCTTTTGGTACCAGCGCACGCCCGGCAAGCCCGAAGCCGACGATCCCCAGGGTCTTCCCTTTCAGAATAGTCAGGTGCCGGCCTTCTTTTTCTGTCAGACGGGGCGCCGGTTTTCCTTCCCTGACCCGGCTATTTGCCGTCACGATATTACGTGCGCAAGCCATCATTAAAGACATGGAGTGTTCGGCCAGCTCTTCAGAACAAAAACCGCGCAGATTGACGATGCCTATGCCCAGTTCGGTGGCCGCCTCGACATTTAGGGCATCATACCCTATACTGGCCGTTAACAGGAATTTACATTTCGGTAGTTCCCGGAACACCCTGGGAGTGAAAGGGAAATAGCTCTGGTTGGTTATGACGCAATCAGCGTCAGCACATAGTGAAATCAGGTCTTCTTCAGTATCGGCGACCGTATAAACAGACAGGTCGGCTCCTGCAGCAATCACGTTTTCCGGCAACTCCTTCACCATCATATCCGCATAGGCAACAAATACCACTCTAAAAGCCATGTTTACCTCCTTCTCCGAAGTAAAAACGTATTCGGCATTTAACCAATTATTAACTTAAATGCCATTATTTCGTATTTTTAGTACCCTATTGACAATTATTAATGACATATTTTATACTAATTACTATTAAAATGCAATTATTTACACATGCAGGGAGAAAAGAAATATGAAAGCCTGGAGAATATATGGGCCCGATGATATGCGGCTGGATGAGATACCCATTCCTGAAATCAAACCCGGCTGGGTTCTGGCTAAAATCAAGAAAGTCCAGGTCAGTGTTACTGAAGTCGCCAACTTCAGGAGTCTTTCCGAAAACCCCGGGAAATCGTCAGAAGGCGGTCCTCCCCGGCAGATGTACGGCCATGAGTTTTGCGCTGAAGTTATCGAAACCGGAGAAGGCGTGTGCAATGTTAAAACCGGGGACCGAATATTTTATTACGGACGTCCGGCCTGTCGCAATTGCGCCATGTGCCGCGCAGGTTACGAAGAACTCTGCTGTAAAGGCCCCATGCTGGGTATCGACATACCGGGAGGCCTGGCCGAATATGTCCTTCTCCCGGGTGAAGGTATGATGAGCATCCCGCCTGTGATCACCGACAGCGAAGCCGCGGCCATGCAGCCCCTGGTAGGCACTTTAGGGGCAATCAGTCTGGTTGGGGTGGAGATGGGCGATACCGTGGTCGTGCTGGGGCAGGGCTCAATGGGGCTCAACGCTACCCAGATCTGCCGTGTCTCCGGGGCCGGCAAGGTTATCGGCGTCGATATTAATGAAGATAACCTGGCCATGGCAACCCGTCTGGGGGCTGATGCCGTGGTCAACGCCAGCCGGGAGGAACCCGTCGAAGCGGTCTTGAAGGCGACAGATGGCGTGGGAGCGGACCTGGTGTTCGACTGCGCCGGGGGCAATCCTAAAATGGGTTTATCCGGTGTTGCTACCGTCACTCAGGCCATGCGCATCGTACGCGACCAGGGCAAAATATCCCAGATTGCTCTTCTCGGCGCCGATGCCAGGGTCGATGTCAGTCCGATCAATTCGAAAGGCGTTCTGTATCGCGGCCTGGGAAGCAGCACTGCCAAATTGGCCCGCTATGCAGTGGACCTGGTGGCTACCAAACGTGTACAGTTGGCGCCCCTGGTGACTCATGTCTTTGACGGACTGGATAAAATGCCTCAGGCCTTTGAAATCACCGGCAACAAGGCCAGGTACAAAGCTATAAATCCGGCCCAGGTCAACGTGATCTAGTGCCAGGTTGCCTAAAATTCTATATATAACCCTTTACTCCCCCTCCATTCCTTTAACTCGACTCAGGAACCGATGAGGCGACAGTAATAGCGGAAAGGATGGCGGGACGCCGAGGAACCAGAAGATGAGCATGACCGGAAAAATAAACTAAGTAACTATTGCGATATCGTACGATATCGTACTGGTAGTCCGTTTTCAGCACTTGCACAGGAGGGATGAACTGATATGGGCCTTTCACTAAAAGAGCGCAGCCGCCGTTATTCAGCTATGCGGGAGATGATGCAGGCGGAGAATCTGGATAGCCTGCTTATCGCCGGACGCGACAGCTACATGAGCCGGGGTAACATCCGTTATGTTACCGACTACGGCATTATCGCCGGCGAGCAGTACTGTGTTTTCCGCCTCGAAGATAATCCGGTGTTTATCGGGGGGAAGAGTCCCGCCTCTTCCCGGCTCAGCAAAAGTCCCTGGTCCCTGGATATCCACACCACTTCCGATCCTGCTGCGCTGATCGTGCAGGAGCTAAAAGCTGTCGACCGTGGCCGCGGGGTGGGCCTGGTCGGTATCGGGGATATCTCCGTCCCGCTGTACTTGCAGGTAAAAGCAAAATTCGGGCAGCGACTGGTGGATGCCACCCATATCCTGCGAAAATTGCGCCTGGTGAAAAGCGCCGAAGAAATTGAAAAAATGAAGATTGCCGCAGGAATAGCGGATAAAGTCTATCTGATGGTAAAAGAGATGGTTCGCCCGGGCCTGAGCGGCCACGAGATTTATGCCGCCATTAAAAAGACCGTTTTTGAAATGGGCTGTGAATATTCTTTTGAAATTATCAGCACTCAGGGTCTCAGCCTGAATTTATTCCACCCTACCGCAGAAAAGCTGATCGAGAACGGAGTCCTGGCACTGGAAATCACCCCGAATTATGAAGGATATTATGCCCAGTTGCCCGTGACTTTACCTGCCGGGAAATTCCCGGACCGTGTTCAAAAGGCCATCCCCGTCTGGAATAAGGCACTTCAGGAAGCTGTCGGCATCCTGCGTCCCGGCGTTAAAGTCTCCGATATCTATCACACGGTAACCGGAGAGGTCACTGCCGCCGGCTATAAATCGCCCTGGCGTCCCGGGCACGCCATCGGCCTGGACATGATCGATTTCTGGTCTATTGGTGAAAATATCGATACAACGCTTGAACCCGGTATGACACTGGCGCTGCATCCCAACGTGCTGCTTGATCCGGAAGTCGAAGGACAGGGCTACAGCGGGGGCTATACCTATTTGATCACTCAAACCGGATGCGAACGGTTCAGCAAAGTGGAAATTATGGATTAACTGAAAGGAGACCGTCTGTGGAAGTCAGAAATAAAAGGCTCAATGATGAAGAGTTCGACCGGGAGAGAAAGGAAGTTCTGGCCGCCTGGCCGACCGGTAAAGAAGTGGATATCGAGGAAGCCGTGCAGTTTCACAGGACCTTATTGCCGGACAGGAACTACGCTCTGAAAGTAAGTGATGCCAGAAAGCAGGGCCGTCATCTGATACGGACCGATTCCGGAGTCGCTGCACAGGAAGGACAGATCGAGCTCTTCAAATACCTTCAGGATGAGGGAGGGGCGGACCTCCTTGGAACGATTGTAGACAGCTTTTCGCGGCTGCACGAGTTCGAGAAGGCAGAGGAAGGTCTTAAGGAGAGCCTCAAGCTGGGAAGGACCGCCATCAACGGCTTCCCTATTGTTAACCACGGTGTATGGCGTACCCGGAAAGTGATTGAGTCAGTCAGGCTTCCGGTACAGTTGCGCTCTCCCGCGGCTGATATACGCCTGCACATGGAAATCGCCCTGGCTTCAGGACACACCAGCTCTACCAGCTCACCGGCTACCGTATTTTTAAATTTTACCCGAGATGTTCCGCTGGAGACCTGTTTTCACAATACCCAGTATTACTATAAATTAATGGCCTCATACCAGGAGAGGGGCATCCCTATCTCCGCGGAAAACGGGGGGACTTTCCCTCATATTGCGCCCTTCAGTATGGTCTTTGCCATGGGTATTATCGAAGCGCTGGTAGCGGCGGAACAGGGCGTCAAGTATATTACATTCGGCATCTACGGTCTGCCGGGAAACCTGGCCCAGGATGTGGCCGCCATTAAAACCTATCCTAGAATTGGGGAGGAATATCTGAAACGGCTGGGCTATAACGATATTCAGGTGGCGGTTATGAGCTCGTGCTGGGGAGGGATGTTTCCGGAAGATATTTCCCGGTCCTACGCCGTAATCTGCCTGAGTGCAGTAGCCGGTATGCTGGGAGGGGCCCAGATCATCCACCTGAAAACGATCCAGGAAAGTAAGACTATTCCGACCAAGGAGGCCAATGCCGCCAGTTTAAGGGCCGGTAATAAAATAATTAATATGCTGAAGGACCAGAAAACCGGGCTTGACCCCGCCGGGGTAAACCTGGAGACCGGGATGCTGGAGATGGAGACCCGGGCAATCGTGGACAGGGTCCTGGACCTGGGGGACGGGGACATTATTACCGGATTTAAAAAGGCCGTGGATCTGGGAGTAGTGGACGAGGCCTTTGCCACCAGCCGCTATGTTAAAGGCAGAGTTATGGCCGCCAGGGATAATGAAGGGGCTATGCGCTATCTCGATTTTGGCAATCTCCCCTTCAGTCAGGAAATCAAAGACTTCCACTGTCAGAAACTGGCTGAAAGGGAGAAAATCCAGGGCAGGAAGATAGACTACAAGAATGTGGTTGACGACATACTGGCCATAGGCAAAGGTTCCCTGGTAACCAGATAATGAAACTGCTAAGTTAAACAAGGAGGTTATTATCATGGAAGATACCCTCAACTCAAAGGCTACCCTGGTCACGGGCGTCATCGGCGAGGATGTCCACATCGTCGGCATCAGGATTCTGGAGCATGCCCTGCGCAATGCCGGATACAAGATCGTAGCCCTGGGTGCGCAGACGCCCCAAAATGAGTTCATTGACGCTGCCAGGGAAACCAAAGCCGATGCCATACTGGTTTCCTCCCTCAGCGGCCATGCCAACGTTCTGGTAACCAGTTTCAGGGAAAAATGTATTGAAGCAGGATTGAAAGATATTCTTCTCTATCTGGGCGGCCAGTTGATTATCGGTGAAATGGCATGGCCGGAGGTGGAGAAAATGTATACCGGGATGGGCTTCGACCGGGTATACCGGCCGGACGTGGAAATACCTCAGATTATACAGGACCTGGAAGCCGATCTGCAAAAGAGAAAATAAGAGGAGACTGGCCATGGAAGTCAGAAACAAGAGGTTAAGTGATGAAGAATTCGCCCGGCAGAGAAAGGAGGTCCTGGCCGGCTGGCCGACCGGCAAAGAAGTAAACCTTGATGAGGCCGTTCAATATCACAAGACGCTTCTGCCGGACCGTAACTATGCCCTGAAAGTGGCCGATGCCAAACAGCAGGGACGGCATTTGATACGTATTGATTCCGGCGTGGCCACCCTGGAAGGAGAGATTGGGCTCTTCAAGTGCCTTCAGGATGAAGGCGGGGCCGACCTGCTGGGGACCATCGTGGACAGCTTTTCCCGGCTGCTTGAATTCAAAAAGGCTGAAGATGGACTGAAAGAAAGCGCCAGGCTTGGCAGGACTGCCCTCAACGGTTTTCCCATCGTCAACCACGGCGTGGCCCGGACGCGGAAAGTGATTGAATCGGTGAAATTGCCGGTGCAACTGCGGTCGCCCGCGGTCGATACCAGGCTGGTACTGGAGATGGCGCTGGCCTCCGGACATACCAGCGTGGCCGGTGGGGCGGCTATCAGCAATATCATGTCTTTTTCCAAACATGAACCCCCGGAGATAGATATCCGCAACGGCCAGTATAACTTCAGGCTGTTGGGGGAATATCAGCAAAAAGGCATCCCTGTATCGGCCGAGCCCGGCTGGGGCTTTCCTCATACCACTCCCTACAGCCTGGGTTTCGCCCAGGGCATCATCAATATTCTGGCTGCGGCTGAGCAGGGAGTAAAGTATTTCAATTTCGGGATTTACGGGCAGACCGGAAACCTGGCTCTGGATGTGGCCGCCCTTACCAGCATGCCCAAACTGGGAAATGAATATCTCAAGCGCCTGGGTTACAGGCCGATCGAGACCGCTGTGATGAGCTCCTGTTACGGCGGCACCTTTCCAGAAGATATCTCCGAGTCCTATGCCATTATCTGCCTGAGCGCGGTCACCGCCATGCTGGGAGGAGCCCAGATTATCCACGTTAAAACCATCTGGGAAGGCAAGACCATTCCCTCCATGGAAGCCAGCGCCGCCAGCTTGAGGGCGGGTAAGAAAGTCATCGATATGCTCAAGGACCAGAAGATTGGTATCGATCCGCAAGCCGTGGCCCTGGAGGCCGAAATGCTGGAAATGGAGACGCATGCCATCATGGACCGCATCCTGGAACTGGGTGACGGGGATGTAGTTGTCGGCTATATCAAGGGGCTGGAATCCGGCATTATCGATCCTCCATTTGCTACATCGAGCTATGCCAGGGGCCAGGTTATAGCTGCCCGGGACAATGAAGGGGCTATGCGCTATCTTGACTTCGGCAATCTCCCCTTTAACCAGGAAATAAAAGACTTCCACCGTCAGAAGCTGGCCGAAAGGGAAAAGGCCCAGGGCAGGAAGATCGACTATAAGAACGTGGTCGATGACCTGCTGTGCTTCAGCAAGGGGCCCCTGGTAACCCATTAAGGCGCCGGGGATTACCGGAAATATTATAAAACAGGAGACGGCAATGAAAGCTGCGGTTCTTTATGATTATGGCAAACCTCTGGTTATTGAAGAAGTTGATCTTGACCCACCCGGCAACGGAGAAGTAAAGGTCCGTATCGGCGCAGCCGCCATTTGTCATAGCGATATCCACGATTTCAAGGGTGAACATGGAATTGTAACATTTCCCGCTATCGGCGGTCATGAAATCGCCGGTTATATTGAAGAAGTTGGAGAAGGCGTTACCTATGTTAAACCCGGCGACCATGTCGTTGTGACCATTGTGACCGCCGGCTGCGGGCAGTGCTACAACTGTATGAAAGGGATGCCCAAACTCTGTGAAAAAAGGAAAAGCGGGCTGACACCGGTTGTGGAGTTCACAGGATTGTCCGCCCCAGGACGTTATGTCAATAAACAGGGAAAGCGCCTAACTCAGGCGTCCAGTCCTATAGCCGGTTTTGTGGAATATACCACTGTACCTGAACAAACCCTGGTCAAAATACCCACTGATATGCCACTTGATCATGCAGCCCTGCTAGCCTGCGGAGTCATTTCAGGTTACGGCGCCGTCCTCCATCATGCCAGGGTAGCCCCTCTCAGCAGCGTGGTGGTGGTCGGCTGCGGAGGGGTGGGACTAAACGTTATACAAACTGCCAGGATCGCGGGAGCCAGGCCCGTTATCGCGATAGATGTATCGGACAGCAAGCTGGAAACAGCCAGGACATTCGGCGCCACTCATACCATCAACTCCAAACAGGTCGATGATCCCATCCGGGCGGTACAGCAGCTTACCTCACTGCGGGGAGCGGAATACGTGTTTGTGTGTGTGGCAGGCACCTCTATCCTGCGTCAGGCCTTTTTAATGTCAGCCTATCACGGTATGACCGTAATTCTGGGACACGGTTTCCGTGAGTATTTGTCTGATTTCCAGACTTCCGATTTTGTCGGCAGTGAGAGAATACTTACCGGCTGCGCCATGGGCGGTACCCGCTTCAATGTCAGGGTGGATATTCCCAAAATCATCGATCTGTACCAATCCGGAATCTATAAACTGGGCGAGTTGATCAGCAGCCGCTGGAAATTGGAGCAAATCAACGAAGCTATTGATTCGGTCGAAAAGGGAAAGGAAATACGGACGGTAATTATGTTTGAATAGCGCCGTTAACCAATTATTTCATAGTTAACCTAACTTCCGCTCTAAAGGCAAAATCTGAAAAATCGACCAAAGGGGATTCGAACTTATATTTGAAGCTAGTTTTTAGGCAATGAAAAGAATCTTACCAGTTTTTGAGGCTAATGCTATAGTTGGTGGAGCCGGGGTATCAATAGGTATCTTTGAAACCGAAAGTAGATTCAGTTTAAGTGATTGACGTGATTTGGGTGAGTTTCGGAAAATCGGGTGCGCCTGATCAAGCAATATACCAACACCATTGACTAAATTTTTTAATCGTATATAATTAGGTCAGCTAAGTAGCTTCTTGCTCCTCTATAATGCTGAATTAGCTTCAATCGGTACTGTTTGGTTCCAGCTTGTTTATTTCTATGGTGACAAGTTCGTAATCAATAATGTTAGCAAATGTGAAAAAGAACATGGGCCGGATTATCCCTTCGATAAAGAGGACGCAGGGAAATGGGGTTCTGGTTAACAACAGCTTTAGTAATGCCCTTGAAGGGCAGAGTATAATAGATTCCAGGAAATGGTTTCAAACGGGGCTATAAGGGCCAGAAATGTTATATTGAATTGCTTCCTAAATACATGATCTTTCGATGGTTGCACGTCTGCAGCAATCAAATTGGCCTGCGATAAGAAAGGGGGTATAGTTCGTGGGCCTGATGTTTACTTTTAGTAGTCAAGCCAACTAAAGGGAGGATTATATGAAAAATTTATCTTATATAGATGCATTTATCCCGGAAGGCAAGGAAGCTAGTCAATGTTCCAATTGCGGTATTTGTCTTCAGAAATGTCCGGTTATGAAAATGGGCAAAGAAGAATCCAAAGCCGAAATAACGCGGCTTATCAACGGAGAGGATCCAAAGCGGGTATTCAATGAGTGCAGTTTCTGTTTTAGCTGCAATCACTACTGTCCCCAGGGTCTTAGACCTTATAATCTAATAATGGAACGCATAACGGCTAAATATCGGGATAGCGGAAAAGATATACCAGAAGAACTCAGTTATATGATGACTGGCAAAAACGAGACCGGTTTTGCGTTTGATCGATACAATGCCGCACCAGACGAAGATAAAGCTATTTTAGACAGGTGGTCCAAGGTACCACCCAAAGCAAAAGATACCCTCTTTATTGGTTGTCATGGGCGAACAGTGCCGGGAAGTATTGAGCATTCAAGGGTCTTGAGTAGTCTTGCTAAATTCGGACCCAGGGACGCGTGCTGCGGTGAACTAGCTTATAGGTTCGGTGATATTGAAACATTTGTTAAAACGGTCGAGCGGAC
>JAFGOB010000188.1 GCA_016926695.1 Dehalococcoidales bacterium | reverse complement strand
GTATGTAAAGTGGCAAGGGAAACAGGATTCAGGTCAAGCGAAGCTTGACCTGTAAAGTGCCACGGGCTCTGCCCGTGGGTATCTACACGCAAAAATTGTCCCATCATGTAGCTGCACATATCTGAAGCCAGATAAGCCACGGCCGGAGCCAGATCATCAGGCGTACACATTCTTTTCAGCGGTGAAGACTGCTTGTAGCGCTCAAGGAACTCCGGCGGCGCTTTGGTGGTAAGGCCTGTTTCCGCCATACCCGGCTGGACCCCGTTGATAAATATGCCCAGGGGACCGACCTCCCTGGCTAAGGCGCGGCTCCAGGCCTCTATTCCGGCTTTGGCAGCCCCATAGACAGCAATAGTCGGTGAACCCTGTCCTCCGGATATATTCACGATCCTGCCGTAGTGCCGGGATATCATGGATGGCAGGACGGCCTGTGCCACGTTCATCTGTCCGTAAAGGTTGACGCATATATCGATATCCCAATCAGACCTGGTCATGTTGATAAAATGCTGAAGATTGCTGCTGGCGCCGGCATTGTTGACCAGGATATCAATCCTGCCGAACTTTTCGAGAGCGGCTTTTACCATAGCGTCAACTTCAGACCGGACGGTTACATCCGCCTTGACCGCCAGGGACTGGCGGCCCATTTCCCGAACTGTGGCGGAGGTCTTATTGGCTCCATCTATATCGATATCCGCTGCGATGATGTCACACCCTTCCCCGGCCAGTGTCAGGGCGATTGTTTTGCCGTACCCTATCTGATTGCCGGCCCCGGTAACCAGGGCTACCTTGTCCTTCAACTTCAGGTCCATGCTTATCCTCCACTGTTTCGATATTTACGTTAATTATATTTCTTTATCGAGCAGCTTTACCATTTTCAACACATCCTGTAGGACAACTCAAAGCAGATGTTTTTCGTGAGTTAGAATATTCCCGCGAGAACCGGGAAGTTTATAATCCGGCTTATAGACAGCGAAGGCGATTAACCAATGAGCACTAATTCTAGAAGTCAAGAAAAAATAACGAACATATGAAGAATCGGCAGCTTGCCGGTATAGTCGTTATGTTAAATGCATTAGGCTTGATATAGTTGAGGTTAACCCAAAAAGGGTCGATATAAAAACAGATGCAAAAGGTGTTAAGGAAGGTAATACCGGATTCGTTATTATTGAATGAAAAAGATGTTATCCATCTAAACCTGATCAAAAGATTTCAGGTAATTCGGCCTGGCAAATAATTGATATCCTGCAAATTCCTCAATTCACTTTTTGTTATCTTACAATTTCCTTCTTTGTTACCCGGCAAAATATTATTCGGTGAATTCTATATTTACTTTCTTAATGTCCCAGAGTGTTTCTATTTTCTCCCTGATTTCTTCGACGATTGCTTTAGCAAACTGGTGGTTCGAAGGCAGGTCGATAACAATATTTACTTCACCGTCCTTGAGCATCACATCCTTCACAATGTTCGTGCGTTCCACATCCAAACCAGTCATGGGATTCATTACTTTATGCAGACGGCTATGAATAGTATCTAAAGTAGTGGGTTTTCTTTCCTTTATCAAGCCATGCCGTTCCTCGTAATTTTGGATAGCAGCACGCAATCCCTCTACTGCCAGCACGGAACAATGGGCTTTGATTTTAGGCAAGCCACCCAGCGCGTCCGAAGCAGTCTTCCAATCTATCATCTTTGCTTCTTCAAGGCTCTTTCCTTTCGCCAGTTCGGTAATAATAGAAGCTGTGGCAATATTGGAGGCGCAACCGTAGGATTCAAATTTAATATCTTCGATGATTTTGGTTTGCGGATTTACCTGGATATACACTGACACCATGTCACCACAAGCGGGGCTACCTTCGGTAGATTTTCCGTCCGGATTCTCTATAGAACCAACGTTGCGGGGATTTCGAAAATGCTCCAAAACCTTATCACTGTATGGTAAAGGCATTTTTAATACTCCTCCTTATGATTTTGTTTTCCCAGAGGGCTTATTTTTCTTAGTTCGCTGACTACCTCAGTCAGTGCGCCCACAATGTCATCTACATCTTCGTCGCGGTTATAGCGTCCAAAGGTGAAGCGGATAGAACCATGAGCCCTTTCATGGTCACCGCCGATACCCATAATAACATGGCTGCCTTCCAGTGAACGGCTGAAACAGGCTGAGCCTGTACTTACCGCAAAACCACGCATATCGAGGTGCAGAGTGATGGATTCACCCTCTACATAGTGAAACGATACATTGGCGTTCTGGGGTGTTCTCTGCCGGCGGGCACCATTTAATACAGTGTCCGGTATCTCGTGAAGAAGGCGGTCCAATAACCGGTCACGCATATTTTTCAGGTGATCATTTTCTTCCGGTGTAACTAGCTCTACGGCTCGAGCAAAACCAACAGCGCCGGCTATATTCTCAAGACCGGCACGGTGGTCAAACTCCTGGAAACCGCCGTCCATCCACTTACCAAGGGGTGTTCCATGGCGAATATAAAGGCCGCCCACTCCTCTCGGACCATGAACAGTATGTGCAGAGATTGATATCAGGTCAACCGGAATGTTTTTTACATCCACTGAGATGCGGGCGAACGTATGCGTAGCATCGGTGTGAAATAGGGTTCCCTTCTCCTGACAGATTCCGGAAATTGCTGCAATATCCTGTACCGTACCGATTTCCTGGTTAGAATGCTGAATGGAAACCAGGATGGTTTCGCTGGTAATTGCTTCCTTGAGTTGGTCCGGGTCAATTAGCCCTTCACCATTTACCTCAAGGTAAGTTACTTTAAAGCCCTGTTTCTCCAGTGCTCTAGCACTATTCAGCACGGAAAAATCCTCAATCCTCGATACAATAATATGCCTGCCTTTTTTACTGCCAAGCGCCAGAGCTACCCCCTTCATGGCAATATTGGATGACTCCGTATCGCCTGAGGTAAAGATAAATTCCTCAGGTTGGGCATTCAGGACACCTGCAATTGTGCCCCTGGCGGTATCCAGTGCTTCCCTGGCTTCAATACCCTGTGTATAGGCAAACTCAGAGGTAGCCACGGCGTAGATATCGAAGAAGTATGGTTGCATTGCTTCCAATACACGTTCGTCCAGTCTGGTGGCAGCCGCATTATCTAGATAAACTCTTTTCCTTTGCATATTTTCCTCACTTTATATAAACAGAGTAAACCTGGATTCCCTGGCCTCACTGACGAACGTGCCTACAGCGCAGTAATCGGATATGAGGTCGTCCATCAGATCTTTTTTCTTAATACCCATAATCTCCATCGTCATATCGCAGGCGTAAATTTTGCCTCCCAACTCCTTAAAGTCACTTAACAACCTATCCAGGGATGCTACGTTAGCCTTATTCATCCTTTTCCTGACCATCCATTTACCCAGACCCAGCATATGCATCTTCGACAGGGGACCTTTTTCCAGTCCGCTCTTTTTCAGACGTTGCAGCCCCCAGAATGTAAAATACATCGTAACCTCCATACCCATGGCAAGGGCTCCGTTGCCTATTATGAGGGCACTGTAGACTTTATCCATATCACCGCTATGTACAATTAGAGTTGCTTTATCTGCCATATTATTTTTTACCTTCATTTTAAACTTTAATTTTTATCTTCCAGACATCGCCTTCATCCTCTATGCTCACAAGTTCCAGGCCCATGGCCTTGACCGCCATCGGTATCTCCTTTTTTGAGGCGGGATGTGTACCAGTAACCTTAATAACGTCACCCTTTTGCGCCTTTCGAATTGCTTTTCGCGTCTCCACAAGGGGTACAGGGCAAGTTTCCCCCAGGCAATTCACTTCTATATCAGCCATACTAATCTCCTTCATGTCACGTAAGTATAAAGGTGTGATAAAATAATTCCTTTCACTGATTCATTATAATATTTTGTTCTGAGAATAGTGCAGTACAACATGCAAGTTGAATTTTAGCGATATTGAGGTTATCATATCCGGGAATTAATCTTACTTAGTGAGGTATCCCAAAGAAAGACATGGAAAAAGCTCATCGAATTTCTGCCGGGGCTATAATTTTCAAAGAAGACCGGATACTGCTTGTAAGATATAACAATACCTATGGAAAAAACTTCCTGGTTGAGCCGGGAGGTGGAATCCTTGGTAATGAGGGCATATATCGAGCTTTAATAAGAGCAGGACGGGAAGAAACCGGAATTGAGGTTAGTCCTCATAGTGTGCTTTTCGTTGAAGACTGGCTTTCTCGTCATTCTTGAATAGTGAAGATCTGGGTTCTTTATAATCTTGCTGGTGGACAATTGGCTAATACTCGGGAGGCTTTTGAAGAAGGTATTACGGATGTTGCATGGTATCGCAAAGACCAGCTCAAAAACGAAATAGTATATCCGCCGGTCCTCTTGAGGTATGACTGGAATTTGTTTTCACATGATAATTTGGAATCGAAGTTTTTAGAATTGAGGGAAGCCTATTTCTGAACTATTGATAAACCAAATCCAGACATAGTGAATAATCCGGAGTACTTTGAGCCACGGTTCCGGTCTTAGAGAGCCAGTCTTCCGGCGATTTGAGAGCCACCCTTCCGGATATAAGAGCCAACCTGTTAAACTTATTCAAATGCATGATTTTCTGCACAGGAAAGT
>JAFGOB010000187.1 GCA_016926695.1 Dehalococcoidales bacterium | reverse complement strand
TGATGATGCTGCCCGACGGGTGAAAAGGCGGCGTCGGGATTCAGCATGACACCTATAGAGACTGAAAAATAAATCAATAAACCTTTTTGCAGTAACGCCAAATATGTAAAGGAAGCGTTCAGGGACTACCGGAACTGGTTGATTGACCTGGTCTTTAGCAATGTGTACAGGACATGATACCCTGCGAACTTAAAAAACGAAAAACCAGAGGAGTATTGTTATAAAAGCAGCCATACTGGATGGACTGGGAAGAAAGTTATTCCAAAGTTCATTGCTGGCATCAATTATTGTTACCAAAGGATTGATTACTATTTCCCTTACCAGGGTCCTTAATGTTTCGTGCTCAGAAATAAAATCTGCCAGCGGTGGGCTTGTTATGTAATAGATTTTTACAAAGGCCCTACCTGCTATATTTTTCAACAAAACCTCATCTCTGAATTCTCTGAGGATATCAATCTCCGGGGCCAGGGGGGTTCCATAGGCTGCGGTGGCAATAAAACAGTGGTAGAAGCCGGTAAGCGGATCAACAGCGAAGCTGTCCGTAAATGCTTGATCATCATTCAGGTAGACGGTAACGGACCAATCACCTACATCATCCCTGGTACTGTACTGCTTTAAGTCCAACACAGCATAGACGGATTGGTCACCACTCATCTCCAGTACCTTTGATTCCGAGTACTCTATTTCATTGGCACCTTTGAAAAGCCAGTGCACTTTATCTCCAACACTTGCATCCTTGATTTTCAACCAGGAGAAGACCTTTTCGTCAGTGGTGAATTTAGCTGTAATTTTTTTCGGATCGCTACCACTTACTTCCTTGCACAACACATGCCTGACAACGGTGGGATTGGACTCCTGGGCATGAACACTCAGGGGGAAAAGGCAGGCTATTACTATAAGAATGAGTAACAAGTTATACTTCTTCAACTTTGTACCCCTCAATAGTAGATGGTGTCATACGCCGTGCGAGAGAGTTTGGTTGCGTTCCGAGCCTCGACAAATATCCAGGCTTCTTCGTCAGGTCTGATTTTATTCCAGGGTATGGCGCAAAGTTACTATGCAGGACTGCTGGCAGCATGATCAATATGGCGTCCACTATTGACAGCCTGCCTCAGTTATTCCAAAGTTCATCGCTGGCATCAATTATCGTTACCAAAGGATTAACTAATAATTCCCTTACCAGGGTTCTTAATGTTTCGTGCTCAGAAATAAAATCTGCCAGCGGTGGGCTTGATATGTAATAGATTTTTACAAAGGCCCTGCCTGCTCTATTTTTCATTAAGACCTCATCCCGGAATTCCCTGAGGATATCAATTTCCGGGGCCAGTGGCGTTCCATAGGCTGCGGTGGCAATAAAGCAGAAACCCTTGTCCTCCTTTTCCTCTGCGGCAACTACAATTATCAGAGAGTATTCATCTTGCCCGCCCCGGCTGTCCTCCACTACCAATTTTATGGTATGTTCCCCGGCTCCCGGGTTTGGCCATGTCCATTCCGGAAGATTTCCGATGTTACTATCATATTCACCATTGAAGTACCATGAATATGTGAGTGTGTCACCATCCGGGTCGAAAGATGTGCTGGTTCCTTTAAGCGTATCACCGGTTGTCGGGCTTACAGGCGTTATAGCGAAGGAAGCGTTGGGAGATTGGTTGCTTATTACAACAATCTCTTTTGCTCTGATTTTGGACATTATTGCCTCATCAGTTGTTTTGCCATTGGCGTAATCCAAAATGTCCGGAATATTCATTTCATATTCAAGTATAATCTCCTCACCTACCAGGCATTGTATGCGAGTGGCTTGATAGTCGGGAAACTCCCTTGCAACTTTGCCGAAGATGTACAGAATATCTTTTTCAAACCCCTCCGGGTCTGTTATCATATCCATCCTGTATTTTACGACCACGGCGGCGCCTTCCAGTGTGACTTCTTCGACCGGTATGAACTGCGCATTAAAGAAAGACACAAGGTCTTCCGGCTCCTGGGCATAAACAGTATGAACTGGACACAATGATAAAATCGCCAGTGCACATACTATTCCTGCCAGGAATAGTATGATTTTAATATTTTTCTTACTCATAAATTTTCTGACCGGTAAAACCATCGATAATATGTCCTGGCTCGTGCCAGGCATCCGGCTTAAAATGTTCAACATTTTCCTGTATTATTTCCTTGGTTTTCTTCCGGTTCTCTTTCATAACACCCCATATCTCGCCTCCCAGATAGCCGCCTTGAATATCCCAGGCATACTCAACCTCATCAGGAACTGCGCCCCATTCCAGAATATTGAAACCTTTTTCCTTGATCCCTTTCCAAAGTACGTGTTCTCCAATTAATTCAGCCTGTACATAGCCGCTTGAGGATATCAGCTCCCAGGTATTTTCCCGCTCGGCATAACCTGTAGTCAGCGTGCCAAAGAGGTGATACCAGGCCCCTTCATTGTCTTCCTTTCGTCTCAGTTGTTTCACCTGGCTGAAAAGTTTCGGGGCTTCCTTTAATTTTTCCAGTTCCAGCTCAAACTTAATGATCTCGTTTTTCTTTTCCATCTGCTTATCCTGTGATGCTCCCTCGTCGGCTAATTTGGCTAAGGTATTTTGCTCCCTTTTAATCCGCTGCTCAATTCCACTGATAAGATTTGATGTTTTCTCTCTTCTCAAAGCATAGGCCTTTGCCTTGAAATAGTTGTGGCAGGTCAATAAGGCATCATAAACGTAATTGTCATTTATCTTCAGGGCTTCTTCCAATACCTCGGCAGGCGTCAAGGGCCGGGCTTCAAGATCATATCTTTCATCTATTCGTTTTCCCAGCTCATCCTCCTTGTGTGTTACGAACACGGAATCGCTATCTTCGTAAGTTCCTGTTTCAAACATAAAAGTCCCCAGCTTAAGGAAATGGGATGGGTCCCAACCTGCATATTTTGCAGACGCACTCTTCAGTTCGTTTTCTTGAGCGTAGTTGTTCAGGGCTGTCAAGAGCTCTTCTCTCAACATTTTCTCGCTATAGGTAAGATCAAAGTTCTCAGTAACCATCACCGGACTAATATCCTCATACATGAAATCTTTATATTTTGGCTCCATATATTTGAAGTCCGGGTCAATAAATGCTCCTATGGAATATATACCGGGTTCAAGCGTAAAAACAAAATCAACCGACGTAGAACCTGCTCCAACAGAGACATTCTTCCTCTCCTGAAATATGTTTTTACTCTCTTGAATTACGTTCTTCTCTCTGTTAAAATTCCATTTTGAATTTATATCCAACATGACAGTTACTTCCGGTTTAGCTCCAATCCTGGTTATTTGTTCGCTGGAGCTACCCATTTCCACCCTCAGGGTGGGTTCTGACCCGGCTTCTATCACAAAATAACGCCCGACTACAGGTAAATCAGTATATTGAAACTGAAAAAGCTGGAGGCTTTCGAACCACACCTGTAAAAGCTCAACCTGGACGGAGATTTTCTTTGATGTCTTACCATATTCCGGTTCTACCGGTGAGGCATTCAGGTCAATGATCCATTGATCCTGTAATGATTGACCAGTTACTTTGGGAACTTGATATGGTATTGCGAAGGCGCCGTCAGGTTGCGTAAGCGCCGACTTTTTGTCGATGTTTCCGTCATGACGCAGGATTTCAATATCTATAGAGGCGCCGGAAACCGGTTTCCCATCGAAGGTTAATTTGCCGATGATGTTTAAGATATCTCCAACCAGGTAAAATGCCTTGTCCGTATAAGCCGTTAACAGAAGTCGTGACTCAACTACCTGGAAAGACTTTTCTATCTCCGACACTCTACCCGTGTCATTCCTGATTACAAGCTTGACTTTGTGTGGGCCTACCGCGGAAATTACACGGCTCCATTGACCCACATTTCCTGTATCCTGGAGATATACTCCGTCCAGATACCATTTGAATTCCACGATTTTGCTACCTGTACATTCAGAAGTGGAGGTGAAGGTAACAATTTCATTCGCTGCTGCCTGGTCTGTGGATATAGCGAAAGAAGCTGTCAGTGATGTAATTACCAGTGGTCCATCATCATTCCCGCACTTTTCCAAACATTTGCGATAGGCTTCAAGCTGATAACATTCCGAAGAAACATATCCTTCATCTTCCGGAGTAGTCGGATCATCTCTTACAGTAACGCAATCCGCAAAATCAGGTGGGGGGCCGCAATTACATTGGCCTTCCGTAGTATTGGCGGGACAGCCGTAAATATCCACGATGGCCCCGGGCGGCGTGCCCGGGCATTTATCAATGGAATCCGGTATTCCATCACCATCAGAGTCAAAGGAATATGGCGTACTTGCACTTGAGAAGGAAGACAGCAGCAGCGTGATAACCAGAATGAATAAGAGCGGCAACAAGCCGCTGATTCTAAGTAGGCGCATTTGCTGCAGCCGATTTGATACTGTTTATCCAGGCATCAATACCCCATACCTGGAAAATGTAAGATTTCTTCCGGCATTGAATATTCAGCCGGTTTCTGAAGCTGCCGGCAAGCAAATTGCTTAAATCACTTCCTTTCTTCTCAGCCTTTTGTATGTCGTGAATATCGATTGATATAGTCCCGTGGGGTTCTTGCTTAATATTAGTAAATTTATCGGGAATAAATAGTAGTCTTTTACTGGTTAAAAAAAGCTTTCCACCCTCTGGGACTATGAAATCCGTCTGGAGGTTGGCTCGGCCTTCCCTGATTACCGATTCGCCCTTAACAAGCTGAATATTATTTCCCATCGCATTCTCCTGCTGCTTACTACGGACATTGATTACTTAATCTTTTTTTTCTCCTGATAATCCAAACAATAATTACAGACACGGCTACCAGGATTAAAATAACGATTATTAACACAACTATCAGTGGGGCCCACCAGATCAAGCCGGTTAGCGGCTCAACGGAGAAGCTGTCTGTAAAAGCCTGATTACCATTCAGGGAGACGGTCACTGTCCAATCACCCATATCCTCTTTGGTATACTTCCTTAAGTCCAATACAGCATATACGGATTGGTCATTACCTGGTTCCAACGCCTTTGACTCCGAGTACTGTAATTCATAGGGGCCTGTAAATACCCATCGCACTTCGTCTTTGTCGGTCGCTTCTTTTATTTCAACCCATGAGTAAACTGTGTCATCAGTGGTGAATTTGGTTGTGATGCCTTGCGGCTTGCCGTCAATCACTTCCTCACACAACACGTGGCTGGAGATGGTGGGCTGGGGCTCCTGGGCATGGATATTTATTGGGACCAGGCAGGTTATAATGACAAGAACCAGGACCCAACTATACTTCTTCAACGTAGTACCCCCTATTGCAGGTTTTGTCATACACCATGGATCAGCTTAAGGGTAACCTCAGTCACGGCGCCGTCCCTGATCTCCACCAGGATGTCTCCTGAGTAACTTCGCTCCCCGTAAAAAGCTCGAATGAAGTACATGCCCGCCGGCAGTTCTACCTGCCATTTCCCATCATTACCTGATATCACTTCCGTAACAGGGTCTCCGATATTATAAGATGTATTCTCGGGGCATGTTTCACCAAGCCTGTACGTTCCGGTTGCCACCGCCTGGTGAATTCGGATGGATGCTCCGGAGTACCTCTGCGGCTTAACATCAGGAGCCAGGTTGGCCTCTTCATCGGTGACAATTCCGATAAGGGCGCCTTTGCCTGCCAGTTGCGCCGGCTGTGTTGTAGCCTTTTCTGTGACCGTCTCAGATGGCCGGCAAGAGATGGCGCCTGTACAGACCAGGGCAAGCACCAGAAAGACAGACAGAAAAATGAATATCCGTTTTTTTATCGTTTTTTCTTTCCAACAGCCCAAGATACATACAGATTCTGTTTTCATTGCTGCGACTAATTACGTATTGTCTGATATGGCGTAAATTATAGTTAACTTTGATTATTTATGCAAATGCATCAGGCTTAAACGTCTATAAAAAATAATTGGAATGGACAGGCAAAAACAGGGTCGTTTTTAGCAAGAGAGGCGTCTATTCATGAATATATAAGATTAGTCTAACCGCCTGATTTTAAAGGCAGCCCTATGGCTAAGACAAGGACTAAAACGATAAAAGTATCAATTATCGTCAGTGTCAAAAATCCTGGTGTCTTAGGTCTATTTGAGCATATTTTTGGTAAGAAGTAATCAATATTCAATAGCGCTGTTTGTTTCCAGAAAAAAAGCAATAATCCTGAAATTAGTATCATCACTATATCAATGCTAAGTGAGGTTGCATGGTTTAATGAAATCAATGGTCCGAAACAACCGCAGATGTTAATAATGTCTTGAGATAAAGCAAAAATATTAGCCAGGATAAAGCTTATTGTTACAAGCAAGCAGAAAACCAGAGACGCAATGGTAAAAACACCTAGTATTAAAGAGCAGCCAATAACAAGCTCAAACCAGGGAAGTACGATCCCATAAACAGTAGCCAGATTATGGGGTAGGAGACCGTAACTTATGACTTCGTTAACAAATTGGGACTGTAATGGTAGCTTATTTACACTTGCGACAATGAAGATCACACCCAATATGAATCGAAAGCCAAACATTAACCAGGGAATCTTCATTTACGCACAGTCCACCTGGTATTCTTATCTATCAAAGTTTGCCCAATTAATACCCTGCAATAGTTTTTGGCTGGGACTGATACGAAGCTGCTTACATCTATTTTTTATAATGCTAATTCGCTATCTTGATATCAGTTGTCCAGTCTGTCCCGGGTGCTAACTTCAGTAATTTGCCTGTAATCATTATTACTCAAGCAAATTAGTACCGACATCAGTGACCACCGTATTGATCTCCTGATCAGGTAATTCCTCTACGATCTCTCCAGTTGTTCATGGCTTTATGCAGATTGTCAAGGAATACTTCAGGATTTTTAGGGGATATGGTTACCCGCAGCGCTCCCTTTCTGGTGATTTCTATATTATTCGAATTAGAAGTTTCCCAGTTAAGGCGAAAGCCAGATAAAATCCCGCCCCGCATTTTAGTTGTGACAATTCTGACAGCTATGATTTTATCAAAAGGAACTTTAAAAGAAAACGGACCTCCCTGGACTATTTTGATACTGTCTTGAAGTATGCTTAATTTTCTGGGAATGAGTGCCCAATTTGCTCCACCGATAATAAAAGCTATGGGAAACAGAATATGCGAAATGAAAGGATCGTTAACGGCAAAATAGAACGCCAGTACAAGAGAAACAGACACAAAAGTTACAGGACCGGCAAAATATGAAATATCATAACTGGGCCTTTCCTCGTAAACGACTGATTCTATTTGGTGTTTTCTTTCTTTATTATCCATGAAGATGATAGCCAGAGAAACCGGAAAAAGTCAGGTTTTTATTCCTGGGTTAAGATCTTATTTTAAGGTAACTTTCATTCTGGGAATCTATTGCGGAGTATATCTGATGCCGGGAGCAATATCAAGAGTGGCTTCCACGGTAGCCATATTTTCGATCCGGAAATTCCCAGGTGGCACTTCCTCAAGGTCTGAGATAAAGCGGTCGACTTCTCTTTTTTAATGAGCTTTTCTCAGAGGAATATACCCTGGATTTTGGCAAATCTAAGGGAATGAATTGTTTTTAAGCCTTCTTCTTAGGGGCATAGAAGATACTGTTATACCGTTTTAGGTTTAATCAAGATACCCCACCATGGGAGGGTGGAAGAACGTTCCAATCGTTTCTCAATCTCCACCATTTCTTCTTCACTAAGTTTGACACCTTTTTCATAGACAGTATTCATCAGGCTTACAGTAGCGCGCCATCCTTTCCAGAAGAAATTGGCAGCACGCTTAAGCACTATATCTACCGTGGTGAGCAGATACCTATTCCATGACTTTTCCAGCCCCGCCCAATAGCGCTCAATCATGTTGTACTTACTATGGGAAGGTGGATAGTAGACAATGCGAACTGTCAGTCCAGTTATACCGACGAACTCGACTATACGCAGAAGGAATTGGCTACGATGTCCGCTGCATTCCGGTCCATTATCCATATTGATAACCAGGTTTCTCACGGTGGCAAGGTCCTTCTTTCTACTATTCCAACAGAGGAGAAGCCCGTCAACCAAAAAGTCGCTGGTTTTGTTGCTGCCGGTAAAAAAGAGAAATGTTTTACCCGTCACCGATTCCAGAATCCCGCCAGGTACCAGCTTCTCCTTAGGCTGCATATCATGATCCCACGCCTCGACCAGTTTGAGACCGCGTGAGCGTCCATTCCTGGAATATTCGCCGATATGTACGGTTGCCTTTGTATCCATGCTAATCCTCAAGGCTGCGGGATTGGCATCTGTCAAAGCGTTCTCCTTCCAGACGTTCCAGAAGATTTCATCGACATTTTCGGTTTTTTTTGAACCTTCGTCTTGACTACGGTGCGCAATCTATAATTGTGGCGGTACAGGATGTTTGAGATCGTCCTCACTGTCGGTAATTCCTCTTCCGACCATCCCTTCTCGCGGAGTGCATTAAACACAGCCTGAGCTGTTATATTCGTATAGAGTAATATCGTACGTAGACGGGGTTCTGCCTGGCTCCTGGGTTCCATGATTTCCTGGATATCGTTGCTTCCTCGAAAGTGATTTGGCGCGTAGACCGGCTGGTCAAGCGTTTTGGTGATGTAACCGCCGTAAAAGAACTAAGTCTGGATATCCATGCAGGAGAAACCCTGGCGCTTCTCGGTCCTAACGGTGCCGGCAAGACTATTACTATATCTATGCTATGTGGTCTGCTGAAACCAGACAGCGGAAGGATTTACTTTCATGACAAGTCACTGGATAAGACAGCCAGGAGGATTATCGGGCTCTGTCCGCAAAATATCATAGTATGGCCAAAACAGACTTGTCTGGAACAGCTAATCTTCGTTGGAGAAATGTACGACTTGCCTCATAAGTTATGCCAACAGCAGGCTGAAGAGCTACTGGAGGTATTTCACCTCATAGAAAAGCGCAATAAACTGGCCGCTACCCTTTCTGGTGGTATGCAGCGGCGGCTAAATCTAGCATAGGCGCTCATGCACAATCCTCAGGTATTAGTGCTGGATGAACCCGAAGCAGGACTCGATTTTCAAAGCCGGGTGCTGGTACGTGAATATGTACATGGATGGGCCAAGGCTGGCGAACGAACTGTGGTTTTAACAACTCATAATATGGACGAGGCTGACCGTATGGCTGACAGGGTGGCCATAATCGATCACGGTTCCGTGCTGGTACTGGATACACCTGTAAATTTGAAACGCAGCATAGGTACTGGTGATGTTTTAAAAATAAATGTTGTTGAAAATAATGAACAAGCACAAAAAGCTTATCAGATAACCAGAATGATCATTGAAAATGTATCGCTACGGAATGGCGTTTTGATAATTAAGACATTGAATGTAATCGATCTATTACCTCTAATCATCGTTAAACTAAGAGAAAACAACATAAAATATGAGGAAATAAGACTCCACACTAATACTCTGGAAGATGTTTTTATCGCCCTGACCGGACGGAGATTACGCGAATGAAGTCATATCGAATATTCGTAAAAACCTTGAAAGAGCAGATACGTAGCGGTTGGGACTTAATCTTGTCAATCTCCCTGGCTCCTTTTATTATTGTTATTTACTGGGTTTTCCTGGGAAGTGGTGCAGGGCTTACGTTGAATGTGGTCGTAGTCAATAACGATCTACAAAGCGGCACACCACAGGCCTGTAGTGATGAGGTGATCAAAGACCTGATTTCTTTAAAAAATGCTGATGGTACATACGTCCTCCATATTAAGGAGGTGGACAATGCTACTGCCGCCGAAGATAAAATCAAAGACCGGCAGGCTATAGCGGCAATCGTTTTCCCGGATGGATACTCTAAAGAAATCCAAAGAGTGCGCGAAAACGGTGGAATCATGTCTGCCGAGGTATCCGCTGTTATAATAGGCGACCAGGGAAATCCATATTATGCATTAGTATCGGCATTTGTCGTCTCAGAGCTGGAGAGTTACGTTATGAAGGCGACTGGACAACAAATGCCTTTTATTTTTCAGGAGCGTTTTGTAGGCGATGGGACAATCCGGAACGAATTTGATAGTTACGTTCCGGGATTGCTGATAGCCTCGATTACATTGATAATATTCTCTGTATCGATTGGCATATCCAGGGAAATTGAAAGCGGAACGATGCGTCGATTAAAACTGACCCGGATAACTTCTTTCGACTTCTTGGGTGGAGTCAGTTTAGTATACATTTTTTTCGGCCTGATCTCTGTTGACAACTTATGAACACGCTAATGGCATACAAAGTACACAGAAACTTACTGTGGGGTAAGGCAGAACCCGAACTTTCGAACTTGGCTTCAGTTTGGGGAATGATCAGCCAAAACGCATATTATCATTACCGCCAAACACCTCTAAGCCAATAATGATAAAATAACCATTAACTGAGTGGTCCGCCATTCATGATTCGGTTGACCATTACAGTAAAACAATGAGTTGAAAATAATTTTTTATGTCGACATATATAAGATTTTCCTGATAATGTTTATTTACAACCCCTCCATAAGAAGGAATAAAATTAAGAAGTATCAGGCGGCAATCAATTAAAGGACGGGTCATGTGAGCAGTTTTTTCAGAATTGACTCCATTTCGCAACTGCACGAAATGATCGGATATGAAAAGCCGAAGCACCCTTTGATCAGTCTGATAGAGCAGCACAAAATAAGGCTTTCTATGCCTGTTATGAATCTGCAATTCTCAATCGGGTTATATGCCATAATCCTGAAAAACGGGACAGAATGCCAGATCCAGTATAGCCGTCAAAACTACGACTTTCAGGAAGGGACTTTGATCTTCCTCGCGCCGGATCAGGTCATCAAACCGATTGAGCCTTCAAGTCAAGATTTGAAATGGGGCTGGACGCTGGTTTTTCATCCGGACCTGATTCGCAGGAGCGCGCTCGGTAAAAAAATGAGTGAATATTCGTTCTTCTCCTATGATTCACATGAAGCACTGCACCTGTCTGAACAGGAGCGGGAGACGGTGACAGGCCTCGTGGAGTCGGTCCGCCATGAATATAGCCAGAATCTTGACTCTTACAGTCAGGAGTTGATTGTTTCCAACCTTGAACTGCTGCTGAACTACTGCAAACGCTTTTACGGCAGGCAGTTCATCACCCGCACGAGCGCCTGCCGGGACGTCGTCGCCCGCTTTGAGGAATATCTCAATGACTACTTCGAATCAGGGAAACCGGAAACCGAAGGACTGCCGAATGTAAAGCTCTGCGCGAAGGCTATGGGATATTCTCCGGGTTACCTGAGTGATCTTCTGAAGAAGGAGACCGGCAGGAACACACTGGAGCATATTTATTATGCTCTCATAAACAGAGCCAAAACCATGCTGATCGGGACGGACGACCCGGTGGGCAGGATTGCCTCTGTATTGGGTTTCCAATATCCTCAGCACTTCTCAAAACTATTTAAAAGCAAAACCGGCGTTTCACTGAATAATCCGGGATACATTGCGCCACGGTTCCGGTCTTAGAGAGCCAGGCTTCCGGCGATTTGAGAGCCACCCTTCCGGATATAAGAGCCAACCTGTTAAACTTATTCAAATGCATGATTTTCTGCACAGGAAAGT
>JAFGOB010000186.1 GCA_016926695.1 Dehalococcoidales bacterium | reverse complement strand
TTTTGATTGGTGACACTTTCAATAATTATACTTCTTGGAGTCTCTGTTTACTCCTTTTGATTAAATTTTATTTTGGACAAGTCTGATACAGCATATTAACATATAATACTTGTTATGCATCATAAATATTATATCCATATTTCTTTATACTAAAATGGAATGGATTATCTGTGATATCAGTAAAACTTCCTTGTTTTGATAACCAAATTATACCCCTTGTCTAATGTACATACAAGGAAGTTCCATTGATATCCTCTTGGGAGCACGTTATCCCATCATCTAGTGCGAATTTTCCCGTTGTTTGCTTGTCGCCATAGCGTATTGTAACTATCCCGAAAGAGACCGGGGTGAGGGAAAATCCCTCTTGGTCTACCTTTACGAAAGCTTATCTTTACCCATAAGTCCTTACTGTACACAAGAAATTTTAAACCTCAGCATAATCTGACATGATCAATACCGGTGATGATGTCCCCGCCGCCCTGAGATTCTTCATCCCTATAGGTGAAAAGGGACCGGGATTCTAGAATGACAATGTCCGAAAGGTTGTTGCTTTTTAATATGGCATCTGCTTTACGAAGGTAAAAGCGGGTGTACACGGAGGTCGCATTTTCCCTCAAAAAGCGGACACCGAAAGCTTGACAGTAATAGAACATATGTGCTATTATGACCGCCTGGCCGTAAAGGAGCAGCCTTTTCAGGTAATATTCAGGGGCTTCAACGGGCTACCGGGCTGCATCCGGTGTACCTTAATAATGGAATAGCGCCTCAGCAGCAACAGATCAGGTTTTTTTACTCTGAATTCCGTTTGTTCACTCCCACGGTTAGTCACGGCATGCCGTACCGCTGCGCCCCCTGCTTGCATCTGAAAACCGTAAAGTCCCGCCGGTTAATTTTTCGTTTTTTCCCTGTTATTGGCCGGTTTAGCTTCAGAAAGCCCGCTGAAAAAACGAATAACGTCTTTGTGAAAGATGGTACCGGGGGTTCGGACTGATATCAGGTAGGCGGTGGAGTTTTTTTCATCTCCATCTGGAACAGCTCCATAGCTGAACAGGTGGGGATGTGGCTGGGCGGACGGGCAAGCTCCAGCGTCATGGCCTGCGTTTTACAGGTGATCACACAGGCTCCGCAGCCCATGCAGTGCTCAGCGTTGACCCTGGCCTTGAACTTGTCCGTACCGGGGACGGGCGCCATTTCTATGGCATCGAATTTACAGCGGCTGAGACATTTCTTGCAGCCCACGCACTTATCTTCATCAACCGCCGCCCGGTAGCGGCTGGGGGTCAGGATCTCATGCACTTTGCCGCGTTTGAGCAGCGGATTGATAACCATGCAGCAGTCATTACAGCAATTGCAGTAGATATCCCCCTGCGAGGTATTTAAAGGCAGGTGGACCAGACCCAGCTCCTCACATTCATCGATAATCTTCATGGCCTCTTCATAAGTCAGGAATATGGGAGGTTTCATATAATCACTAGGCTGGGGAGGGGGCATTTTGACACCGGTCGGGAAATCGACCTTAAAGCAGACATCAACCGGATTTTGACACTTGCGCCACAGTCCCCGGCAGCCGCACATGGCGACCGTGATCACCTCGGCCCTCTTAAAAATCTGCCGCATATCCTCGTACCACAGTATCTGTTCGGGACGGATGTTGGGACTGGCTTCAAGCGCCCTGTAGGCAGGTACGACACGGTGTGCCCCCGGCGCACCGGTCTTCTGCCTCCTCTCAAATCCATCGGCGATCATATCTTCCCATTCGGCAAAAAAGAAATCACCCCACAGTGGATAAGCCTTAGCTTTACGCTCCTCTGGCAGCCAGCCTATTGCGCCGTGGTGAAAGGCCACCACGTTATTGGGAGTAACAAACCCGTCTTTGGCCTTGCGGATGATCATCCTGGCCAGCATATTATCCAGCTTTACCTTCAGTTCCTCCGGGTCTATATTCAGCTTCTCGGCCAGTTGTTCGACTGTCATGGGGACCCGGAGCTCAACGAGGTATCCGGCCTCTTCCTCTGTCATCATGGCCTCAAGCACCCTGGCAAAACGTTTCGAGCCAGGTGCACCAACGATTACCGCCAGCCTGTCAAAAACTTCACCGGGTTCAGACATACGGTCCTCCTTATCAAATCCTTCTATCCAACCAGACCATGCCCGGCAGCACCGGGCCCGTAACTCTCAGGCGGCCTTATTTCTTCGCTTCCATGGCAAACAGCTCCATAATGGAACAAGTGGGAATATGGCTGGGGGGCCGCACCAACTCCAGCGTCATGGCCTGTGTTTTACAGGTGATTACACAGGCCCCGCAGCCCATGCAGTGCTCAGCGTTGATCCTGGCCTTGAACTTGTCCGTACCTGGTACGGGCGCCATTGCTATGGCGTCGAATTTGCAGCGGCTGAGACATTTCTGGCAGCCCACGCACTTGTCTTCATCAACCGCCGCCCGGTAGCGGCTGGGGGTCAGGATCTCATGCAGGTTACCGCGTTTGAGCAGGGGCTGTATCACCATGCAGCAATCATCGCAGCAACTGCAATAAAGATCGCCCTGTGCCGTATTCAGAGGTATGTGCACCAGCCCGATGTCTTCGCACTCCGAGACTATCTTCATGCCCTCTTCATAGCTGGTCTCTTTGGGCGGGTCGACAAATTCCTTTTCGGCCATCATGGGCGGAGAGGTGGGCAACTGGAGCTTGATGCAGACATCTATGGGGCTATCGCATTTTCGCCAGAGTCCGCGGCAGCCGCACATCATGAAATAGGTCTTCGCTGATTTTTTCAGCAGTTGTCTCATATCCTCGTACCACAATATCTGTTCAGGACGGATTTTAGGACTGGCTTCAAGGGCCTTGTAGGCCGGGACAACCCGGTGCGCTCCCGGCACACCCTTGTTTTTTCTCTTGATAAAGTCATCGACAATTATGTCCCCCCATTCCTCGAAAAAGAAGTCACCCCACAGAGGATAAAGCCGGGCTTTATCTTCTTCCTTGATCCAGCCGATGGCGCCATGATGGAACATCACCACGCTGGGGGGAACTACAAAGGAGTCATTGGCCCGGCGGATCAGCAACCTGTCCGCCATATCATCCAGTTTGGCCTGCAATATTTTCTCATCCAGCTTCAGTTTCATAGCCAGTTGGGCCGCAGTCCGGGGTGTTTTCAGTTCGAGCAGGTAACCCGCTTCTTCCACGGTCATCATGGCCTCGAGTATTCCGGCGAAGCGTTTTGAGCCCGGTGCGCCTACAACAGCCGCAACTTTATCATAAACTTCATCCATGTTGTCCTCCTTTTTGCCTGAAGATAACCCTTGAAAGGGTTTGACTGGACTATTATAAGAGAGTTAAGCGGCTATCTCCCGGACTGTGGGAGATAGCCGCCTCACAATCAGCCGAGCTGCACTATGTTAATGGCTGTACTTATTTATCCATCCAGGCGCCGGTGAAGTTGAAATACGGCCATCCCAGCTTACCGTAGTTCATTTCTTTGACATACTTTTGCTGCACAATAATGGTTGTTGTTTCCCAAAGAGGGATGGCGGTGGCATCATCAAACATCAACCGGGTAATTTTTTCAGCCTGGGCCTTCTGTCCGTCATAGTCCGGTATGACCAGGTAGTCCTGTATCATCTGGTCCAGCCCTGCCGGTCTCTTCATGGTAGTCCACCAGCAACCAGCTCCGTACTGCTGTTTGAGGGGTGTAACCCAATAGCGATTCATATTAACACCAAAATCGGTTTCCATGGTGGTAATGGGTTCAACAGTCAAACCTTCCTCGAGGCCGTTTACCATGTTGTCCAGCCATTTTTGAGCACTGACGATATTCAGCTCAGTATTGATGCCAACAGCATTAAGGTCTGCCTGCATGGCGGTTACGGAATCGTTGTTAAAAATGACGGCACAGGTTAACTTGGTATTAAATCCGTTGGGATAGCCGGCCTGGGCCAGCAGAGCTTTAGCCTTTTGGGGGTCGTATTTGCGGGGCTGGATAGAGGAGACATAGCCCAATTTCCCTTCACCCACAATCTGGGTTAACTCCTTCCAGTATCCCATTCCGATATTTCTGATGATAGATTCTTTATTAATGGCATGTTCTACTGCCATGCGCACTTCTTTCTTCTGATAGGGAGAACCTTCGATGCCGCTGGAGGGTATCAACATATTGCCCAGTCCGGAGGACATATCCAGAGCATAATCTTTCTGGGAAAGCTCTATGGCGGCGGCGCCCTGTACGGATTCGAGTATATCGGCTTCACCCGCCTCGAAGGAGATCTGCTGGGTTACCGCATCGGCAATAAACAGCTCCTTGACTCCATCCAGCAGCGCCTTGTCTCCCCAATAGTTTTCATTACGCTCCATTTCCAGATAATCGTTCTCTACATATTTTGTGAATTTAAAGGGACCGGTGCCGACCGGATGCCAATCGGCATATTCTACACCGTTCTTTTCGTAATTTGCCTGAGAAATTTGTGAACCCAGAGTACTGGACCGCGCCAGAGAGCCGAACCAGGTATTCTGGTATTTTTTAATTTTTATCTGGAAAGTATAATCGTCAATAATACTGTAAGACGCGACGTTGTCACTTCCGGTGACCATGGCAGCCATTTCTCGCTCGAAGTTCCATTTTGCTACGCTGGCATTGAAGTCACTGCCGTCATGAAATTTAACGCCTTTTCTCAGCTTCAGGGTCAGCGTCAGATTGTCCGATGACCATTCCCAGGACTCAGCCAGCAAGGGGGAAAAAGAACCATCGGAATTGCCCCTGATGAGAGGCTCAAACATGGGAGCTACATAAAAACCGGATAAACCTTTCATATTTTCAGGCACACCGATAGAGCCGGTCGGGACCTCGGTAAATATCAGCCTGATTACCCCGCCCTTCTTAGCCCTGGTACCGGCGGTGGTGGGGGGCGGCGCCATGGAAGTGATAACTGGAGCGGCGCTGGTTTTTGCAGGAGCGGCAGCCGTGGACTGAGCAGCCGTGGGGGCAGCCCCTGTCGTCTTTGCGGGCGCCTGTACGGCAGGTGCTGACGTAGTAGTGGTTGACGAACAGCCTGCCAGGATCAATGAAACTGCCATCGCAACCATCAAGATAACCACCAATAACTTCTTCATTTTTCATCTCCCCTAAATTTTACAACGTTCTTACGGCATTATATCTCCGCTTACCCCGATCATAGCTTCACTTCACGAACCACCTCCTTAATAATTTAGAACCTGCTTATAATTATAGCTAATAACTGCATTTCCTGATTTTATACTCTGCAATGATCGAACTCTATCCGTCCGGAATTTTTCATGCTTCCTTTCGCACCTAGCACTTAATGGCATAAATACCTTAGTATACCCTCACCCTGACCCTCTCCCATCGAGGGAGAGGGGATGGAATAAATAAAGTACGTATTAGATTGTCCCCCTCAACTTGGGATCGAGCGCATCCCTCAGCCCGTCGCCTACCATGTTGAAAGCAAAGACCAGCAGCATGATAGCCACACCGGGAGCAAATGACATGATAGGCATACTGAGAAGGTACTTATAGCCGCTATTAACCATAGCGCCCCAGGCGGCATCCGGCGGCTTGATGCCGATGCCCAGAAAGCTCAGACCGGCTTCTGCCAGAATGGCCCCGCCCAGCATCATGGTCATCATCACGATGAGTGGCGGAAAGCAGTTGGGGAAAACATGCTTGAACATGATGCGCGTATTGCTGGCGCCGATCGATCTTTCCGCCACAACATAATCATTAACTTTAACAGAAAGGACCTGCCCGCACATCAGGCGGGCATAGCTGGCCGTCATACCCACACCGATGGCTATGACTATGTTCAGGAGCCCTCCGCCCAGCAGGGCTGCCACTACCAGGGCCAGCAACATCATGGGAAAGGCCATCAGGGAGTCCATGAACCTCATGATAATGGCATAGGTAATACCCCCATAATAACCGGCAATCAGTCCCAGGATAATGCCGGCAACAGCCGCCATTCCTACCGAACCGATGCCGACTATCAGAGATGTCCGGGTGCCAAAGATAATACGGCTGAGGGTATCCCTGCCCAGAGAGTCCGTACCCAGCCAATGTTGGCGGCTGGGTCCCTGGATTTTATCATCCAGCACCGGCATATTAGGGTCATAGGGGGCTATAAGCGGAGCGAAAATAGCGGCTATAACAGTTATAGCGATGATGACCAGTCCGAATACCACTATTTTCCGGCCTACCATTACCCTGATGGTACGCCTGATTTCGCTTACATGGACCGGTTGTTCCATGAATTCTTTTTGAGCTATTTCTTTTACAGCCATGATCAATTCTCCATTTACTCAAGTCTAATCCTGGGATCAATCCAGCCAATAGGATACATCCACCACCAGGTTTGCCAGGACGATCATGCTTGATCTATTCTCCATTTACTCAAGTCTTATCCTGGGATCAATCCA
>JAFGOB010000185.1 GCA_016926695.1 Dehalococcoidales bacterium | reverse complement strand
GGGGAGACAAGACCATAAAGTGGTGGAGGAGAAATTCAAGGCGCTGGGTTTTCAGCGGGTATACCCTCCGGAGACCGACCTGGAGTCCGCCATAAATGACCTCAGGACCGACCTTAAGGCCAGGGGCAAATAAAGCCATTTGGTATCAAAGGCCTCTTCATATTATTCTACAGATTCTGCGGCAACCTGCGGTTGCCGCAGAATCTCAACTTTAAAGATATTATTCCGGTTAAAAATTCATTGATAATCTTTTTATGTTAAGCAAATGTCTGTATCCGATATTGTCCGTGGTTGAGGTGCCTCCGAAGGTTCCGCATCCCAGGGTGAAAGAAGGACACAGTCCTGACCCTATTCCCACGCAGCCGAAGGAGGCCGGAACATTGACCAGTATGCGGCTGGCTTCGATTTCCCGTCCGTATCTTTTCACTAGTTCACTGGAACGGGAATAGATGACTGCTGTATGACCACGGCCCTGCATCTCCAGAATATGCCCGGCTACTCTGAATCCTTCATCCTCATCCTTGACTGTATACAGTGAAAGCACCGGCGCGAGTTTTTCATGTGCGTAAGGTCCGGTGATTTCATTGCCCTCAATAGGCACCACAACCAGGCGGATTTTTTGCTTGCCTGCAATTCCTGCCTGTTCTGCGATAATTTCCGCCGATCTTCCTACCAGGCTCTTTTTTAGCGTGGATGTTTCGGAATCGAAGATCCGGGGTGTAAACCTGGCTTTCTCATCTGCCGATAAGACTATTGCCCCATTGGCCTGAAGCTGCCGGATGAACTCTTCGCGTACGCTTGAGACGACTACCAGGTTGTTTTCCGATCCACAGATGACGCCGTTATCAAAGGACTTGCCGTCCACGATGTTTTTAGCGGCCCTGGCGATATCGGCATCGCTGCAGACCAGCACGGGAGCGTTACCCGAACCGACGCCGATGGCCGGCGTGCCTGAGCTGTAGGCTGCTCTAACCATGCTTGTGCCTCCGGTGGCCAGTATCAGCGATACTCCGGGGTGTTTCATAAACATGATGGTCTTTTGCCGGCTGCTGCGCTGTAATATAGGCTGGACCAGGTCGGCCGGCGCGCCGTGTTTTTCAAGTACCGAGCGGATGATGTCACAGGCCTGTTTCCCCACTCCCAGCGCATCGCGGTGACAGCTCAGAATGAGAGAGTTTCGCCCCTTGAGACAGATGAGAGTTTTAAAGCTGATGGTGGATACGGGATTGGTAACCGGAATCATCCCGAAGACAACTCCCACCGGACAGGCGATTTCCGAGACCTGTGTTTCCAGCGGGCTGAGATAACCAGAGGCGATTTGCCCTGTCAATGTTTTTAAAACCTCCAGGCTGGCAAATTTTATTTTGGTTATCTTATCTGCCGCTACTCCGATTTTGGTTTCCTCTACTGTAGCGGCTGCCAGTTCTTCCGCCCGGGAGGCTATGGCTGAGGCTATGTCCGCCAGAAGACTGTCTATTTTGTCTTCTGTCCAGGAAGCGAACAGCTTCTGGGCCCTTTGTGCCCGTTCTACCATCTGGTTCGTATCCTGGTCGACATCATTCATAAAAATATATCCTGCTACCTTTTCATTGGCCTGTCTCAGTTTTTCTATCAGGTTCTGGCTGAGCGTGGTTGCAATGGTCAGGGCTATCCTGGGGAATTTTTGAGAAATTTCATCGTAACTTTGTTTTGAAAAGTAACGTGCCTTGACATCGGTGTGGGCGTAAGCACTGGCTTCGCGGGGTTTGTTGTCCAGCAGGCTGAACTCACCTACGAACACAATCGGTTCAAGAAAACCTATCACGCCATCGGTGTTGGTCTCGCTGTTTTTTACCTCCAGACGGACAATACCTTCATCTATGATATAGCATCCCTCACCCATGTCCCCCTGACGCATAATGAGGGTATTTCTGGGAAATTGTACGGGTATCAGATATTTCTCCAGGACGCCTCCCAGTTCTTCTTCCTGGAGAACACTCAAAAAAGACATGCAAAACCTCCTGTAAATTTGTCTGGTATCGAATTTCAAGACTTATCAAACGTATGCTCTGGTTTTTCCCTTCTTCCTTTCCTCTCAGGGGTTGAGGGAATAGGTTCAGGGAACGGTCTAAGCAATTACTTCATATCTATTATACACGATATTTAAAACATACTTGTTAATGAATATCGATAGGAGTAAATTACCTGAAATAGTACGGAATAACTACCGGCAGGGTACCGGAACAGGTTCCCGACCAGGAATTTACCCTGGACGGAAGGCAAGCAGGATTGAAAATATTTTTTCTGATAGACTGAGAAAATAATCAGACCGGATCCATGCCGTAGAAGGCTGTCCGGGGCTATTTTCAGCATCCCGGGCCCATGGGAGAGTATGAAATCCGTATGTAAACAGGACAGTCAGGGATATCATCCCCGGGAAAAATATCCATGTGGCGAAGGTCTGAGGAGGAAGGTTAACATAAGTCCGATGATGCCTGTTGCGGCACAAACCAGGAATCCGGTTTGATAGCTGCCGGTAAGGTCAAAAAGGTAGCCGGTTATAAAGGGTCCTACAGCGGCTCCGACGGTGAAACCAAAACTGATACAGCCCAGTATTACCCCATGGGATTTGAGACCGAATATTTCGGCCACCAGCGTTGATTCCATAGCCGTCCCGCCGCCTATCCCGAAGCTGTGTAAAACGGCAAAGAGAAAGAAAGCCGGTACCGATGCAATGGATACCAGCCAGAACAAGGGCCCTGTGATCAATACCAGGCTTATAGCGAGCACCTTCTTGCTGTGAATCCTGTCGGCTACAAGTCCCAGGACGATTCCTCCCAGGCTCTGTACACCCCCTGTGACTGCAAGTACACTGGCAGCTATCGCAGCCGATATCTCGAGGTCGGTGATATGAGGCACCAGGTGTACGGTAATTGTAAAAGTACAATATCCCAGGCAGGCAAAAACGATGAGCATTATCCAGAACTGGCTGGTGGCGATAGCCTGTTTCAAAGCCAGTCCCGTAGCCGTGCCTTTTTTCGGTCCTGATGTGGGGTCGTTGTTTGCGTCGGCTGGTATTATTCCGGCAGGTTCACGCCTGAGCAACTGGGCTGTCAAGGTACCGGTGACCAGGATAAAACCACCTAGTGCAAGGCAGGATGACTTCCATCCCATTGTTGAGATCAGCCAGTTGCACAGCGGGGCAAAGATAAGTGTACCCGTGCCGATGCCTGCCATGACCACGCCGGTCATAAGTCCCCTTTTGTGCTGGAACCATCTGGCTACCGTGGAAACCAGGGCTACAAATATGCCTCCCATCCCAAGCCCGACTATCACACCGTAAAACAGGTAAAGGTGCCAGGGGCTATGAGTCAAGGACATTAACAGCAAGCCGGTACCCAGCAGCAAGCAGCACAGGGTTGCCACCCAGCGGGAGCCTATGCGGTCGTTTACTCTGCCCATGACAATGCCCCAGAGCCCCTGTAGCAACATTGAAAGGGTAACAGCCCCTGATGTAAGACCCCGCGACCATTCAAATTCCGTGATGATGGGCTTAAAGAAAACCCCGAAGCTCGTGCGTACACCGTAAGACATCAGAATAATGACGAAAGCAGCCGCTACTATTACGTAGCCATAGAACAGGAGAGCTTTTTTGTCTTCCGGAACTGTGTTCATCTTTAAATATCATAGCCTAATTTGTGATTATTCGAAAGGACTATTTTTTATTGGTCATCTAATAGTAACACCTTATTTCCATTTTGTTATGTAATTAGTACTAATATGTATATAGAAAGCGCTTTTTGAGTAATTCTGAAGTGAAGCCATTGTTCCGCTTATTGTACGGGAATAGTTTCCCTGATCAAGACCGGATACGGCAGGACTGACCGGAATACCGGAGTATAATTGATATGATATACTGTTATATATCTATCTAATACGACAATCTATAACCTGTTTTTTGGCTGGTTTACTTCCTTGCCCCGAATAAGGAGTAAGTCATAATGTGGACTGAAAACAACCTGTCTGCTGAGGCCATGCTTCAGCACTATCAACAGTTATACAAGTATGCCGGTGTTATGATATTTATCTTCGATAGCGATTTAAGGCTGGTGGAAGCCAATAATAAGGCCTTAAAACGGTACGGTTATAAACGACGTGAACTGGCATTTATCAGCGTAAAAGATATGGCAGCTCCCCAGGAGTATCATGACCTTTTCCTCCAATTGCGGCAGGGCTTGAGCAGGCGAGGATGTTTATATGAATCGCTGCATCAGACCAGTGATGGACGTACTATTCCGGTTGAAGTTGATGCCAGAATGATCAGGATTGAAGGCAAGGATTATCTTCAGTGGATCGTACGGGATATCAGCCAGCGCAAAGACCTGGAGACAAGACTGTCCCTGGACATGGAAAGGATAGAGCACCTTAACCGGGTGCTTAGAGCGATCCGCAACGTAAACCAGTTGATAATACGGGAAAAAGACCCGCGGAATTTGCTCTGTGGAGTCAGCCGTGAGATGGTGAAAACGCGAGGTATTAACGGCTGCTGGATTGTACTTAAGGATAAAGATGGCGGTGTCTCATCATTTTGTGAAAGCGGATGGGAAGGAGAGGGTCTGACAGACGAAGAGACCGGTGGGTTGATAGACCGCTGCCGGTGTGCTGCGGCCTGTTTGGTGGAAGAAAAATTGATCACGGTCAAGACAATGGGTCCTGAATGCGTGAAATGTCCGCTTTCGGCCAGGTGTGAAGATGAGGTCGTGATTAACGCGCCGCTTATTGATAAAGAGAAGAAATACGGAATACTGGCTGTTACAGTAGGCAAAAAAACGTTTACAGGGGAGGACGAAGACCTGGTACGGGAGATCGCTTCGGACATAACCTTTGCCTTGCGTTCCATAGAGACGGAGGACGGGCGTAGGAGACTGGAAGAAGAAGTCAGGCTCTATCTTGAGATCGCCGGTGTGATGATTGTAGTGCTGGACCGGCAGGGAAGGATTAAGCTCGTAAACAGAAAGGCGGCCGAAATCCTGGGCTATGACGAACATGAGTTGACCGGGCAGGACTGGTTTGAACTGTGTATACCGGAAAAGGCGGCCGTACGGACTGCTTTCAACCGTATCATGGCTGGCGATGTCGATCAGGCGGAATATTTCGTCAATCCGGTGATCGCGCGGGACGGGACCATAAAGACCATTTCCTGGCATAACGCCGTGGTCAAAGACGAGAACGGGCGTATTGTCAGTACTATCATTTCCGGGGAAGATATAACCTATCGACAGGAAGCCGAGCAGGCCCTGCTGGAGTCAGAAGAAAAATTCCGCCTGCTTTATGAAAATATGGATATGGGTGTAGTCTACCAGGCCAAAGGAGGAGAGGTAATATCATTGAATCCGGCTGCCGCCCGCATGCTGGGAGTTAGCCGGGACATGATACATACGCCTGAACTTGTTAATATGAACCTGCCTGTGGTGCGGGAAGATTTTACCTCCTTCCCGGCCGAAGAGCACCCTACCATGCAGGCGCTGAAAACAGGCCAGTCGGTAAACAACGTGGTCATGGGGCTGTCTCTTGATGGCGGCAAATCCTACCGCTGGATGATGGTCAATGCCATGCCTCAGTTCAGGCCTGAAGAGGCTGATCCCTATCAGGCTTTTGCGATTATCAGTGACATTACTCCCCTTAAACAGTTCGCACTTGAATTACAGGAAAAGCAGGACTTCCTGGATGCGGTGATTGATAATACACCCAATCCGCTGTGGATATCGGACTCCGTCGGTACGATTATCCGCATGAACCAGTCCCTGAGAAAACTCATGAAAATAACGGACTCCGAGATTATAGGGAAATATAATGTTTTAAAGGACAGACAGGTTATTGATCAGGGCTATCTTCCCCTTGTCGAGAGTGTATTTAATGAGGGAAAGACAGTCCACTTTACCATGGAATATCATACATCCCTTGAAGAACAGGTTAACCTGGAACAGAAAGTCCAGACGGTATTGGAACTCACGATTTCGGCTTTACGGGATGAGAAAGGGAAGGTGGTCAATGCTATCTGCCAGCATAAAGACATCACCCGTCAGAGGCAGAGCGAGCTTGCTCTGCAAAAAAGCGAGGGGAATTACCGCAATTCGCTGGAAAACTCTCCCATGGGAGTCCGTATTTTCGATACCGACGACGTGACACACTATGCCAACCGCGCCTTACTGGAGATTTTTGGCGTCAGGGATATCGAAGAGTTCAACGCTATTCCCATACACCGCCGTTATACACCCGAGGCTTACCGGGTATTTCTTGAAAGGAAACAGAAATGGCGGGAAAACAAGCCCCTTAGCTCGCTGATCGAGACCTCCATTGTGCGTAAAGATGGCATAATCAGGCATCTCAGGGTAGTCCGGAATGAGGTTCTCTGGGACGGCCAACCTCGCATCCAGGCGATATACCAGGATATTACCGAAGAGTCCCTGATGGAAGAGGAACTACTCAGGTCCGAAACAAAGTACCGTACCCTGGTAAATAACGTAAAACTGGGTGTTTTCAGGGCTGATCCATCCGGAGCTGGCAAATTTATAGAGGTGAATCCGGCCATGGAAGAAATCACCGGTTATAGCAGGAAGGAGCTTTTGACTATGAAGGTCTCCACTTTATATGTGGACCGCAGCGAGCGTAAAAAATTTATCAGGCAGGTAGTAAATTCCGGGGAGAAAGCCAGCGGGGAATTCAGGTTTCGAAGGAAAGACGGCGCTGTGATTCAGGTCTTCATTACGGATTATGCCATACGCAATGATACCGGCAGGGTAGTTTTTATTGACGGTATTCTGGATGATATTACCGAACGCAAACAGGCTGAAGCCAGGCTGCTGGAAATGGAATCTCTCAAGCGGTCAAACAAGGCCAAAAGCGAGCTGCTGGCCAATGTCTCACATGAGCTGAGAACACCCCTGTCCTCGATCAAGGGTTTCATCGAGACACTCCTCGAGGAGGATGTGAAATGGAGTGAAAAGCAGCAGCGGGAATTCCTGTCGGCAGCCAATATGGAGACCGACCGGTTGACCTTTTTGATACGGGATCTGCTGGATATGTCACGGCTTGACTCCGGGAAAATGTTGCTGGACAGAAAGGAAAGCAGTATTGTCAAGCTTTTCGAGGATATCAGGAATGTCCTGGCCTCGCTTACGGCACGACACAGGCTGGTCTATGATGTAGCTCCCTCTTTGCCCGCTGTGATGATGGATAAAAACCGTATAGGTCAGGTGATTACCAATCTTGTAGAAAATGCCGCCAAGTTCTCAGCGGAAGGTACTGAGATCAGTATCAGGGTGAAACAAGAAAGCGGCTATATTGTATTTGAAGTGGAGGACCGGGGAGAAGGTATGCCAGATGAAGTGGTATCCAATCTGTTCGACCGCTTTTATCAGGCTGAAAGGGTAGTCTCGGGCAAGACGCGCGGAACGGGGCTGGGACTGGCTATTTGCAAGGGAATTGTTGAGGCGCATGATGGTAAGATATGTGTAGACAGCCGGCCCGGCCGCGGGTCTGTTTTCAGCTTCTTCCTGCCGTTCAGTACCATGAAGACGAGACGAAATGCTTGAAAGGAGGCGGAAACAATGGAGTCCGGGAAAATATTGATTGTTGATGATGATTCTTCCATCCGGAAATTTTTGCAAGCTAACCTGGAAGCGCGGGGATATTCTGTGTTAAGTGTCCAGGGAGGTCCTGAGGCCTTGCACTTGCTTTCGGAGAAAACGGTGGACCTAATATTGTTGGACATTATGATGCCGGAGATGGACGGATTTGAAGTCTGCCGCAGAATCAGGAATAACAGCCAGGTGCCGGTTATTATGCTCAGTGCCCGTGAAGGCGAGGGAGACAGCCAGAAATCCCTTGATAGCGGCGCTAATGACTATGTCACAAAACCCTTCAGATTGAAGGAAATTTTAGGAAAAATCAGGAGTTATTGCTGATTTGGTGCTACTATTCCTATTACTGCGGAGATAGAGGAATATTAAAGCTGAATTTTGTACCCTGTCCTACCCTGCTTTCAACCTGGATTTTTCCGTGGTGAGCTTCGATAATACCCCTGCAAATGGAAAGGCCCAGGCCCATGCCTCTAGTTTTGATAATGTTCGATTGTTCCGCCCGGTAAAAACGATTGAAAAGCTTTTCTATCGTTTCTGGCGTCATTCCTATGCCCCTGTCAGTGATACTTACAATCAGGTCGCTGCCCTTTTTTTGAGCTTCTATTGTGATCGGGCTGCCCTGAGGAGAGAACTTGGTGGCATTGTCAACCAGGTTGGTAATAACCTGTGCCAGCCTTGACTTATCAACCAAAACCTCTGGCAGTCTGTCGGGTAGTTTAACTGTTAGAGTGTGCTTGGTAGTGAGTATGGACAGCCTGGCTTTGATGGATTCCAGCACATCAGCCAGTCTGTAGTAATGTTGATCCAGCCTCATTTTTCCCGCCTCAAGCCGGGACACATCCAGCAGGTCCCGGATTAACTGGTTCAGAGTATCCACTTCTTTGTTGGCCTCTGTCAGGAACTCCACTTGTTCCTTTTTGCTCCATTTCACATCCGGCTCAATCAATGTTTCTATGAATCCTTTGATTGAAGCCAGCGGAGTTCGCAGTTCATGGGCCACATTCGAAAGCATTTCGCTCTTGGCTTTGTTCAGACTGGTCAGGGCTTCCACCTGGAGAGCGTTTTCCCTTGACTGTTTCAACGGATCTTCCAAAAAGTTGATATTAAGCATCTACGCTCGAAGTCTCAATATTGTGAATCTAATTTCGTTCGAATACCAGTTTTTT
>JAFGOB010000184.1 GCA_016926695.1 Dehalococcoidales bacterium | reverse complement strand
GAATTTACCGGAGGTATACGATTATACCCGGGAGTTCCGCCGGTCTTTTGTAGAGCGCCGGTTGAAGGAAGCGGGTATTCCCGAGATAAGCTTTGAGAGGAATTACCAGTTGACCAATATCGGACAGTTGAAGACGAGGGTAGGTGCGTTTCTGGAGATACTGAAAGACCAGGTGGCGGAGTAAAACCCGTTTTTCCGTATGCTGTCGGAAGGTAGTTTCAGGAACAGGCCGTTATTACGCCAGAAGGTCAATAACGCGAGGAGATAGCGATGAACCTGATAGATGCTGAAATAGAACGAACCGAGAAAAGGCTGAAAAAAATCGATGCCAATCCCGACCCGAAAAGAATGAAGTCCAATCGCATGTATTATGAGCTGGTACTCAGTCAATTTGTGGCTATGAGGGATGCATGGAGGCAGGGTAAGCCATGCGGAGGCATTGGCGGGAGCCTGGGCAGGGCCATGGGTTTCCAGGGAGTGGGATATCCATTATTGGTATCACGGTTTCCTGAAGAAATTCCCAGATATACCGAGATACTTCGTAATATACGGTGGCCCGAGCACATATGTGAATTCATTACACTGGGCTTTGCTGCGGCAATAGCCGGAGATGCTCCGCCGCCGAGTCTTATTGTCATGGAAAAAGGCGAGTGTACGGTTGGCACGTATGCCACCAAGGCTCTTACCGAGCACTTCAATGTGCCGTCTTTTATAATTGATGATCCCCTGGAATATAACGAGGAAAGCATAAAATATGTGGCCGACCAGCTTGGCGAGCTTATAGAGTTTGCTGAAAGCAAAATACCGGGTGTCAAATATGACCGCGACAAGCACCTAGAGCTGCTTGAGGCACAGCGTATTGGTTATACATATGTGCATAAGGATTGGCAATTAAGGAAACGAGTACCTCTCCCCATGTCGGCGGTGGATAGCTTCCATCAGCCGCTTGAATACATGCCTGCCGGATTCCCTGATACAACCAAAGCGCTTGAGTATATGCGTCTCCGCACGGAGGAGATAGAAGAACAGGCTGATAAAGGAATAGGCAGGGATGAGAAATTGCGGGCGCTCTGGATATGGGTTGCCCCTTTTTATGCCAATTTTTTCCCTGTACTGATGTCCAGAAACGTGTCGCTTCCCGCGGTGGTATCCGGCGCTACTGGATGGCACAGCGGAAGGAGGGGTACCGTTGGAGATGAAAAGGAGTTTGGCAGAAAGCTGTCTCCTCTCGAAGAAGAGGCCAGAATGCTGATCGGCTGGTCCTGGCGCGGACAGGGTCCTATGTGGGAGGATGAAATCCTCTGGTCATGCCAGGACCTGAAATGCGACGCCATTATTTATTTCCAGTTTACAGGCTGTAAGCTTACTTCACACATGGCCCGGCTGGTAGCTGACAGGGCGGAGCGGGAACTGGGCGTACCGACCTTGATCATACCCGGAAGGTCTATGTATCCGACATCTTTGCCGGCTTCAGAGTTTGAGTCCAGGCTGGCTGAATTTTTAGATATGGTTATAGCTCAAAAAGGCAGAAAATGAAGTCAATAGTGATTCGCTTTTGCCCGTTAATTTCAAATCGAACAAAATTATATTCTTCCCCTGAGTCTGGGATCCAGCGCGTCCCTCAGACCGTCTCCTACCATGTTAATTGCCAGTACCACAACCAATATGGAGATGCCCGGTGCAAAAGAAATAACGGGATTGGTCAGCAAGTACTTGTATCCGGTGGCAACCATGGAACCCCACGTGGCGGTAGGCGGATTAATACCTATACCTATGAAACTGAGTGCCGCTTCCATTAAGATTGCGACTCCCAGGTTGGTGGTGATCAGTACCAGAAGCGGCGGCAGCGAGTTTGGCAGCAGATGACGGAACATGATATGAAAGTGACCGGCTCCCATGGCATGAGTTGCGGTGATAAAGTCACTCTCTTTGATAGTGAGGACCTGTCCGCACATCAAGCGGGCATATACGGGCATCATACCTATTGCAATAGCGATAAAAACATTAAGAAGTCCCCCGCCGAGAACAGCAGCAATAGCCAGTATCAATACCAGCGGAGGCAGAGCTAATAGAGAGTCGATACATCTCATAATGATAATATTGGTCCATCCTCCGAAATATCCGGCTATCAGCCCCAGTGCCATGCCGATTACTCCGGCTATGCTTACTGCCACTATACCGACCATGAGGGAAATCCGTGAGCCGAAAATTATCCGGCTCAAGATATCTCTTCCCAGTTCATCGGTGCCCAAAAGATAGGCCCTTGAAGGCTGTGACAGGGAATGCTCCATGTCTATTTTATCGGGATCGTATGGAGCCAAAAACGGAGCGAAAATAGCCATAAGTATCAGGATTATGACTATTATCAGGCTGCCTGTTACTACCCAGCGGCCGAACATCACTCTGGAAATACGTCGTAATTCACTAGCTTGCGGTTTAGGTTTTTGGCCGGCAGCGGAAGGCGTGTCAATTTCAGACATGAACAACACTCACTCATATTTAATTCTGGGATCGATCCAACCATAGGAGATATCAACCAGCAGATTTGACAGGCAGACAATTACCCCCAATATAAGAACATCTCCCTGTACTACCAGGAAGTCCTTATTGAAGGCGGAGGTTACAAGCAGCCTGCCAATGCCGGGGATATTATAGACCACCTCTACAAGTACTGATCCGCCCACCAGTTGTCGAATTTGTAGTCCCAGCAGTGTTAACACAGGAATAAGTGCTGGTTTTAAGGCGTGCCTCAGCACGATAATACGTTCTCTTAATCCCTTGGAAACAGCGGTCCTGATATAATCTTGCTGTATCGTTTCCAGCATGCTTGACCTGGTCTGACGTGCCAGTATCGCTATACATGGTATAGCGAGCAAAATAACCGGCATCAACGATTGTTGCGAGCTTTTCCAGAAGTCTTCGGTTGGTGATGTCCACCCCTGAGTCGGCAGCCATCCCAATTTAAGTGAAAAGAAATAAATACCTAATATGCCCAGCCAGAATACGGGAATGGCAATGCCGATATTGGCCATTATACTGACCAACTGGTCGAGTAAACTACCCCGCCTGATGGCGCAGATAATACCAGTGACAATTCCCAGCACGGCGCTAAGAATCAAAGCCCAGAAAGCAAGATAGGCAGTGATAGGCAATCGCGTAGCGAAAAGCTCGATAACAGGGTCGTCATAAGCGATGGAAATCCCTAGATCGCCATGGATTACATTATTGAGCCAGTGACCGTATTGCACTATAAAAGGCCTGTCAAGCCAGAGTTCCTTACGGAGCGCTTGGATCTGTTCCGGTGAAGCATCCGTACCAAGCATTATAGCGGCCGGGTCTCCGGGCATCAGATGCAAAAGCATAAACGTGACGAATGTCAGTATGATAATAACGCTAATTGTCTGTATCAGCCTTCGAATAATAAAAGAGATCACCTATCACTTCCATATCATGTCGTTACATCATTTTTTACTCTGGAACCGATGACAATAAATCAACTAAAACACAATCACATTGCGTATTATGTTTCCTTGATGCAATGACTCAATAGCCTCGTTGATCTTTTCCAGAGGGTAGCGTTTGGTGATAAGCTCATCCAGCTTGAGAGTTTTTTCCTGGTAAAGGGATATCAGACGGGGAATATCTACCTGTAATCTGGTCGATCCCATAAGACTCCCCATCAGCACTCTCTCACCTCCCATAAAAGCCATGGCTGGAAGTGACATATTCTCCTTCATTGACGGCATGCCGATTATTACGGTAGTCCCGCGTTTACCCGTCATTGCAACACCCTGGGCAATGGCGGCATTACTGCCAACCGCTACGAATACATAATCGGCTCCCCGGCCCATGGTCAGTTCCATTACTGCTTTAACAGGGTCTTCATTTTTAGAGTTAACGGTATGGGTAGCGCCGAAAGTCCGGGCGGAAGCTAATTGAGTATCCGAGATATCCACTGCTATTACCGGACGCGCGCCTGAGTACGCTGCCCCTTGAATGGAATTGATGCCGACTCCTCCGGTGCCGATCACCACCACACTGCTGAGTGGTTCGACTCTGGCGCGGTTTACCACGGCGTTGAAACCGGCAATGACGCCACAGGCAAGAAGCGATGCACTATCCAGAGGGATCTCCTTTGGAATCTTTACGGCTTGTGACTGATCTACAACTATATATTCGGAGAATCCACCTATCATCTGAGCCAGTCTCTGCCCTTTGTTATTGCTCAGTCGGCTTTCCCTATTTAAAGGCCAATCGAATTCACAAAGATGAGGACGTCCTGTCATGCAATAGTAACATTTTCCGCAGGATTTCAAGACCGAAATAACCGTATTGTCACCCGGCTGCACCGTTGTCACTCCTTCGCCAACCTCTTCAACGTAGCCAGCGCATTCGTGACCAGCGACAAGCGGTACATTCCTCCCCATCTCCCCTCCCAATATGGAAATATCACTATGACAGATAGCTGTTGCAGCAAGGCGGACTTTAACCTCTCCTTTTTTAGGCGGGTCGATGTTGACATCTTCCACGACCAGAGGTTTTCCAATTTCATAACAAATGGCAGCTTTCATTATTCACTCCTTGATTTATTTTTGTGTAGTTTTTTTTACATCAGTACGGCACTATTACTAAAATTTATTGATGTTTTTCATTTTTTATTGCTTACTCAACCAGGAGTATGGTAACAACCAGTAATATAAAATTACACCCATAGCAGTACCAGTAGTCCGCCGCTGATGGTCATGACTTGCTGGAATAAAAATAAAACCCGTTTACATTGAATCCGCCTGTCGATAGTCCGGGAGCACTAGTTTGTCTACCGGGTTCCCGGTACCTTTGCTCAGGGTCCCGGATATAAATTACAGGTAAATAATATGATTCATTGCCTGTATTTCCCTGGTATTAACAAAAGATAAACCGCCGCCAGCGATATCGCCGGCCGGTCCGCTGACATGGCCGGCCGGCTTCTTACAATGTTTATCTATATTGTAAGTTCGCGCTGTTTAATATTTATTTTTGAAGTTGACATTACTTGTCCAGCCAGGCTTTAGACGAGACGTATCCCTGAGGCGTCTCACCATACTTGTCATCTTTCACCCATGACTGCTTGACTTCGCTCAACGTTTGAATCCACAGCCAGGTACCCATACAGTACTTGTCGACCAATAACTTATTCAGTTCCCTGACCCTGGTATTCTTGGCCTCAACGGTGGTCGCTTGTAGTGCTTGGGCCATTACATCCTGGGCCTCAGACGGCCGCTCAAAGCTTACAAACCTGTTTACACCCGGTGACATGAGATATTGTATCGTCGAAAGCATATCAGGATAATAGGGGACGAAGATTTGCCACATCCCGTTCTCCCATCCCTCACCGGCTGTACCAACCTGCGAGAATTTACCAAACTCTGCAGGCACCAGCTCGGCATTGATGCCCACCTCTTTAAGATATCCCTGGATAGCAGTTACCTGTGGCGTGGTAAGCTCCAGTGAAAGATAGTTAAGTTTAGTATTGAGACCGCCGGAGTAGCCGGCCTCTGCCAGTAACTGTTTGGCCTTTTCAGGATTGTACGGATAGCCAACGACATCATCATTGAAATATGGCGACCCGGGATAAGCCCATTGATTGGTGGACGGCCAATAACCAAGCCCCAGACCCTTGCAGATTGAGGGGACATCAATAGCGTAAGATATTGCCTGACGTACCTTTATATTCGCATAAGGTGAATCAGGATGGGTGCTGTCACCGACCAAAAACGGGCACGGACCGGTCGGCTCTTGAACAACATTAAAGCCTTTTGATGCCAGGTCATTCGCATCTGCGACCATCCTGCAATGAAGAATGTCCACTTCTCCTTTTTGAAATGCGATTGTGGCGGTTGTCTGGTCAGCAAAAGCGATTAATTGAAAACCGTCCAGATAGGGCTTGCCACCCCAGTAGTCATCAAACCTTTCAAGCCGTAAAGCTACATCTTTATCCCAACTGGCAAACTTGAATGGTCCGGTCCCGACCAGATGTTCCTCCATCCATTCCTGACCGTTGTCTTCAAAGGCTTTTTTCGATACCATAATAGCGACGTCACTGCTGGCAAGGTTAGATATAAGTAGACTGTCGTAGGAGGATAAGTTAAGCTGGACTGCATAATCATCGATTACATCGATAGATGTCACACTATTTAAATCTGCCTTTGGAGATGCTTTGTAGTTGTCCAGGTTCCATTTAACAACTTCAGCATTAAAATCACTGCCATCATGGAACTTAACCCCTTTCCTCAGATTAATCATGATGGATTTAAAATCTGAAGCCACTTCCCACCCGGTTGACAGTTGAGGCTGCAGGTTTAAATGTTCATCGAAGTAAAAAAGACCTTCCAGACAGGCTCTTACGTGAGAGGAATTGACCATAGTTGGAGGATACCCGGGTTTGTTAATATCTAATTCAGGGAATCCTACCTTCAAGGTCCCGCCGTACTTTGACGCTGATTCTGCTGATGACGCCGGAGGTGCTTGCGACGGCGCCTTAGTTGTAGCTGCCGGGGGATTGGCAGTTGTTGCGGGACTTGCTGCCGGGGCGCTGGTTTTCTCACCGCAGCCGGCCAGTAACAAACTGCTGATGATGATAACGAGTAAAGTAAGTATTAGCCACCTTTTCGTACTCATATTTTCCTCCTCTATGATTGAAGAATATTACCAAAAGCTTGAAAATATAGATCAGAACCGCTAATTGCTGCTTGATTGGTTATCGGTACTGTTAGCTATATAAACCGGTCAATATGCCGCGAACTGTGGTCCGGGGGTTGATGAATCCTTAGTTGTGCCTGCCCTGTTTCCCGTTGTTTCAGTTAACCGGTTACCGGGCGACCGCTGGAGCTGCCGCTGCGGTTTTCTTTCGTGTAAACCTATATACTGCATGACCGGGATTAATAATATTTTATTTTTCTCCGAGTTTAAGGTCTTAGACAAAACCAGGTTTCTTCCCGGTTCCACTTATGGGTGTTTCGATATAGCCTTGACACTGCGATGCACGCAATGACAGGTTAATAAAGTAACAGCACTATAGCAGGCTAATAATGACAAAATAAAATTTGCCACCATAAATGATGAGTTGAAACAATGCCAGAGGAATAAATGCCACATCAAGCATCAATGATCCACGGTGTTAAGTGTGTACTGCGATAGCACTTGACGGGTTGAGGGTGAACTGAAAATGTTACGAGCGACTTGAAAATTTGATGTCAGTAGTAAATTAACAGACCCTTTATAACGAAGGTTAAATAATGACGTGTGAAAGGTAAAAGGTGGAAAGGTTTGAAAAGCCGGATGGTTGGACTTCTCATAGTATTAAGCAATAACTGAAGAGTATAACCCGGATAGGATTAAAAATGATTTTCCTGATTCATTTTTAAATATGGGCGTCTGTATAATGACTATTTCTTCCCGGTTACAGGTAAGATCCATTTGATCACTTTGGCCGTTCAATCGGCTAACTTAAGGCAGGCGTATAGAAAGTTAGTCAGTCTATTACTATGTGATATTGGCTTTGATCTTGATATAATACGGCAGATAGTCTGTTTATACCGATATGTCGGTACCTTCACACTGATAGCCCAGCAATAATAGAAAGGCAATAACGTAAAACGATCGATGAAAAATAAAAGCCCTATGGTCAAATTGCTCTTGCTGAAGTAGCATAATCTTGAATATTAATTTAGTTGCCTGATTATTCTGTTGTTAAGGTGCAAATAATCCAACGGCAATTGTAAATACTTGACCTGTTAACATCTGCTGTTACTATTGAGAACGAGTCTTGTGTTCCATAATTTTTTCATACTGAATATTCATTGTCAATGTTGTAGATTACGCTAATAATACGGGAAATAGAAGTAAAATAAGGGCTAATTGGGGATAAAAGAAACTATTTTGCCGTAAAATATTCCTTAAATTACCTGCCAGTTACTGAAAGTGGTCTACAGAGGTGGTATATTCTGTGATTGATTTAACATTTTCAGGGAGAATAACGCAGGAAAATTGTACACCGGGTCTATAGATTCATGAACTATATAAAAGTGAGAGGCACAAGGTATGGCTCATGCCTCTCACGACGCCCTTTCTTTAGTTACCTGTTCAGTTGATTACTAATTTCGTTTTAGTGCTGCTGCAACCACTTTCCTCTGGGTATACTCTTCCAGGCCGTACTTGGAACCTTCTTTGCCTACGCCACTTTCTTTAAAACCGCCCCACGGCAGCCCGCCGCCTACCGACATGATATCGTTAAGCCAGACAGTACCGGCCTGTAAGTCGTTCGCGTACCTGATCAGATTATTCATGTCTGCGGAGTAGATCCCGGCACTTAATCCGAATGTGTTATCGTTGGCCAGCCTGATCGCCTCTTCGGCTGTTGAGAAAGGTTCCATGATACAGGCCACAGGGCCGAAGATTTCCTCCCTGGCTATAGTCATACTCTGTTTAACGTGAGTGAAAACAGTGGGCAAAACGTAGTAGCCTTTATTTAACGGTGGTGCAGTCGGTCTCTGGCCGCCGAGAACCAGCTTCGCCCCCTGTTCGATACCTGATTTGATGAAGCCTTCTACCCGATCGCGGTGCTCGGCACTGACCACAGGCCCCATGGTTGTCTTTTCATCAGCAGGGTCACCCGTTACAACATTTTTAGAGCCCGCCACGAATTTTTCGACGAACTCATCATATCTATTTTTATGAACGTAGAATCTACCGGGAGATGCGCAAACCATACCGGTGTTCATATACTGTCCGAAGACGCATTTGCCTATAGCTGCGTCCACGTCGGCGTCTTCCAGCACAATAACCGGATTTTTCCCGCCAAGCTCTAACTGGATGCGTTTGACATTCCTGCTGGCAAGCTCCATGATCCGTTTTCCTGTTTCACAACTTCCCGTGAAAGCCACCAGGTTTACATCAGGATGAGCAGCCAGTTCCTCGCCCACAATACTGCCCGGTCCGGTAACGAAGTTGACGGTACCTTGAGGAATATCCAGCTCCGACATTACCTCGGCAAGTTTAAGCGCCGCCAGGGAATCGATGCTCGGAGGTTTAACAATACAGGTATTGCCGGTACCGAGCGCTATTGACATCTTCATGCATACCATGAGAAAGGGAAAATTCCATGGTGTAATAATAGCGCTGACTCCTACCGGTTCGCGTTTAATATATGAAAACGTGCCGTCATCAGCCTGGACAACTTCGCCGGTCAACATTGACTCGCTGACCTGGGCTATCCAGTCAAATAGTTGGGCCCCGCCCTCAGGCTGTCCATTGGCCAGCATTACGGGTGTGCCATGGTCTATACGTTCCAGCCTGGCTATTTCTTGAGCATTCTTCCTGATTGCTGTCGCAATCTGGGTCATTACCCGGCAGCGCTCACTCTGGGTTTTCTTTGACCAGATAGGAAAGGCTTTTTTGGCGGCGGCAATAGCTGCTTGGACATCTTTCCTGTCACCCAGAGGTACCTCCGCTATTTTTTCTTCCGTAGCCGGGTTTACAACCGAATAAGTCTTTCCCGATGCCGCGTCAACCAGCTTCCCGTCAATCCACATTTTAAATTTTTCCATCCTCTTGTCCTCCTTTTCATTTATATATTTTTTGGCTATATAAAGCTTTTTTGCTTCATATCCTCGTTCCTTATTTCAGGAATTTAACACAGCGGAAATTAATTTATATGAATTAATAAAAATAATACATAAAAAAACTCAAAACAGCCTGGATATCGCTATACCGGGTTTTTCGCAGCATATCCTTTATCCGGAGAGAGAAAATAGAAAGAGAGAAATTACGTTGATACTGTTATATTAACCGGGGGAGGTAAAGAGGCATAAATACGGCGGCTCGATAGCGGAGAGAAAGCTGGTCAAGGTATGGTTCATTCTATAAACGCATAGCAAAACAACTCGTCATGGCCGGTGAAATAACTGAAATTATCATGGCCATTATTAAGGACTTCAAAACCTTAAAATACAGTCCGTTTTTTCTTTTCGCATCAGGAATCAGGTATTTCTATAATTGGTGCAGGATGATGCTGTTGTTAAAGTGCGGGTCTCCGGCGTTGTTCCTGGATTTTTTCAGGTAACAGGATGGACAGCGATAATAACTATTGGTATCATAATGTCCTGAACTCAATTCACCTGAACAACTGGAACTACAACATGGCAATGTCGCTTTTAGTAACCTCCTGATCACTAAAAAAATCGCGATAGAAATTTCTTTTGATTCCTGAAATGGCGTTTTGTGTTCTAATATTTTTTCATTCCAAATATGGGATGTCAATGACATAATAATGATGATAAAGCCTGCAATCATTAATAAAAGAGAGAAAACAAGAGTAAGTCAGGCTTTTTTCCCCGTAATAAATTCCTTAAATTACCTGCCAATCTCTTGGAGATGCGGATATTGAATTACCCCGGAACATTAAAACAACCTTATTCTTCCATTGACAGCGGAGGTATATCATGTTATAAACATAGTACCTAGATACTCTAGGTAAAGCTTATTTTCTGATTACTGAGGCATGAAATGATAAACACTGCTGACCAGGTTACTATCAATCATCTGATCAAATCTACCAGCTTTCTATCCCGGCTTTACCACGGCAAGAGCCACATGCAGTATTTTAAGATGATGCATGATTATTATTGCCGTGTGCGGGATGCCCGCGGGAACGGTTATTTCGTCGTGGCGCATACCATGTTCCTTCCGGTGGAAATATTTGACGCTATGGATATTACCCCGCTGCACCTCGAGTTTGCCGGCTATATGATGAGTATGTTCAAGAGCAATTGCAGCGAGGTGTTGACAGCGGCAGCCGAGATGGGTCTGGCCCCGGAGATCTGTTCCGCGCACCGCCTTATTGGAGGCATTTTAAAAATGAGTGCTTTGCCACCGGTAAATGCGGTAGTTTGCAGCAATCTGCAATGTGACAATTGCCCGAAGAGCGGCGAACTGGTCATGGAGATAAACCACTGTCCCGGGTTTTATTTTGACTATCCTTACCATGAAAATGCCGCCAGCCGGGACTATGTCATGCGCGAGCTGCGGGATATGGTTTCTTTTCTGGAAAAGGTTTCCGGGCATAAACTGGACAGGAACAAGCTTTCTGCCAGCATTATCGAGGTCAACAAGCAAATACAAACCATAAGAAAAATAAATGAACTATGTAAACATGTGCCTTCGCCTTTTCCGCCGCAGGACTTTCTTAAATTCCTGGCGGTGGACTATATGTTCGCGGGAAAGCCAGAACTGACACAGTATCTGGATTCTCTGTACGCGGAAATAGAGGATATGGCGGGCAGGGGCGAAGGGTTCGTCAACCCCGAACGCTTCCGGCTGATGGGACTGATGATCCCTCCGTGGCATTTACAGGGCGATGTTGACAAGGTTTTATCCGACCACGGGGCGGCCATAGTGTGTTACCCGAACCTGTGTGATTGGGGCCCGGATGTCTGTTTCGATCCGGAGAAGCCGCTGGAGAGCATCACCCGGAAATGGATGGTAGCCCCGGCCATGCGCGTATTCGGTCCCTTTGGAGAAAAGGCCATCCAGCCGGTGAGAAGTGCGGTTGAAAAATTCAAAATAGATGGAGCCGTCAACTTCACCCATCTGGGATGCAGGCAGATGGGGCCCACCTATAAAATCTTTAAAGATGTCCTGGATGAGCTGGATGTACCCTTGCTGAATATTGATTGCGATCTGGTGGACAGGACGGTTACCAGTGAAGATGAAGTTTGTGACAAGCTGGAACAATTTTTTGAACTCCTGGAAGACCGCTGAGTAAAAACTAAAAAATACTATTTATCGTGAGGTTTTAGAATGGCGGAAATAAAAATATCGGTAGATGCCATGGGTGGAGATTATGCACCCGGAGATATAATCAAAGGCTCGGTTATGGGGGCCAGGGAGCATAATACAGGGATTATACTGGTTGGACCACGGACAAGGATTGAAGAGGAACTGGCTAAGCATGACACCGCCGGTCTGGATATTGAGATTGTTCATACGGACGAATACCTGATTGAGGGTGAGCCGCCGGCTTACGCCTTACGCACCAAACGGAATGCCTCGATTGCTCTGGCTACCAGGCTTGTCAGGGAAGGACGCGCACAGGCGGTATTGGGCGTCGGTCCCACCGGAGGAGTACTGACTTCTGCCCTGATGTATCTGGGGACTCTGGAAGGAATTGCGCGGCCGATTGTCGGCGGGCAGTTTTGCGGTCTGATCCCGAAAATGGTCCTTATGGATATGGGGGGCAATATCGATGCCAGGCCCGAGCAATATATCGACTTTGCGGTTATCGGCGTAATATATGCCAAAAAGCTGATGGGTATTCCTGACCCTACGGTCGGACTGGTCAGCGTGGGGGCCGAAGAAGGTAAAGGCAATGCCGTCACCCGGGAGGCCTATCCCTTATTGAAGCAAAGCGGTCTGAATTTCATCGGCAACGTAGAGGGAAATGATATAGCCGCCGGAAAAGCAAACGTGGTAGTCTGTGATGCCTCAATCGGGAATGTCGTGGTGAAATATACCGAAGGACTGGGGACTGCTATCAGCACCTGGCTGAGGGAAGAGCTGAAAGGGCACTTGCCTGAAGATAAAATAAATGCACTCTCTGAAAAATTGCTCAGGTTAACTGTACCGGCGGATACTCAGGGAGGAGGTCCGCTGTGGGCAGTAAACGGAGTCGTCTTCAAGGCCCACGGCCGGTCACAATATCCCCAGGTTGCCAACACTATCGGTGAGATAAAAAGGTTCGTTGAAATGGATGTGTTAGGCGCTCTTAAAGAAGAATTTGCCAGGGTTAAAAATAATATCAAACTGGCAGGTACCGGCCTGAATTAGCTTCGATAGAGAGGGATGAAAGTAAACCGAAGGAGTCAGATGTGTCCATACCGGGAGTGATTACCGATAGCATCCATGGGCTACCGCAGGAGTTGGTCCGGGAATATGATATCCGCGTGGCGCCCATGGGAGTAACTATCGATGGAAAGGGATACTGGGATATGGTAGATATTACGCCGGCCAAGTTTTATCCGATGTTGAAGAAAATGAACGTGTCCAGCGGGACTAATGCCCCTTCACCGGGACATTTTCTGAGGATCTATGAATCATTGTCCCGGATCACCGACAGCATGGTCTATATCAGTGTTTCTAAAGCAATAACTGCTACCTTTGAAAATGCCAAAATGGCCCGGCAGATGTTTTTATATGACCATCCTGATATCAAAATAGAACTGATAGACAGTAAAAACGGCGCCGGAGCCCAGGGACTGCTGGCGCTGGAAGCGGCCCGGGCTGCCAGAGAAGGAAAAAGTCTACCGGGAATCGTTGAACTGGTGCAGGAATTGATACCTCGCGTTAAATATCTTTCTGTCCTGGAGACAGCGAAATATTTGATGAGGTTGGGTGAAGTCTCCAGGACCGCTCAAAACGAGGACAAAGCCGGGTCCAGACCCATCGGTGGTATGATCGACAACAGCGGGCTTTTCCGAATCATCACTCACGCGGCAGCACAGCAGGCACTGGATAAATTGCTTGAACTGGCCGGGAGCCTTATCGAACCCGGTAAACAGGTGCATGCCATTATACAGTATTCTGAGAATGTTCAGGAGGCGGAAGATCTGGAAAAACAGTTCCTCTCCCGGTTCAACTGCTGTGAGCTTTTTAAGTCTGAATATACGCCTACATCCCTTTGTTCCACCGGACTGATGACCGGACTCTCTTTTTATACCTGATAGTGTAACAGGCCAAACTATGTTGTAATTACGAACCGCTCTGGTTAAAGGGTAAAGCGGCTGGTTGAAGGGAGCGAAATCCCGCTTCTGTGAGAATATATTTAGACATAGCCTCTCAGTCTGGGATCAAGAGCGTCTCTCAAACCGTCGCCTATCATGTTCAGGGCGTATACCACCACAGCGATTGCCACTCCGGGGACCAGGGCAAGCGTCGGATGAATAATAAGATATCCATAGCCTTCCTGTACCATGGCTCCCCAGGCAGCGCCCGGTGGTTCAATGCCCAGGCCGAGGTAGCTAAGGGCGGCTTCGATCATGATAGCGCCTCCCATATTGATGGTGATTAACACCATGAAAGGCGGGAAGCTATTGGGCAGACAGTGACGCAACATGATACGCATATTACTGGCCCCGCCGGCCGCAGACGCCAGAATATAGTCGTTTTGCCTGATACTCATGACCAGGCCGCAAATAACCCTGGCATATGAAGCCGACATACTGATGCCGACCGCGATCATAATATTGCCCAGTCCACTTCCTAATAACACGCTTAGAATTAGAGCTACAACTATCATGGGAATAGACATGAGGGCATCAACAAAACGCATGATAACCGCGTGTACCCAACCGCCGAAATACCCGGCCAGCGTTCCCAGAATAGTACCGAAAGTTGCGGCGATTCCAGTTGCAATAATACCTACCAGCAGCGCGGTCCGTGAGCCATAGATCATGCGGCTCAAGAGGTCTCTGCCCAGGTAGTCGGTACCGAGGAGATATGTCGAGCTTGGTCCCTCCAGCCTGGCAGAGAGGACCTGTTTATAGGGATCATGAGGTGCAATCAGGGGCGCAAATATGGCGACTATCACGAGTAAGACTATTACAATAAAACTGATAAGAACTATTTTGCGTGACAGGAATACCTTGAAAAAGCGCCTGAATCCGCTTGACCGGGAAGGTGCTTCCAGGAATTCTCCCGAATCTGTCTCGTTTGTTGTCATGGTTATAGAAGCTCCTTAATTGTACCTTATTCTGGGGTCGAACCAACCATAGGAAACATCGACAATTAAATTTGCCAATATTACCAGAACTGCAATTATCATTACGCAACCCTGAACGATAGCGTAGTCCTGGGCAAAAATAGCCGCAACTATTAACCGTCCAATACCTGGAATACTGAACACGTTCTCAATAACCACCTGCCCGGAAACCATCATTACAAAAGACATACCCATTACCGTGATTATAGGGATAAAGGCATTCTTCAAGGCATGCCTGATTATTACGGCCTTTTCGTTTAGCCCCTTGGCCCAGGCTGTACGAATGTAGTCCTGATGGACAATTTCAAGTATACTTGAACGTGCCTGCCGGGCAAAAAAAGCCATGGCCCAGGCAGAGATAACAAACACCGGCATGATCACCTTTTTAATACTCTCCCCTAAGTCTTCGAAAGGCGAAACAAATCCCTGGGTCGGCAGCCAGCCAAGCCAGACTCCGAATACGAAAATCAACAGTATAGCCAGCCAGAAATGGGGGAGAGATATTCCGAAATTGGCGAGTGAGGTAACAGTCGTATCCGTTTTGGTGTTTCTGCGCAACCCCGCTATCACTCCGAACGTTACTCCGAAAATACTGGCCAACAAAAAAGACAGTACAGCTATATAAAGACTTACCGGCAGACGTTCGGCTATCAGCTTGCTGACAGGCTCATTAAAATGTATTGAATCTCCGAGGTCTCCACGGAACAGATTGCCAAGCCAGTTGATGTACTGGACCGGGATGGGTTTATCCAACCCGAACTCGGCCCTGAGCTGGTCCATTACTTCCGGGGTAGCATTTTGCAGGTCCTGCTCTACCACGTAAATCAGGATAGGGTCTCCGGGAAGAAGCCGCATAGCCAGAAATACGAGTATGGTGACAACGAGAAAGACTATAATACCATATATCAACCGGCGAACGATATATGCCGTCATTATTAACCTCTAAAGAAAATAATCAAGTATTACTTTCATTTCAGTGTGCCTGCCGAACCGGCATAGAAGCCATCTTCGGCAGGCACCCGTATATTTTTGGGACCGGGTAATGAGAAAGTACTATCTTTCCCTTGTGGCTTTATTTTTCGCTGAACCAGGCTTTATCCGGGAACCAGCATAGAGTCCCGTGTACCTCGTACATTCCATGATCGTGAAGTCTGGGCGTTACCGCGTCGATCTGGGAATAGGTTACCAGGGGGATATACATGGCGTTATCGGTTGCCATGCGCTGCATTTGCTCCGCCATTGGTTTCCGTGCTTCAATATCCACTGTCTTAACAGTTTGTTGCAGCAGATCATCGAATCCATCCGGTCTTACTGCATTGATATAATCCGCGTATGCCGATCCGAAAGCACGGTTTAAGTTGTATTCATAAGGCGCCTGGAAAATACCATGCATGTAGAGCAAGCCTTCCCATCCCTGGCGGCGGAGGGCGGTCCATGTACCCATGTCTACCTCTTTGATATGGGCATTGATGCCGACTTCGGCCAGGTACTGCTGTACGGCGACCATCACGTCCATATTGGCAAACTGGCTAACATGGAAATCAGTTTCGAGTCCGTTGGGGAATCCTGCCTCTGCCAAAAGCTGTTTGGCCTTGTCCGGGTTGTATTCGCGGCCTATGCCGTCAACGTAGCCAGGCATGGGAGTCGGGTAAATGGTCTTAAGTGGCTGCATGTAGCCGTATCCCAGCTCCTGGGAGATGGTCTCCCTGTCGATAGCGTAGTCAATAGCTTCGCGTACCCTTTTATCCAGAAAGAGTGAGTCGGGATTTACCTGGTCTGGAATGATTCCGCACATGACCATCGGTATATCAAAAAGCTCGAATCCATTCTTCTTCAGTAAATCAATATCTTTGTACTGGATAGCCCGTATATGGTCTCCTTCGCCTGCCAGAAGAGCGGCGAGCTGTGCTGTGCTGTCAGGCATGAAAATACATTCCATACCATCGAGATAAGGCTGTCCGCCCCAGTAGTCGTCGAACCTTTCGTATTTCAGGACCTGGTCTCTCTTATATTCGACGAATTTTAGAGGTCCGGTACCTACCGGGTAGAACATGCATGCATCGACACCTTTGGCGAGTTGCGTCGGTGAGGCATGCTGCTCGTTAAGCTGGGCCCACATGACAATATCAAAATGGGTTGTATTCAGCTTGATGGTATAGTCATCGATTACTTCTGTAGAGGTTACATTTGCCAGCCAGCCGGGACTCTCTTTTTGTTTCAAATCGAGATACCATTTAACACCCTCGGCATTAAAGTCGGTACCGTCGTGGTACTTGACTCCCTTTCTCAACTTGAAGATGATATATTTCTCATTCGGGTCTTCTTCCCATTCCGTGAAAAGCTGCGGATTGAATGTTCCGTTACGCCCGTTATGCTGAACGAAACCCTCGAGACAGCCGAAGACAAAAGAAGCCATATGCCCCGGCATGGTTGGTGAGTAACCGAGATTGGAAAGGGATCCTGTTGTCAACTGTCTCAGTGTACCGCCCCTTTGTGGTTCGCCTGCTGATGAGGTTTTCTGTGCCTGTGTAGGCTGTACCTGTGCCTGGGTAGGTTTTGCTTGAGATGGTTGTGCCTGAGTTGCTTGTGCCTGTGTTGGTTGCGCCTGCGTTGGTTGGGCTTTGGGTGGAGTTGTGGTGGGTTTTTCTTCTGATCCGGAACAGGCAGGTAGCACGAATGCCAGCGCCATCACCAGTACCAGAGAGATAGCTAAAGCCCTCCATTTTTTGTTTTTCATTTCTGCACTCCTTGTTATTAGAATTGTTTTTGTTCCTTGACTGTCAAAAAATCACATTACACTCGCCACTTCCTTTCTCTAATTATAGATATGACATGAAAGAACTAAATTATAAAGAGCACAAAAATTCAGGAAAAATATGAGTTATCTACCATACAGACAACTGTTTGTCAGAATTAATTTCCACCTGCTTAATTTGATTATTTAGTGTAGCCTACTATATAACTAATCTGTTTGTCAACATTGTTCGGCATCTTTTCTTTAATTCTATAAAGTGATTACTACGTTCAAGAGTTGTAGTCCCATCCTTCGGAGTAGAAACATAATTGTGATTGGCGGAATTGTGTATTTCGTAGAATACGCCGGTACTATCCATAAAATTCATACTGAATTCTTATTAAAAAACAAAAGCCGTTACTTTATTTCTTCGTATCAGTATTCAACCCGGAGTGAAGACTTTCTTCAGGCAGGTGGCAGAGCCATTTGAAAAGACCTTAACGTATGATTCGATATCGTCCATGTGCCGGTATATCAGTTCATCCTCTATTCCGGGGGGAGCATAAACTGTAAAAAGGACACGGCTTGTTTTGGCATCGATGCCGGTCCGTGCATCGGGTCCCCTTAATATACTGGAAATTACTCCCTTCTTGTCTTCGATCATAACGTCTCCCGGTATCGTTGTTACGGCACTCCCGTTTAACGCCGTATAGCTTTCACCGCATGACCTCTTCAGACACAGGGGAAGAGCTATTTTATCAAGATCATGCCCGGCAGTAAGTAGCATGTTTTTCATCTCCGCCATAAACATCGCGTTCACCAGTGAAGAAATATCCGGCATTGATTTTCCTCGTAAAATTGATTCCAGTTGCAGCAGTAAATGATAGGAGTAGCCGAATCTTTTATAGTAGGCGATATAAACGTCTATGGGGTGCATGGATTTCAGCTCTTTGCGGCCGGTCCGGCTGTATTTGTCCCTGAGAAAATCCGTAATATCATGTTTGATCGTGTTTAGCTTTTCATTAGAAGGCCCGTTCAGTACTTCATGCATTATCAAGATCCCAATTGAACATTCATGAGGACCCTTTTCCAGCTTGTTTTCAAAAATAAACACCTTTTCGTCTCCTTATATTTTTTGTACGTATTATGCTATGATACCGGTTTTTTTTTACCGGGGCACTGCGCCCTGCGATCAGTATCATTCCCAGAATAACCAGAATACACCCTGACCATTGTCTCCATCCGCAATACTCACCCAGTATAGTAATGGAAAGCAGCAGTGATACAAAAGGCATCATTCCAGAAAATGCGGCGGCAATAAAAGCACGGCATCTTCTTATTCCTGCATACCAGAATACGAAAGCCAGTGCCGTAACCACCAGCCCGTACCAGGCCAGCGAAAGCCACTCCTTCAGGCCTATTTCACTTAACAATGCTATCGGATGCTCAAAAAATGAAGGAAACAGGCACAGTATAAAAGCAATAAGGGAAACCATGGCTGTCTGAGTCACCGGGCTCACCGGCTCTCTCTGTCGGAAGGATGCTTTGGTACTGGCGATGCGTGAAAAGACATTAAATGCGGATTCACATACCGCGGCGCAGAATACCAGGGCATTGCCAAGGAAATGTTCCATGGAAAAATTATTATACGGTAACAGAATACCCTGTATCAGGAGCACCCCGCATACGGTGCTGATAATCCCGATCAGGCCTTGTTTATTTATCGGTTCTTTCAACAAGACCCATGCCATGATGGCCGTAACGGCGGGAATGGCGCCGGTCAGTATTCCCGCTTCTCCGGCAGTGGTTCGCAACAGGCCTTGAAGCAGAAACATACGGAATAGAAAGATGCCGCTGGCTGCCTGAAGGAAAAGGATAATCCAGCCTTTGGCGGACATAAAACGTATGGCCTTGATAAGCCGGTTTGAGCAGGCCGGCAGCAGGCAGAGGAGGCTAAAAAGCAGGCTTACCGCGGCTATGGTAAAAATACCCAGTTGGCCGGAAACAAGCTGTGCGGCAATTACGGAGGTCCCTGCCAGGGTAAATGCCCCAAACAGGTATAACGGTCCTCTTAGTCCGGTCACTTTTGTGTCATCCAGAAAATGCATCATTTAAGCGTGAATGGTATTCTGTTATAATTCTATCCAATGAACTGGTATTGTTTAAGAGCCAGTTATATGCAATTTCAAGCAATCCAGTTGGTGAAAACATGTGGGGAATAGAACTTGTCCGGCAGGGTGAGTTACCTTTAAAGCGCCAGGTCTACCAATCACTCAGAGACCGGATTATCAGCGGGCAATTGAAGGCAGGCCAGGCGCTACCTTCCACGCGGGAAATGTCGAAGAATCTGCGTGTATCACGCAATACCGTCTGTGAGGCCTATGAGATGCTGATCGCCGAAGGATTTGTCCTGAACCGCCAGGGATCTCCCACGCGCGTGGCCGACGGTTTATGCGTGGAAAAAGCACCAGCCCCGGAATCCTCCGTGGGTGAAGTCACCCGACAGAAATACCGGGCTGATTTTCAGACCGGCCGACCGGATTTAAGTCAATTTCCACGATTTCTCTGGCAGCGAATGCTATATCAGGCTTCAAGAGAAATACCGGTGCATCAACTGGATTATTCAGGTCCGCAGGGATTACCCCAGTTACGCGAAGAGATCGCAGCCTGGCTTTTCCGCAGCCGGGGCCTAATGGTAGATTCTCAGGAAGTCTTTATTACTGCGGGAGCGACACATGCCCTGCATTTGATCGTAAACCTGTTATACCGGGAAGGCAAAGAAATCCTGATCGAGGACCCCTGCCATATTGGGATGCTTCAGACAATATTGAATAGAGGCTGCCGTGTGGTCCCTGTTCCTGTTGATAAACATGGACTCAGGACTGAATTATTAGGCGGAAATAGTGCCCGTGCCGTCTATGTGACGCCGTCTCATCAATTTCCCCTGGGAGGAATCCTTCCGGCAGGACGCCGTGCCGCTCTGATTCAGTTTGCCAGGGAAAATGGCAGCTATATAGTAGAGGATGATTATGACAGCGAATTTCGTTACAGCGGAGAGCCGATTGCGCCGCTTTATGCCATGGATTCTCAGCAGGTGATTTATGTAGGCACATTCAGCAAGGTTTTGTTTCCGGCACTTCGTATCGGGTATGTCGTTTTACCCAAAAAGCTTCACCGGAACTGGAATGACCAGCGCACTCATACGGATGTTCAGAATCCACCTTTTGAGCAGGTAGCGATGGCTGAATTTTTACGCGCCAGAAAACTGGACAAGCATATCCGGAGAATGCGCCGTGTGTATGGAGAGCGAAGGCAGGTGCTGCTGGAGGCAATGAAAGAGGCATTCGGTGGTATGTGGCGGGTTTGGGGAGATGCTGCCGGATTGCATGTTGCTGTTGAATTTCCGGGTATGCGTTTTGACGGTGAATTTGTCGAAAAGAGCCTGCGGTTTGGAATTCGCATTACTCCGGTTGAGAATCACTGCATCCGTAAAGGTATGCATGTAGATAAATTATTGATCGGATACGGGCACCTGGAACCGGATGAAATTATAAAGGGGATTTTTTTATTACGCGATTTTTTTAAACGGGATCTGTGGGTTTAACTATTGAACATCAAGACTCGAAACTCGATCTAAAATACGCTGTGCCAGCAAAGTAACCAGGTAAGAAGGCTGTTTCTTTTGTCCGAATTCCCAGTTTGCCCAGGCTTTCCAGACAGACTCCGCAGTAAATCTACCCTCACTGTCGGACCTGGCTCTCAGGATATCCACTATCGAAAGAAGACGTTTATCTTTCTTGAGATGGGAAAACTGTGTCAGCACATCCAGAACATGAAGTATATCATACCAGATAAGAGGTGCTTTCAGTTTGGCAAAATCCGTTCCCATGGCGAATAAAAAGGGGCGAAGTTCTTTACGATGTTCCCAGAGGGTCAGCAGGGTTTCGATGCCCGACAGACACGATTTACTTTCTTTCCACTCCGGAAATTGGGCTAATGCCTTGAGTACAACAAGTGTCGCATACGGACAAGGATCGGTTTTCCGGCCCGGTCCTCTGAATTTGCCGAACTCCGCAGCAACCGCACATGGCCAGCCGTTATCGGTACTCAGGGTGACCAGGTGCCGGGCAGCAGACTGTATGGCGGGATGGTCTCTCATGCCGAGTTTGGCCAGGCAGTAAAGAATGGATGGCGCATCACACAGCATCCAGGCCAGTTGGTCCTCTCCACTGCCGCCATACCGGGGAGAGATGTTGGTCAGTACCTGAAAAGCGCCTTCCTTGGATGGATGTTCCATGATCCTTTTGATGATCGAGTCGATACCCGGATCGATGGCTTTCACTCCGATATCGGAGAGAAAGACCAGTTTATGCAGCAGGTGATTGGCGTCGTTATGGCGTTTTAACGGCGGACCGGGCCATATTTCCAGTTCCCGGACCAGTGCTTTAACAGACGGATGTTCAAGCATTGATTGCCTGGCGGAAACCGTTTCCGGGGCATTATCCGGTTGTCCCAGCAGATCGGTCCGGGTTAGATATTGTATCCATGGCGGGCCTTCCAGCAACCATTGAATCGATTTTTCGCGTTTTTCTTCCATATATCCAGTAGTATATTATACAACTCTTGATATTGTATTTATAGAAGCCCGTGCTGAATGTTTCTATTCTTTCTTGGTCCTGGCGACACTCGGCCCGTAATTTGGAGTAAGGGAAATTTCCAGGAAAATAATAGGTCTCTTCACATTTTTGATTGTCAGCGGGCAGTGAACAAGGCCTGCCGGAATGGAAACGACCGCGGCGGTATCGATGATGTGCTTTTCCTGTTCTTCGCCCAGGCATATCTCCACTTCTGCTCCCAGGCTGCGAATATCCTTCGGATCATCACCGATGAAACAAAGGATCTCGGTGAACTCATGAGCATGGGGCTTATCGAATTCGATCGGCGCAGAAATGCAGTGATAACCCATGCTGCAGTCAGTACTTAATTCTCCCTCATGCGCCAGGATAGAATACCCCGACGCAAAGCCTCCTTCCGATTTCTTAATGACGTTTTTTAAGATATGTTTCCCATATTTTGTTTCAGACATCTTAATAAGTCCCCTTTTTTATTCGTTATATGCAGCATAAACAACAAGCTGCGTTAGCCATGTAATCAAAGCGTACGATCTTCACCTTCCGGCAAATACGTGCCGGTATAAATATTTGTATCTGCCGTACTCTTGATAGTATCGGTTCCGGGTTGAATACAACGTTCAGTCTTACACCGGTATTTCTCTCAAATCTCTGACCGGAGGTTATTTCTTTTCTCCGAATTCAATCTGGTAATTTTTACTGGGCCCAGTGGCAAGGAACCAGATGGGATAATCCACTCTTCTGAAATATACCGGACAGTGTTCGAGACCCGCCGGACAAAACACCATGCAGGTCCTGGTGATGATGTGTTTTTCACCGCCTAGATATAGCTCTATTTCACCGCCAAGGTCCAGCGGGTCGTTCGGATTGGTACCGATAAATCCCAGATATTCATCGAAATCATGTGAGTGTGCCTTATCCGGATGCGGCTCGTCGGAAGCCTTGTACCACCATGTACCCATAAAGTAGTAGCCGCCCTGGATGATCTCTCCATCCACGTAAACATTAATTTTGCGGGTGTCTCCTAGCTCTTTCCATGTTTCTAAATCCTTGTCCCTGGGCCTGGTAACGATATACTTGCCGTATTTTGTCTCCGCCATTTTCATGATCCTCCTTACTGAAATATCTAAAATTCCCACATAAAAGCGGGTTTACATAACAGTAACAGGGACAGAATATGCGTTTGACCGCCGTACCAGTTTGGAAATACATCCAAAAAGAGATTTCAAGACTAATATTTTTTGCACGGCCCGGACAGTGAATCTCACAGCCGGGACACGTGCATAACATATTTGTACAAATATCCGTGCTGGACCGATCGCGATTTCGTTATTTTGTTTGTTTAAGTTCTGTGATAAGGCTACATATTTTTGGCCAGGACTCGCTCCATGCACAGGCCGGCGCCCTCATTGTACGGCCTCTGGAAGGCTTCGGGATATTTTTTCCTCAATTGATCCAAATCGGCGCCATCGACCTCGACCAGGAAACAACTGACTGCCATACCCGTGGCATTTTTAGAGGTGATGTTATGCGGAGTTATGGTATTAATAGCACCGCCTCTATCAAGCTCTCCGGGAACTATTGGATCGTACCTCGCTCCGTGGTCCATGTAAACGACACCGGGCATCATTCTCTCGGTTACAAAGGCTCCGCCCAGTACAGCCCCCCTTTCGTTATGCACTTTGACGACATCACCATTTCTGATTTCCCTTGCCTTCGCGTCCTTCGGGTTTATCCATAACGGTTCATACTTGTAGCCATCCGGTCCCTTTACTTTGCACGTTCCCACTTCTCTTGTCCAGGTAATATCATCACACTGGGCATGGACCCGCCATCTGCCATGATTAGACATAAGAAGCAGAGGGAACTTGCTGGCTCTTTCACTTGAGAGCCTTTCATCATGGCTTTCTCCCTTTTCAATCCAGTGCGGCACCACTGGTCTTTCCTTATCGTCGGGGAAATGGGCGGCCAGGGTTTGTGCATAGAACTCTATCTTGCCGGATGGAGTCCTTAACGGGTTTTTCTCAGGGTCCTTATAGAAATTCAACAAGCCGGGCGCATCGTTCTGCCAATCAGGGTCGGTCGGAACGACGAAATAGCCTTTCTCTGCAAACTCCTCATAGGTAGTCATGTCCTCTATACCGGAGTTCTTGAAATAGTAACGCAGCCATTCCTCAACGGTCTTGCCTCCCATGTATTTATCCAGGAGGCCGAATTTCTCGGCTATTAAACAGACTATCTCATAGTCGCTTTTTGACTCTCCTACCGGTTCGATGCATTTTCCTTCATAAATGGCGGTATAGAACTGCCCGTTGCTCATGTCCGCACCGATATCCTGTTCCTCAAATTTGGTACTTACCGGAAGGATAACATCCGCAAACAGGCAATCGTTTTCCAGCCAGGGGTGCTGGGCCAAAATAAATTCAATCTTGGGGCTTCTCAGCGCTTTTATATAGGAATTGCTGTCATTCCAGCAGGTAATCCAGCAGGGTGTATCGGTCCAGATCATATGGACCTCGGAGCATCCCTCTGCGGGATACGTATATTTCTTCAGTTGGTCCTCAATGGGGGCTACAAATGATGAATTTCCATACCAACTGATCGGAGGGTGCAGAATAGCATCATGGATAAGGTTCTTGGGTATGAATTGCTTCAGTTTGGGCGGTTTTTCGGGTTCGGGTTTTTTTCCATCTTCCGGTTCTGCCGGATAAGCCCAACTGCCGCTGCCGGCTCTCAACGCGCCGAAAGCAGGACCTCTCACATTCAATGTTTTTATCCCGCCTGGCATCGGGCCCTGTTTGAATCCGTAATCGGCATGCGGTGCCCACTCAATCATCTTGACCTGGTGGACTCCCGGTTTGCCGATTCCCTGCATCGCCAGCAGGAGGACCTCAAGCCTTCCATTTTCCGTTGAATACGGTCCTCTGATGCCGGCGCCGCCGTTTCCATGAGCTATACTCGTTGTTTTTGATGCCCAGTCCCTGGCCAGGGCTTTTATCGTCCATGCCGGGATGCCCGTCTTTCCGGCAGCCCAGGCCGGTGTTTTGGGAATCCCGTCCTCTTTACCCAGGACATAAGGCTCAAACCTGTCGAAACCGAAAGTATGCGTGGCGACATAGTCTTTATCATAGGTCCCTTCCGTGATCCAGATATAGGCTATTGCGAGCTGCAAAGCGGCATCGGTACCCGGCAATATCGGGATCCACTTATCAGCATGGACGGCTGCACCGTAATTCAGGTCCGGGCATATATAGATGGACTTTTTACCGAGTTCTTTCCACCAGTAGCACAACCGGCTTGCCATCTGACCGTTGAATCCCAGGGGCGTTGTTTCGGGATCACATCCCCAGAAAAGGATAAGGCTGGTATTTTGGGAGATATCATGCATTAAATTGACGCTGGGTGACATCTGTCCCGGGCCCGGCATATTCCAGACATGTTCAGCACCCCAGTACCATCCTTCCCAGCTATCCGGGTTTCTGATCTGAAGGGTATATCCCCCGCCCAGCATTTCAAGGAATTTCACGGCGCTGCCGTGGCAGGTATGCACTACCTTGCCTTCTCCATGCCCATCCCCCTGGATTAGTATGGCTTCCGGGCTGTATTGTTCCCTTACTCTCTTTATCTCTTTGACAATTATTTCCAGGGCCTCATCCCAGGAGATCCTGACATAGCCGCTCTTTCCCCGGTTATCCACATTCCTGCCGCCGCCGGGGTTCCAGTCAACTCTCTTTAAAGGGTAAAGAATGCGGTTTGGAGAATAGACACGTTTTTTGTAGGCTATATCGAAAGGAGCTATAAGCGTTTTCATCCCCGGTTCCAGGGACTGCCCTTTCATCTCCATTTTCCACGAGTTGAATCTTTCCTGGTCGTACCGCCAGTTGTAATGTAACGGTCTGATCCTGACTATTTTCCCATTTTTAACATCAATGCGGGATATATTGCCGTTACTGCCGAAATCATTCAACCCCAGTCCTTTTATGAATGATTTTTCCTCTTTGGATTCCTGTTTAACCTCGCTTTGTTTGCCGGAAGGAATGTTTTCTTTCATTTTTTCTTTTCCTTTACTTGATTAATAACGCATGCAGTGTGATTATATCATTTTCTTATTTTCCTGCGTCAATCCAGGCATCGAACCTCAAGCCCGCCTGGAAATCGTATTTCTTTTTAAAGGCCGCGGGATATTTTTTTCTCAAATCATCCAGACCGGCCGATCCGACCTCGACCAGGAAGCCGCTGACCACCATGCCGGTGGCATTCTTTGAGGTCAGGTTGTGGGGAGTAATGGTGTTTATCGCGCCTCCCCTGTCAATCTCTCCCGGAACAATCGGATCATATCTTGCCCCGTGGTCCATGTAGACTACTCCGGGCATAATCCTCTGGGTGACGTATGCTCCGCCCAGCACTGTTCCCCTCTCGTTGTATACCCTTACGATATCGTGGTTTTTTATTCCTCTGGATTCAGCATCAATGGGATTAATCCAGACAGGCTCGTAGTTATAGCCGTCTGGACCTTTGACTTTACAGGTGAGGGCTTCACGCGTCCAGGTTATATCGTCGCACTGTGCATGTACCCGCCACCTGGGATGATTGGACATGATCAACAGTGGATACTTTTTTGCCCTTTGGCTGGACAGGCTTTCGTCATGGCTCTCTCCCTTTTCGATCCAGTGAGGGACGGGAGGACGCTCGATATCGCCGGGAAAGTATTTGGCCAGGTTCTGTGAATAAAATTCCACCTTGCCCGAGGGTGTCTTGAGCGGATGATTGTCAGGGTCGTCATGGAACTCCAGCAGACCGGCCGGGGTCTTCTGCCATTCCTTCTTGGTGGGGATGACATAATAACCCTTCTTCTCCAGTTCTTCGAAAGAGATCATTTTCTCCATACCGGAGCCGTTAAAACCGTCTTTCATGAGCTGATCGATAGTCTTGTCCCCGGTGTATTCTTTCAGCAGGCCGAGTTTTTCCGCGATGGCGCAGACTACCTCGTAATCGCTCATGGACTCGCCTATCGGGTCAACACATTTCTTTTCATGCATAACCATGCGGAATTGCCCGTTGGTTGAATCGACATTGATATCCTCCTCCTCCAGTTTGGTATTGGTCGGCAGGATGATATCGGCGAACTGGCAGTCATTTTCCAGCCAGGTGTGCTGGGCCAGGATGAATTCGATATTGGGGCTTCTCAGCGCCTTTATGAAGGTGTTACTGTCATTCCAGCAGGTAATCCAGCAGGGCGAATCCGTCCAGATCATATGGACTTCGGGGCATCCCTCAACAGGATAGGTATACTTTTCGAACTGGTCTTCAACCGGGGCCCCGAGAAGCGTGGTACCGTACCAGCTTATAGGCGGATGCAGAATAGCATCGTGAATGAGATCTTTGGGAATAAATTGTTTGGGGAAGGTCTCCCCGGCCCTGGTTTGTTCTCCCAGCAGAGAAAACTGGTGTTTGCGCGAATTTACAGGACGCACACCGGGAACGTTCGAGCCTGTGCTGGCAGCCATAAAACTCACCCTGCCGGCGGAATCGGGCATGGGGCCGGTACCGAACAGGCCCCATTCAATCATCTTGACCTGATGGGCGCCCGGCTTTCCCAGGCTCTGCATCGCCAGGAGCAGGACTTCCAGCCTGCCGTTTTCAGTGGAGTAGGGACCCCTGATCCCGGGACTGCCGTTGCCATGGGTTATCGTAGTAGACATTGAGGCCCATTCCCTGGCCAGGGCTTTTATCGTCCATTCCGGGACGCCGCATTTGGAGGAAGCCCAAGCCGGGGTCTTGGGAATTCCGTCCTCTTTTCCAAGCACGTAATCACTGAATTTATCAAATCCGTAGGTGTGAATCCTGACATAATCTTTGTCATAAAGGTCTTCTTTAATCCAGGTATAGGCTATAGCCAGTTTCATGGCGGCATCGGTATTGGGTTTGATGGGTATCCATTTATCGGCATGAACGGCGGCGCCGTAGTTGACATCCGGACAAATGTATACCTGTTTTATACCCAGTTCCGTCCACCAGTAACACAGCCGGCTGGCCATCTGCCCGTCCAGCCCCCAGGGCGTGGTCTCCGGGTCGCAGCCCCAGAACAGCAGCAAGCCGGTGTTTTTTGATATATCGTACATTATGTTGGTGTCAGGCTGCTGTTGCCCGACCGGTTCCATGCCCCAGACATGTTTGGCGCCCCAGTACCAGCCTTCCCAGCTATCGGGATTGCGGGTCTGGAGGGTGTAGCCCCCCAGCAGTTCCAGTAGTTTCAACTGGCAGGCATGGGGACCGTGTATCGTCTTTTGCTCGCAGTGTCCATCCGCCTGGGTGAGTATGGCATAGGTACTGCCGTATTTCTCCCTGATCCTCAATATCTCTCCGGCAATTATGTTTGTAGCTTCATCCCAGGAAATCCGGACGTACTTACTTTTTCCCCGGTTGGCTGGATTCCTTTCTCCGTCCGGGTCCCAGTCCGCTCTTTTCAGGGGATAAAGTATACGGTTGGGAGAATAGACCCGCTTTTTATAAGCCAGGCTATAGGGAGCTATAAGGGTCTTCATACCGGGTTCGAAGGTCTTGCCCCGGGCTTCAAACTTCCAGGGATTGAAATCCTGTTTGTCGTATTTCCAATCATAATGTAGAGGTCTGATCCGGACGATCTTTCCGTTTTTCACATCAACTATTGATGAATTGGCGTTGGGTCCGAAACCCAGAGTGATGGGATATGAATCCTCCCGGGTTGGTATCCCGGAGGTTTCTCTTATTTCGTTTGAACTGCAATTCTCTTTCATTTTTACCTCCTGCTTAGAAAACGGTGCTGATTAAGAAGACAATATTGTCTGTGGAAAAAACGACTGCCTATGATGCATATAGTAGCTATTATATTTGATTAAATCAAGCCTGACTATAAATCTTATATTGACTTTTAGCATGTTGCGGATACACAGTCCTTAGAAAATACATCCTGGCTAATATTAATAAACGGGGTAATATTTTCTTTAAATCGTTGGTGGTATAATTGTACTATGGTTGATCAAAAGTCAGTAATTGAAAATACATCCAGATCGGTGGTGGTAGGGCATCCTGATACACTGCTCGCTGAAGGTATTGCAGCCATACTGGAGAAAGGCGAATACCTGGTGTTGGGAAAGGCCAACACGGAATCAAGCCTTAATGAGCAGGCCTTACAGTACATACCCGATATTATTTTATTTGAACCGGCTATTTGTAATCGTTATGTTGATGTCATCCGTAAGCTGCGTCAACAAGTCCCCTCATCTGTGATCGTTCTAATGATCAAGAGGGGAGGCCTGAATGAAATCGCACAGGCCATCGAGGCGGGAGTCAGCGGTTGTATTTCATTAGATGTTTCCCCCGAAGAGTTCATCAAGTCTCTGGAACTGCTCTCCGCGGGAAACGTGGTTGTGTCGAAAGCGATAGCAAATGATATCAGGAAAAATCTTGATTTCAAGCTGAGACTAAAACCGATTGAAATACTCAGCGTGCGCGAGCGCGAGGTACTCCTGCATATCGGCAATGGTTCAAGCAATCGCCAGATTGCTTGCAAGCTCTTTGTTTCGGAGCATACAGTTAAAGTACACGTCCGGTCCATTCTTAACAAACTTAGTCTGAAGAACCGGCAACAAGCCGCCGCCTACGCTGCTAAAGAAGGACTGATTAAAGATCTCAGTTCCCAAAGCAGCGAAGACTCTCCATAACAGTCCCCTTTGAACGGTTGATCCGAAAGGATTACTGACGGATTACCCGGCAATTATCACCGTAGAGATTACCGCCCTTAATCGGTGGATTAGGCTGTATGATGAATACAGATTCATTCTTGCGAGTGATGTACCGGTCATTTTTTCCTAATAGACTGAAAATTAGATACATGGCGAGATGTACTTGCTTTTTTGGGTAATGATATATGTAATAAACATTATCACTTTTGGTATAAAAGAAATGAATATAGAAATATTTTGCAATCAATATGCCGGTATCGCGGAAACCTGTCTGTGTTATGAAAAATATAGTGTTTCAGATTCTACGGATACAGCTAGAATAATAATAATAATGGAGCATATATAAAATGATTGAAATCAGCGAAATAGCCTTGAATGTACTTTTCGAAAGCCTTCAGGAAAGTCATGTAGAGAGAGAAAGAGGTCTTCGAATAAAAGAGGAAAGGGATAGAATCACTCTGGCTCTCGATAGACCGAAAGAACGGGATCGCGTAATTTCATGCAAAAATCAGAGTGTACTTATTATTGATCCCGGATTTGAAGCTCGTGTCGGGGATGCCTTAATAGATGTAGAGGATATGGGAGAAGGTGATCTGGAACTTGTAATGCGAAGCAGATAAGATATGGAATCAGGTTGCGACAGCAGTCTTCGTGCTCCTTATGAACTATTATATAAATATAAACAGGTAACTGAGAGAAGGGGGGATGATAAGGCAGGGATCGATACATATCGGAACATCCGGATGGCATTATCAGCACTGGAAAGGTCCCTTCTATCCGGAAAGCATGCCGGATGAACAGCTTCTTGAATATTACCGGAATCATTTCCAGACTGTGGAGATCAATAATACCTTCTATCAACTGCCTGAAAGGGAAACCCTGGCTAAGTGGAGAGACACAGTGCCGGAGGGCTTTATATTCTCCGTTAAGGCCTGCCGTTATATCACTCATATGAAGAAACTGAAGGACCCTGATAAGGTGATATCCACTCTAACCGGCAGAATAGAAGTGCTGGGGAGGAAATCAGGTCCGGTCTTGTTTCAGTTGCCGCCACGCTGGCGCCTTAATCTTGAGAGATTAAAAAGTTTTCTTAAAGCTTTACCGGTAGAATACAGATACGCCTTTGAGTTTCGTGATATGAGCTGGTTTACAGAGCGGACAGAGGAAGCGCTGGCTGAAAAAGGAGCGGCTTTTTGCATTTATGACTTTGAGCACCGCAGGTCCCCTCTTTCGGTAACTGCCGATTTTGTCTATGTGCGCCTGCATGGGCCTGATGGCGCATATCAGGGAGAATACGATAACGGCGTTCTTTCAAACTGGGCGGAACAGTTTTCCTTGTGGGCTGGTCAAGGGAAAGAGATATTCTGCTACTTCGATAATGACGGAAAGGGATATGCTGTCCGAAACGCTTCAACGTTGAAAGAACTGCTTAAAATATAAACAGGGGGATTCAGCGGAAAAGGGTCTGTGCCTGAATTACCCGGCGCAGGTATTTTGGAAGTCCGGACAGACGGGGCGGTATAGAATCGGTTGTTTGTTATGGCGGCAATTGAGCAGGTTTCGCCATCGAAACGAACGAAGAGTCCCGGATAGGGGGATTTGGAGTAAATGGACAAGTTAAAGGAAAAGACTGTGAATATCACGATGGAGAAAGGGGATGCAGTTATCTTCGATATGGACGGTGTGATAACCGAGACCGCCACCGTTCATGCTGCGGCCTGGAAAGAGCTTTTCGATGAGTACCTGAAGGCGCGGGCTGATCGTGACGGAAGACAATACCGGGCATTTGAAATAGATCCGGACTACTACCTTTATATCGACGGGAAGCCCCGCTATGATGGAGTGAAAAGTTTTCTGAATTCCCGGGGTATATCTTTGCCTTACGGCCGGAAGAATGACGGTACTGACCGGGAGACCATCTGCGGTCTGGGAAACCGTAAGAACCGCTATTTTCTCAGGCATCTGGAACGTGAGGGAGCAACGGCTTTCCGGCATTCTGTGGATGTGGTAAAGGAATTGACCTCCTGCGGTATTCCTGTGGCTGTCATATCAGCCTCCCGGAACGCAGAAGAAGTATTGAAATCGGCTGGTGTCCTCGACCTCTTCGATGTTAAAGTGGATGGTGTCGACGCCGATGAGCTGAAGCTTAAAGGAAAACCTGATCCTGCCATCTTCCTGGAGGCTTCCAGGCGTCTCGGCATCCGGCCGGACAGAACGGTAATTGTGGAAGATGCAATTGCCGGAATTCAAGCGGGTCGCCGGGCCAATTTCAAACTGGTTGTTGGCGTGGACCGTACCGGTCAAAGAGAAAATCTTGAGAAGAACGGCGCCGATGTGGTTGTCTCGGACCTGTCTTGTCTGAAAGTAAAAGTAGCCGGTCGCCAAAAACCGTGCGGCCGCAGTATAAACAGTCTTCCCTCTGCTCTTGAAAGGAAAGAGGAGATATTCGGTCGGCTGGATGAAAAAAATCCCCCGGCGGTATTTCTGGACTATGACGGCACGCTGACACCCATCGTGCCGGACCCTTCAGCGGCAATATTATCAGCAAAGACCAGGCAGGTGATCAAAAACCTGGCCAGGCACTATTCGGTTGCCATTATAAGCGGACGCGATCTTGATGATGTACGCAATATGGTTGATATCGAGAATATTGCATATGCCGGCAGTCACGGGTTTGATATTGCCGGGCCGGACGGCTCTTTTCGCAACCAGGAGCGGGGTCAAAAGTATCTTCCGGCCCTTGACCTGGCAGAGAAGGAATTGCATAAAGTCCTGGCGGATATTGAGGGCGTTTATATTGAGCGCAAGCGGTTTGCTATAGCCGTTCATTACCGGAATGTCAAAGATGCTGACCTGGGCGAGCTGGAGGAAAGGCTTGACAGTGTCATTTCCCGCATACCAAAGCTGCGAAAGACCACCGGAATACAGATATTTGAGCTCAGGCCGAATTCCGACTGGGATAAGGGTATGGCGTTACATGCACTGCTGGGAGAACTGTATGCCGATGCAGGCATGATTATTCCGCTGTATATCGGTGATGATATCACCGACGAAGATGCTTTCAGGGAGATAAGGGATAGCGGCATTGGAATAGTAGTCGGCAGGGCGAACCGCAAGACTCTGGCGCACTATAAGCTGAATAATACCGACGAAGTAAGAAAATTCCTTGAAGGTCTGGCGGCACTGGCGGAGAAAAAGGTCCCCAGAGGCGCCTGGATGCTGGCATATGATGGTTACGACCCGGATAAAGAGGGATTGCGGGAGGCTATGTGCACGCTTGGCAACGGTTATCTCGCCACTCGGGGAGCCTCTTCCGAGGCAGTGGCGGATATCGTTCATTATCCGGGTACCTATGTGGCGGGATGCTATAACCGGCTGACCAGCGAGGTGGCCGGAGAGACTGTTGAGAATGAAAGCCTGGTAAACCTTCCGAACTGGCTGCCCCTTTCTTTACGTTTCAGTGATGGGGACTGGTTTGAGCCTGAGAAGGTTGAACTGCTTGAATACACGCAAGAGCTGGACATACGCAGGGGTATATTGAGCCGCCAAATCCGCTTTTCCGACCGGCAGAGGAACCGCACGCGAATATTTCAACGCCGTTTTGTCAGTATGGCTGATCCTCATTTGGCCGCACTGGAGACCAGTATTGTCGCCGAAAACTGGTCGGGTGAAGTATATATCAGGTCGGCTATCGACGGACGTATCACCAACGGCTGTGTCAAGAGGTATTGTCAGTTGAACAGCCGGCATCTCCGGCCCCTGGAAAGTCAGAGTATCGACAGGGAGACCGTATATCTCAAGGTGGAGACCAATCAGTCACATGTCCACATTGCCGAGGCGGCGCGAACCAGGCTCTTTCAAGACGGGGAGCAGCTTGTACTGGATCCACGGGTTATCGAAGAAGAGGGGTATATAGCCCACGAATTCCAGACCGGACTGAAGAAAGAAGAACAGATAACCATCGAGAAGATAGTCTCTCTCTATACCTCCCGGGACCCTGCCATATCAGAAAGCGGCATAGCCGTACGCAAACACCTCGCCTATGCCGCCAGCTTTGACGAACTGCTGGCACATCATGTGCTGAGCTGGGATAATCTCTGGAAACGATGCCGCATCGCTATCGATGATGGGGAACGGGTGTCCATGATTCTGCACCTGCATATTTTTCACCTTTTGCAGACGGTTTCGCCTAACACTATAGGGCTTGACGTGGGTGTTCCGCCGAGGGGGCTTCACGGAGAAGCATACCGGGGACATATATTCTGGGATGAGCTTTTCATTTTCCCGTTCCTGAACCTGCGCATCCCGGATATCACGCGCTCCTTACTCACTTATCGCTACAGGCGTCTTCCGGAAGCCCGCCGGGCTGCCCGGAAGGCCGGTTACAAGGGGGCAATTTATCCCTGGCAGAGCGGCAGCGATGGCAGAGAAGAAAGCCAGACCCTGCATCTGAATCCCCGCTCCGGACGATGGATCGGTGACAACTCGCATTTACAGCGCCATATCAATATCGCTATCGCTTACAATATCTGGCTGTATTATCAGGTGACCGGTGATATTGACTTTCTGACTTATTACGGGGTTGAGATGCTGATAGAAATTTCACGGTTCTGGGCCAGCATCGCTTCCTTCAATCGCTCTCTGGGCCGGTATGAAATCCGCAAGGTAATGGGTCCGGATGAGTACCATGACTCATATCCGGGTTCCCGCGAACCCGGCATAGATAATAACGCCTATACCAATATCATGGCCGTCTGGGTGCTTTGCCGGACTCTGGAAACGATGGACCTGATTCCTCCTGACCGGCGTGAGGCGTTGCAGGAAAAACTGGCGCTGAGTCGTGAAGAAATAGATCACTGGGAAGATATCAGCCGCAGGATGCGCATCATTTTCCACGGCAGCGGCATTATCAGCCAGTTTGAGGGTTATGATAAGCTTAAAGAGTTTGACTGGGAAGGCTACCGTAAGAGGTACGGGAACATTCAGCGTCTGGACCGCATACTGGAAGCGGAAGGTGATTCTCCCAACCGTTACAGGTTGTCCAAACAGGCCGACGTGCTTATGGTCTTCTACCTGCTTTCATCCGATGAGCTGAGGGAGCTGTTCGGGCGGCTCAATTATCCCTTTGAATACGAGACAATTCCTAAAAATATCGAGTACTATCTCCAGCGGACCGCTAATGGTTCAACCCTGAGCCATGTAGTGCATGCCTGGGTGCTGGCCCGCTCCAGGCGTGATCTGTCATGGCATCTTTTCAAGGAAGCCCTGGAGAGCGATGTCTCCGATATTCAGGGGGGTACTACTCCGGAGGGTATTCACCTGGGGGCAATGGCCGGAACGATAGACCTGGTACAGCGCTGTTATACCGGTATCGAGACCCGCCAGGACAGGCTGCAACTGAATCCGGTACTGCCGAACGAACTCAGGGAAATTAACTTCAGTATCATGTTCCGGAAGCATCGTCTTAACTTAAGGCTTAACAGGGAACGGCTGGTATTGAGCGGACAGCAATTTTCCATACCTCCTATCAAGGTTGGTTTCGGTGATAAGTTAATTGAACTCAAACCGGGGGAGACCGTTGAGTTCGATGCACGGACTTTCAGGGAGACCAGCCGTGATAATATCCGGGGAAAGAAAGCTTAGTTTAAGATAGTCATCTTTACAAGCGGACGAGTCACGATACAAAATAATATGGAAAAAGGCCGGCAGGCTATCATGGGCGTACTAATGAAAAACGGAGGGTGATAGATAATGAACACTAAGTATTTATCAGCTACAGCCAAGGCGCTTGTGGCCGGGAAAAAGGGCATCCTAGCGGCGGACGAGAGTACAGGGACTATTGCCAGGCGGTTTGATGCAGTGAAAGTTGAATGTACGGAGGAGAACAGGCGGGACTATCGTGAAATGCTTTTCAGGACGTCAGACGTAAGCGAGTTCTTGAGCGGGATAATACTCTATGACGAGACCATCCGGCAGAAAGCGTCTGACAGGACTCCTTTTGTTTCCATTCTCCAGAATAAGGGAATTATCCCCGGCATCAAGGTGGACAAGGGCGCCAAACATCTGGCAGGGGCGGAGAAGGAACTGGTCACGGAAGGGCTGGACGGTCTTAGAGAGCGTTTTGAAGAATATTTCAGGATAGGCGCTCGCTTTGCCAAATGGAGGGCCGTCCTTTTAATAGGTGATAAAATACCGAGTGATTACTGTATAGAAGTTAATGCCCATGCTATGGCACGGTACGCCATGTTAGCCCAGGAGGCGGGACTGGTCCCCATAGTGGAACCTGAGGTCCTGATGGACGGCGGACACTCTATAGATGATTGTTTTGCTGCCACGGAGCGTATGCAGCATGAACTTTTCCACCAGTTGAGCCGGCAGGGAGTAGCGCTTGAGGGTTGTATTCTGAAATCGAATATGATCCTTTCAGGAAAAGATGCGACTAACCGGGCATCTCCTGAAGAGGTCGCTGAAAAGACCGTATCCTGCCTGATGAGGACTGTTCCTGCAGCCGTTCCGGGTGTGGTATTCCTATCCGGCGGCCAGGGAGACGAAGAGTCCGTGCTTAATCTGAATGCTATCAGCCTGGCCGGGGAAGAAGCCGGGGCTCCATGGGAGTTAAGCTTTTCTTACTCCCGCGGGCTACAGTTGACGCCCTTGAAAATCTGGTCCGGGATAGCAGCTAATATTCAGGAAGCGCAAAAAGCATTTTATCAGAGGTGTCTGGTTACCAGCCAGGCTCGTTGCGGTAGCATAGTGCCGGTTAAATAAGTTTACGGTTGTAATTGTGTTTTTGAGTTAAATATACTGGCTGTACTGCAAAAAGGTTTATTGATTTATTTTTCAGTCTCTGTAGGTGTCATGCTGGAGTCCGCCGCAGGCAGACGAAGTTGCTCAGGGCGGAGTGGATTTTAGTTTTCATACCTTTTTGCACTCGGGTCATAAACTGGAAAGCCAGATATGAGATACTACAGTAGTTATACATAGAAACTGGAGAAATTTCCGTGAAAGAAACGAAGATATTGTCCTGGAACGTAAATGGTATCAGGGCTGCGGTGAAAAACGGACTGCTTGATTGGCTCGATAAAGAATCTCCCGACATATTATGCGTTCAGGAAACCAAAGCCCATCCCGAACAACTTGATGACTCCCTTAAAAAACCACCCGGATACCGGGTATACTGGAATCAACCGGAAAGAAAAGGCTATAGCGGCGTGGCCACTTTTACCAGAAAAAAACCTTTGAGAGTGGAGTATGATCTGGGAGTTAAAAGGCTGGATGCCGAGGGAAGGGTGATAATCACCGCATATCCGGGATTTACTCTTTTTAATGTGTATTTTCCCAACGGGAAGAAGGACGAAACAAGACTGAAATATAAAATGGACTTTTATGAAGATTTTTTAAAATTTCTGGAACCTCTCAGGCAGAAAGGAGAAAGGCTTATTATCTGCGGTGATTTCAACACGGCCCATCAGGAAATAGACCTGGCCCGTCCGAAGGAGAATGAAAAAGTCTCCGGATTTCTGCCTGTTGAGAGAGAGTGGATGGACAAATTTGTTTCGCGGGGATATACAGACACATTCCGCTATTTTAATAAAGAGAAGAACCAGTATACGTGGTGGGACCTGAAATCCAGGGCAAGGGAGAGAAATGTAGGGTGGAGAATAGACTACTTTTTTATAACGCGCAATCTATTGGAAGTTATATTAAAAGCGTTTATAATTCCTGAAGTGACAGGATCGGACCATTGCCCTGTCGGGATAACACTGCGGGCGACTGGTACTAAAAACCGTGAGTGATCGTCAAGCCTTAAATTTAGAGATGGAAACAGGCAATGGCAGGAAAAATACTGCCTTGTAAGGGCGCGGGCCGGGTGTTCCTGTAAATGGGTTTTGAAATCCCGGAGATAAAACAGAGTTTGAGTTACTAATAATCTTACAATAATATGGAGTATCATATGACTACGCCTGGGTCGCCCGCCGGTGCGCCGGACAGCCTCCGCAAGTTGAAAAGATGACCTGAGCCTGCTCGGCTGAGGCTCAACCAGGCTTCGTCCAGACTAGTTTATGACGATTAGTAGTATGGCAAACAGGTATGATGTAGTTATTGTCGGTGCGGGACCGGCAGGGATGTTCGCCGCTCTTGAATTATCCCGGAAAGCAAAACTGAGCATCCTGCTGGTGGATAAGGGCGAGGATATCGACCGGCGCTCTGATGTAACCAGCGGTTTTGGCGGAGCCGGTGCCTTTAGCGATGGCAAACTCACTCTTTCACCGCTGACAGGCGGTCAGCTCAGGGATTATATCGGTGAAGAAAATACCAGGTCCCTTATAAAGTACGTTGATGAGGTATACCTTGGTTTCGGTGCTCCCGATAAGCTTTACGGAACGGGGGATGAAATCGAGGAATTAAAGAGCCGGGCTTCATTGGAAGAGCTGCGTTTAATCACGGTACCCCTGCGTCACATGGGGACTGAACGCTGCCGTTCTGTAATCCGTGCTATACGTGCCTATCTCAATTCATCTATCGAAATCAAGCTTAATACCATGGTGTCCCGGGTTATCATCGCCGGCGGGAAGGTGCAGGGAGTTGAGATTGAGGACGGGCAACAAATTAACTGTGAATATCTTATTCTCGCTCCGGGCAGAGAAGGGTCTGATTGGCTTTTAAGCCAGGCAAACCAACTGGCGATGACAATGTATAGCAACCCGGTTGACCTTGGCATCAGGGTTGAAGTCCCGCAGGTCGTGATGAAGAAGCTGACCGACTGCCTGTATGAAGCCAAATTGGAGTACCTGTCCAGGAGTTTTGATGACAGGATCAGGACATTTTGCATGTGCCCGGGCGGAGAGGTGATTATTGAAAAAAACGGCGGAGCGGACCCCATAATAACTGTGAACGGTCACAGCTATGCCGATCGCCAGACCGGCAATACCAATTTCGCGCTGCTGGTAAGCACAAGATTCACCGAGCCGTTTCATGAACCGATAGCCTATGGCAAGTATCTGGCTAAATTGGCCAATATTTTAAGCGGCGGTGTGCTGGTACAGCGTTTGGGAGACCTCCTGGCGGGACGCCGCTCCACTCCTTCCCGTATTGAAAGAGGGCTGGTTATCCCTACTTTGACTGAAGCTACTCCGGGCGATTTGAGTTTTGTATTGCCATACAGGCAGCTCACCGGGTTGGTAGAGATGCTGTTGGCGATGGACAGGCTGGCTCCCGGAGTGGCCTCACGCCACACGCTGCTATACGGACTGGAAGTAAAATTCTATTCCAGCAGGCCTGAACTTTCAGTCGGCCTTGAAACGGAAATAGGCGGCATGTTTACAATAGGTGACGGCGCCGGAATCAGCAGGGGACTGATTCAGGCCTCCGTCTCTGGCGTGGTGGCAGCCCGTGAGATTCTGAACAGGATTTCAGGGCGTAATGCCTGAGCGCCGGTAACGGATAATCCGGTGACTTTGTTTCCTCCCAAACAGTATTCCCGTTGATATTCCACTGGAAATAATATATATTATGCAATTAATGAAATAATACAATCCGGATGCTCTTGATAAAATAAGACAATACGGGGTTTGATTTTGCAGAAATTACCTTCACAAACTGAGGTAATCGTTATAGGCTCCGGGGCGGCCGGACTGTCAGCCGCTGTGACGGCAGCCGGGGGCGGGGCCGGGGTTGTCGTCTTTGAAAAACAACGCTCGCTGGGTGGGACCTCTAACTTTTTACAGGGGACCTTTGCAGTAGAAAGCCGCATGCAGCGGGAAAGATATATCACTTACAGCCGGGATGATGCCTTCAAGAGCATTATGGAGTACAGTCACTGGAGAGCAAATCCCCGTTTGGTGAGAGCCATAGTCAATGAGTCCCCGTACACAATTGAATGGCTGCAAAAGCAGGGAGTGGTCTTTCTGGATGCTACTATCAACATGATCGATTCTCCCCGAACTTATCACGTGATTAAAGGCAATGGCGATGCCTTGATAAAAGCTCTGGCTTTAAGTGCCAGGGAAAAGGGTGTGGATATCAGACCGGGTGTTCGTGTGGTACGGATCTTGAAGCGGGGGGAGCGAATCAGCGGAGTTATGGTGGAAGAGAACGGGGAGGAATGGCAGGTCGCAGCCAGCGTGGTGATAGTTGCCAGCGGTGGATATGCCAACGATGAAGCCCTGATAAAAAAATACTCCGGTTTCGATCTGGGAGTAAATATTATTCCCATCGGTAATACCGAAAAGACGGGAGACGGCATACGTATGGCCTGGGAAGCGGGGGCCGCGGAAGAGGGCATGGGAGTACTGGAGGTGTTTCGCACCGGACCGGTTAGTCCTGAAATACCTCTTGGGAGTCTTGTGGAGTTTCCCGCCACGCAGCCCGATCTCTGGGTTGATCCCTCAGGCCAACGCTTCTGTGATGAAAGCATTGCTTTTTATGACACCACCATCGGTAATGTCAACTGCCGCTACAAGGAAGGCTACACTTTCAGTATTTTTGATGATTCGGTGATACAGCGGATCAGTGAATACGGCCTGGACAAGGGAGTTAAGTTCGAAAATCCTCCGGGCTGCCGTCCTCAGGACCTGGAAAAAGAGCTCAACACGTTGCTGGCCAGGGAATCCTCGGAGATATTTGCAGCCGCTTCTGTTGAAGAGTTGGCGCAAAAAATTGGGGCAGAACCGGATGTATTGAAAGCTACAGTCGAAGAATACAACAGCTTTTGCTGGAAAGGGCACGACGACCTTTTCGCCAAGGATCCCAGGTTTCTCCGTCCTATCATCGGACCTGAATTCTATGCCGTAAAAGCACGTACCCTCTTTTTAGGTACCATGGGAGGCATCAAGATCAACAGCCGGGCCGAGGTAATCGATAAGAACGGCAGGGTTATTCCCGGTCTTTACGCCGGGGGGTTCGATGCCGGAGGAATATATGGAGACAGCTACCCGATCCAGTGTGCTTCAGGCCTGTCGTCATCTTTCGCATTGAATTCAGGTCGCATAGCGGGAAAGAACGCATTGAAGTACCTGGGCAAACAGCTCTAAAACAGGGTATTGGCTTTTTGTCCACGGAGTGTCAGGTTTTTGTTTTATGTTGGGCTGGCTCGCATGAAAATTAAGCCGCCTGCCGGGTGGCTTAATCACAGTAAAGCCGATTCTGAAAAAGTCCTCCCTGTTATTTTTCATTTCGATATTGAAATCCTATACGTAAAACGTTATAATTTGCGGTATTCTTCTATCAAATAATCGATATTCACCGGCGATATTCGCGAAGCTGCTATTTAGCGGAAATAGAATAATGCGGTTACTGATAAATCGGGTGATTGTCAGGGCTGTGGTATTTCACAACTACTGATACAAGGAGGATGGAATATTAATGAAGAACCTTGATGGCAAAGTCGCTTTTATTACAGGTGCAGCCAGCAAAAGGGGTATGGGGCATGCGATTGCCTTGAAGTTGGCAGGAGAAGGGGCTGATGTGGTTGTTTCCGATAAGGTCGCCGCTCCTCCGAGCCTTTTTCCCGGAGATGAAGGATGGGGAGGCCTGGAGGCTGAGGTAGCGGAAATAAAAGCCCTTGGTAAGGAAGGGATGGCTGTCACGATGGATATCTCCAGCAGCCGGGAGGTTGACGCGGCTGTGGACCAGACTGTAAAAAAGTTCGGCAAAATCGATATCCTGGTCCATTGCGCCGCCGTCCGGGGACCGGTCGGCAGGCCGTTAATCGATCTATCGGACAGCGACTGGAAAGACATTGTTGATGTAAATCTGAATGGAGCTTTTTTCGTTGCCAGGGCTGCAGCCAGAAACATGGTTTCCCACAATGAAGGGGGCAGGATCGTACTTATCGCCTCAATGGCCGGGTTGAGCGGCGTACCGGGCAGCGGGGCTTATTCCGCTTCAAAACATGGCGTCATCGGACTGACGAAAAGCCTGGGGCTGGAACTGGCAAAATACAAGATTAATGTTAATGCCGTTAATCCGGGGGCTATCATAACCAATTTAAGAGATGTCGCCTTTTCTAAAATGGCTGAGGAACAGGGAGTGAGTATTGATGAAGCCCGGAACAGGGACTATCAAAAAGCCTCAAGCGTAATACCTCTGGGCAGGCTGGGTACTCCTGAAGAAATAGCGGACCTGGTGTATTTTCTGGTTTCTGACATGTCAACCTATATCACGGGGGAATATTTCAATATCTCCGGCGGAATGAAATAATACCACGCTGTTTACTATTTGAGATAAGAAAGTGAGTTCAACTCAGTTATTAGCCGGGCATCTGGTGGATACGGAATATCATGATCTGCCTCTTGAAGCTGTAGAGGCGGTAAAAAAGCAGGTCCTGGATGGCCTGGCGGTAGCTGTGGGAGGGTCCTCGAAAGCCGGAATAAGGGAACTGGTGGATATTGTCAAGGAATGGGGAGGCCGCAGGCAAAGCACTATAATTGGTTATGGTCAAAAACTTCCCGCTCCTCATGCCGCCCAGGTGAACGGTACAATGATCCACGCCCTGGACTATGATGACGGACACAACCAAGCTACGGTACATATCGGCTGCGTATCGGTCTCGACTTGTTTTGCCGTGGCCGAGCGGATGGGCGGCGTCAGCGGTGAAGAGTTTATCACCGCTATGGCGCTCGGAGCTGATTTCGAGTCCAGATTAGGGCTTGCCAGCCGGCCTGTCAACAGCAACATGGCAATAGGCTGGCATCCTACAGCTCTGTTCGGATTTTTGGGTTCGGCCGTCATGGCCGCAAAGCTGATGCGTCTTGATCGGGATGGTATGACAAATGCTCTTGGGCTGGCTTACCATCAATGCGGAGGAGGCGGTTCCGGTGTTGCCGATGGCGCACTTGCCAAAAGAATGGGACCGGGACTGGCCTCCAGGGCCGGTATCACGGCTGCCTTGATGGCGGAAAAAGGAATCAGCGGAGTCAGAGACCCGCTTGAAGGGACTTCGGGACTGTATAATATTTACTTCCAAGGCAATTACGATCCCAGGGAGTTGACTATGGATCTGGGAGAAAGGTTTGAGGGCGTCCATATCAGTTTGAAAAGATATCCCTGCTGCGGTTACACCCATGCTTTCATCAACGCGGCGCTTTCATTAAAGTCCAAATATAATTTCCGGCTGGAGCAGGTACGTGAAGTGATACTGTATGCCGGGGAGACCGCATACGGTTTTTGCCAGCCCCTGGTGCTGAAACGCGCTCCGCGCAATATCGTGGATGCCCAGTTCAGCGTGCCCTGGACGGTTGCGGCTGCCCTGGTGAAGGGTAAGGTAACACTGGAAGATTTTACCCCGGAGGGTATAAAAAATCCGGCTGTTCTTGCCTTTGCGCCCCGCATCGACGCACGGCTAGACCCGGAACTTAATCGGCACGGCGTCAGTCCTGCCCGGGTAAATATTCTGCTGGAGAACGAGTCCGGTGATATCCGGGAAGTGAGTGCTTTTCATGAAAGCGGAGAAGCCGCCATGTCGATCGAAGATTGCGCCGAAAAATTTCGTGAGTGTGCTTCCTTTTCCGTGAAACCTCTGCCCGGCGGTGTAATTGATGAAATATCGGAATACGTTAACCGGCTTGAGAAGGTGGACGATGCCGGAAAAATAATCAGGCTTTTGGGCTGAAGAGGCACCGGTATTTATATGACGTTTGAATAGAAGGAGGCAAAAATGGATCTGGGATTAACGAACAAAGTAGCGCTGGTCACCGGGGCTGGCAGCCAGGTTGGCTTCGGCAAAGGTACGGCCCTGGTGCTGGCCTCGGAGGGCTGCCATATAATCGTAAATGATATCGACCTCCGGGGGGCTGAACAGACTGCCTCAGAGATCAGGGCTATGGGGCGCAATGCGCTGGCTGTCAAAGCCGATGTCACCAGACAGACTGAGGTAGATGAAATGGTCGGGGAAGCCCTTTCCCGGTTTGGCAGAATAGATATTCTGGTCAATAATGCCGGCGGAATGGACTGTCCGAAAGCCTTTATCGATATGTCCGACAGCGATAGGGAAAGAGGGCTTGATCTAAACTTCAGAGCCATGATGAACTGCACCTGGGCTGTCCTACCCCGGATGCTTGATAGAAAAAGCGGTAAAATTATCAACATCGCCTCGGATGGAGGTCTGAAAGGTGTGGCCAACGGGACTGTGTATTGTGCGGCCAAGGCTGCTGTCATAAACTTTACACAGAGTTTAGCCAGGGAAGTGATAGGTTCAGGGATTAATGTTAACAGTATTGCTCCCGGATTGGGGAATACCAATTTTTTCAGGGATTTTCCTTCGCAGGTTGTGGAAATGGCCGGTAAAATGGCAGATGAGAAGAAGGCCACAACGCCCCGGGATATCGGAAATACAGTGGCCTTTTTGGCCTCGGATGTTTCAATTCATATTATCGGACAATGCATACTGGTATCCGGAATGCTGTAAGACCTGTGCCATGGCCGGGTTTGGACTATTCATAAAAGGCAGTTATTAATAATTTAATAACAATATGGAGTATCATGGGACTACGCCTGGGTCGCCCGCCGGTGCGCCGGACAGCCTCCGCAAGTTAGAAAGGTGACCGCAGCCTGCTCGGCTGAGGCTCAACCAGGCTCCGTCCAGACTATTTTAAGACGGCTAGTGTAGTGACAGTAAACCAGGTTTATAGAGTTCAGCACGCTTTAAGCTTCAATCTACTGTAAGGCTGTTTATGAGGCACTAAACTAATACAAACGCAAAAATAATTGAAGCAAACAGCACGAAGTATAATAATTATTGTCATGCTGGAGGAGCGGAGCGACGAAGCATCTAAGGGTGGTGGGGAGTTGTATCATTATCTGGCGCGTTCGTGTTAGTAATTAAAGGAGAAAGAGATAAATGGAGAAATTGGAATACGATGTGGCGGTGGTTGGTACGGGAGCCGCGGGATTGACGGCTGCATTAACGGCAGCGGAAGGCGGAGCAAGTGTAGCCGTTTTTGAAAAAAGGGGAGTACAGGGTGGGGCATCAAATCTTCCTGTGGGCGGAATCCTGTGTGTTGAATCAAAATATCAGCGCGAGAAGAATTACCCGGGCACCAGGGACCAGATCTTTAAAATACTGACCGATTTCAGCCACTGGCGCGGTAATGCCCGTTTGATAAGGGCCTGGGTAGAGAAGACCGCCGGTACCGTGGATTGGCTGGAAAAACAGGGTGTTGAGTTCCAGGAACTGCCGGATGTACCTCCCAAGCCAGCTTTCAGCGGAGGTTATTACTCGGAACTGAAAGTAAAAGGTAACGGCGCGGCCCTTATGAAAATACTCAAGGCCAGGGCAAAAAAAGCCGGTATTGAAACCTTTATGGCTACAGCCGTCAGGCAAATTGTTCAAAAAGGCCGTCAGGTGACCGGCGTAATCGCGGAGGACCGCTCAGGGAAAAAGATGAAAGTCCAGGCCGGGGCGGTGATCATCGCTACCGGTGGTTTTGTCAATAATAAAGAGATGGTAAAAAAATATGCGGGCTACGATCTGAACAAGGATATATTCCCGTTTTTTGATCTCGGCAGTAACGGCGATGGAATTCGCATGGCCTGGGAAGCGGGCGCTGCTACCGACGGCATGGGCATGCACCTCTATTTCGGTGTACCCAGGCTGCTTATTCCCAGGACGCAGTTGCATATTGCGTCAATACAACCTTACCTCTGGATAAACCAGCGTGGAGAACGCTTTATCGATGAAAGCATCAGTAATCCTACCTTTGTCGGGAATGCCCTGACAAGGCAGCCGAACCGCTGCGCTTATCTTATTTTCGATAAAGATTCCAGGAAGCAAATGGAAGAAAAAGGCCTTGACCGGAAATCTCCATATCTGGGCTTTGAAAAGCTGGATGATGTTGAAGGCCAGATGCGGGCGGCTATCGAAAAGGGTTTTGGCAATCTGTTTATAGCGGACTCGCTGGAGGATCTGGCTGATGCTATCAATGTAAAGCCGGAAAGTATGAAAAACACCATCGATGAGTATAACGAGTATTGCGTCAAAGGGCATGATGATTACTTTGATAAAGATCCCAGGTTTCTTCATCCGGTTAAATCGCCCAGGTTCTATGCTTTCAGGCTCAGGGTCGGTTGCCATGGCACTATCGGAGGAATTAAAATAAACGAGCGAACGGAGGTGCTGGATAACAGGGACGAACCGATACCCGGGCTGTATTCTGCGGGATATGACGCCTGCTGCGTTTATGGGGATCCCACAGACTATAACTGGTTCGTTCCCGGTGGGACATTTAGCTTTGCCCTGAATTCGGGACGCATTGCAGGAGAAAGCTCATTGCAATTCCTGCAAAAGAGTTCCGGGTAGCTGCTCAGCCGGCAGTAGACCGGTCGCAGGGCTGCTTGCCGGCCTTCTTGCTTCGCAATAGCTCTCATTTATAATTACTGGAATTATGGTCGACGACACTTGTATTAATACTAAAATACTAATATCAATTAGTAAAAACAGGTACGCACGCCTGACCGTTCGTGTGCCTGGAGGTGATTCAAGCAGAGCAAACCGGTTCATAATGGGGTCGTACTTTTTTTAAAATAAGAGTAATATATAAGATACCCCCTGCATAAACCGGGAATGAATTCATTCATGGGCAGTGTAGTGCCTGATAAGCAGCTTTACAGTAGCTTAAAGCTAAAAGCGCGTTGAACACTATGAACTCAGTTGACTGGCACTACAGTGGTATTCCTCCGGAAAGCCTGGTTTGCTGAATAGAAAATGAGGCATTTTTTCATGGGCTGGAACAAGACAAAGTCCGTCAAAATTTTTAAAGTTTTACTTATTATCGCCGTCGTATCGGTTTTGTTGGTGGCGGCTGTTCCAGTCGATTCCGCTGAATCACAGGATTCAGCGGAATCCGAGGATTCCGTGGTGGAGTTTTCTGATCCGGGACTTGAGAATGCCGTCCGTGAGATACTGGGAAATCCTTCAGACCCCCTTTACCAGTCCGACTTACTATCAATAACCAACCTTAATGCCTCAGGAGCGGGCATCTCGGATTTATCCGGTATACAGTATTGTACCAACCTGGTACATCTGAACCTGGGTGACAACCGGATACGGGATTTATCCGGTCTGGTCGGATTAACATCTCTCTCTGAGCTTAATCTTGATATCAACCGGGTTAACGATTTATCACTGCTGGTAAATAATTCAGGTCTGGGCAATGATGACCGGCTTTATCTTGAATACAACTATCTTGACCTGACGGCAGGTTCGGAAAACATGGTGGATATCGCTACGCTTGAAGGACGCGGAATGGATGTGGATTATTCACCCCAAAAAGAAGCCGGACTTAATATCAATATCCTTTTGCAGGGTGGGAACCGCCCTTATAGCGGGTGGCTGGCGCCTGTAATAGTGAAATTTTTCACACCCGGTACAGAGGATGTATTGACCGAGCCACCGCTGGATACCAGGGACCTAACTGCCTTCAAAGAAAGCGATAGAGCGGTTGTCATGGTGGAAGATGTAACTCCCGGTAAATACGATATCACGGTATCCAGTCCCCATTGTTTAACCAATCTAAGACGGGAAGTGGAAGTTAACGGCATCTTTTCGAATGTGAATATGTGCACGTTACGGGAAGGGGATGCTAATGACGATGATGAAATCAACATACAGGATTTTGGCATCCTGGCGGCAGCTTACGGCAAGAATGCGGGTGATGATGGCTATGATGCCAGGGCTGATTTTGACCGCAGCGGCAGGATCAATATCGCTGATTTCGGCCTGCTGGCGGTAAACTACGGCAGGGCCGCCCCGGTTGTAATTGTTGTAAGGACTCTAACAATGTATAATGACTCTCTGCCCCAACCCCCAATCAATGGAATGACCCTGCAATATGTCGCTCCATCTTATAAAAATCCGGGGACTGCGGAACTCAGGATCAAGTATAGTTATTTTATGTGGGGTGTTTATATAGGTGTGACTGACGGCAAGCTCTGGGCAAGCCATGTTCCCGAGAGAGAGGCTGTACCACAGTCGTGGCTGGTTTTTTACGATTCAATGGGTTTGAACGACTGTGCTACCTATGACGAAGATAAAATGACGTACTGGTTTTATGATCTGCCGCCCTGGTTGGACATCGAGCAGTATGATCCGGAATTAACAGAGTTGCCTGTATTTGAATCGATCACATCAACAAACGGATCGGTGACAGTCGTATACTGTTTCAATTGATGCGTATTACCTCTTCGTACCTATAGCCGCCGGATCAGAAGGGCCGGTCAGGATCATTTACAACTTCTTCCGGCAGGAAACCCGCTCATGCCTCTGGAATTCTCCTGGATAAAAACGACGTATAGGATAATTGCAATCGATAAATATGATATAATAATCAATCATATCGTATCCTCGGTACATGGTAACAAGGATGAAAAAGAGTGCGGGGAACTGATTACAAAGAAATTTTCTGGATGACGGTACTGACCCTCCTGTGTATCGCCTGTTTTCCAGTAAATCCACTCGCTCTGACAGGGATAGTGGAACCCTGTGACTACCTGGTTCTGTCCGTACTGGGCTGGATAGTCTGGGGGGCCGGTATGGTACTGGTTATGGCGCCGATAGTCACGTTCCCTCGGCGGGGCGGCGTGCCGAAAGGAAAATCATTCGTCCATACTACTCGACTGGTGGATACCGGCATCTATGCGGTTGTCAGGCATCCGCAGTACCTGGGAGGAGTACTGGCGGTGTTTATCGCCACGATGTTGTTATACCCTCACTGGCTGTTTGTTGTTATGGGTGTGCCAGGTATAGTAATTCTGTACTTGAGTACCAGAGGTGAGGAAAAACGTCTTTTGGAACGGTTTGGCGACGATTACCGTTCTTACATGCAGCGGGTTCCCAGAATGAATATCGTCCTGGGGATTATAAGGAAGATAGGAAAGAAAAAGGACGATAGATAAATGATGAGCAGGACATCCCGGATATCCTGCCCATCACTTTATTTTATATAGATTACTGTTTCTCCACCCATCCCTTGAAACTGAGTCCCGCCGAAGGATGGTACTCTCTTTCAAAGGCTGCCGGGTATTTGGTACGCCATTCCTCCATTTGCGCCATGGATACTCTCTCTACCTCAACCAGAAAACCGCTGACCACCATTCCCGTGGCGTTTTTAGAGGTAATATTATGGGGCGTGATGGTGTTTATTGCCCCTCCCCGGTCCAGTTCTCCGGGTATTATGGGATCATACCTGGCGCCGTGGTCCATGTATACCACCCCCGACATGATCCTCTCAGTGACATTAGCTCCGCCCAGAACGACTCCTCTTTCGTTAAACACCTTGATAATATCTCCCTGTTTGATATTCCTGTTTTTTGCGTCTTTCGGATTGATCCAGAGAGGTTCATAGTAGTACCCGTCTTTTCCCTTGATCCTGCATGTGGTAATTTCTCTTGTCCAGGTAATATCATCGCACTGAGCGTGCACTCTCCACCGTCCGTGATTGGACATAATCAGCAGCGGATATTTTTTGGCCCGCTCGCTGGAGAGCGCCTCATCGTGACTCTCTCCCTTTTCTATCCAGTGCGGAACGGGCGGTCTTTCCCTATCATCCGGGAAGTGTTTGGCCAGATTCTGGGAATAAAACTCGATCTTGCCAGAGGGAGTGGTTAACGGATTGGAATCGGGGTCGTCATGGAATTTCTTCATACCGGCCGGGGTCTTTTTCCATTCCGGGTCAGTAGGCACCACAAAATAGCCCTTCTTTTTAAAGTCCTGATATTCGATCATCTCCTGTATACCCGAGTTGTCAAAACCGGTCTTTATCCATTCTTCAACCGTTTTGCCTCCGGTATATTCCTTCAGCAGGCCCATCTTGTCTGCTATCATACAAACCGCTTCGTAGTCGCTCTTTGACTCGCCGACAGGCTCAATGCATTTTTCCTGGTACATCATGATCTGGAACTGTCCGTTGCAGGTATCCAGTGTAATGTCCTGTTCCTCGAACTTGGTACTGATCGGCAGGACGATATCGGCGAACTGGCAGTCGTTTTCAAGCCAGGGATGCTGGGCTAACATGAATTCTATCTTGGGGCTCCTTAAGGCTTTAACATAAGTGTTGCTGTCATTCCAGCAGGTTATCCAGCAGGGAGTATCCGTCCAGATCATGTGTACCTCGGGACATCCCTCTGCCGGATAGGTATATTTGGTAAACTGGTTCTCTGTCTCCGAAAACAGCAGAGTGGTGCCGTACCAACTGATAGGCGGATTGAGAATAGCCTCATGGATCAGGTCCTTGGGAATAAACTGGTGTGGGAAGATCTGTCCTGGTTTCAGTGGACCCGTCATAACGCGCTTGTCCATTCCCTTTGAGATATCGTATACCCCGGGGACCATCGAACCTCTATTGGCGGCCATAATGTTTGGTACTATCACCCCCTGCGGCATCGGCTGCCGGTCTTGAAGACTCCATTCAAACATCTTGACCTGGTGGGCGCCGGGTTTGCCCAGCCCCTGCATTGCCAGAAGCAGTACTTCAAGGCGTCCGTTTTCCGAGGAATACGCTCCTCTTATCCCGGGACCGCCGTTGCTGTGCGGAATGGTGGTCCTTTTTGAAGCCCAGTCCCTGGCCAGGGCTTTTATGGTCCATTCGGGGACTCCGGTTTTGGTGGAAGCCCAGGCGGGGGTCTTGGGAATTCCGTCCTCTTTCCCCTGTACATATTCGACGAATTTTTCAAATCCATATGTATGGGTCTCGACGTATTCTTTATCGTAGGTATTTTCGGCAATCCAGGTGTAAGCTATAGCCAGTTTCATAGCGGCGTCAGTATTGGGTTTGATAGGTATCCATTTATCCGCGTGAACAGCCGCCCCGTAGTTAACATCCGGGCAGATATATATTGATTTTATACCGATGTCCGTCCACCAGTAGCACAGCCGGCTGGCCATTTGCCCGTCGAATGCCCAGGGGGTTGTTTCCGGATCACATCCCCAGAAGAGGAGTAATTCCGTATTTTCAGCAATATCCGGCATGACATTATCAACCGGGGCCATTTGCCCTACCGGTTCCATTCCCCAGGCATGTTTAGCGCCCCAGTACCATCCTTCCCAGCTATCCGGATTACGGGTCTGCAAGGTGTAGCCGCCCAGCATCTCCAGCAGTCCGAGAGCGCAGGCATGAGCGCAGTGCACCGTTTTGCACTCTCCGTGTCCGTCCATCTGGGTCAGTATTCCGTACGGTCCGTACTGCTTTATAATCCGCTTGATTTCCTTGACGATCAGGTCTACAGCTTCATCCCACGATATACGGACATAACGGCTTTTACCCCGGTTCTGTGTATTCCTCTCACCGTCGGGGTCCCAATCCACCCTTTTCAGGGGATATAAAACGCGATTGGGTGAATATACCCGTTTTTTATAGGCCAGGCTGTAGGGAGGTATCAGCCCTTTCATCGAGGGTCCAAATGGATGCCCGTGGGCATTCATCTCCCACGGATTGAATGTTTTTTTATCGTATTTCCAGTCGAAATGCAGCGGCCTTATCCTCACGATCCTGCCATTTTTCACATCAACCACGGAGGAATTCGAATTCGGGCTGAAGCCGATTGTGATCGGCAGCGACTTTTCGTTTCCGTTACCGGATGTGTCTGTATTCTTTACTTTGATCGGATCTTGCTCTGCCATAGTTTTCTCCTTGTAGATATAATATGCGGATATATCGTTATACGAGGGATTCCAATTTGTATCATATATGATATATGATTTGGATCATGAAAGCAAATAAAGGAAACACAGAAAAGTTCGACAATGGGAATATTCCGGGATATGATTAAAAATAGATATGGCTGAACATACCTTATTCAAAAGACACGGAAACACTCTTAGATGGCTGAAACTGGCACTGGCTGTAGGTGCCTGTATCGGCCTTAGTTTTGGATTAACACGCCTGCTACAGATATTTATGGCCCGCATGGAGTTACCGCTGGAGCAGTTTTCCTGGCTAGTCTACCTGAACGTTTTTCTTACTACTTTGGTCTTCAATTTGTCAATTATAGCCCCTGTGCCTGTTTCACTGTCCGTTATGATAGCAGCCGCCAGCCAGTATAATCCGGCTTTGATTGCACTGGCGGCCAGTATCGGAGGGGCCATTGGCGAGCTCAGCGGTTACTTTGCCGGTTATCTGGGAAGAAAAGTGGCCTTGAGTGATAATATTCCAGGGTATCAAAAAGTAACCGGATGGCTGGACCGCTACGGCGTATTCGCCGTGATAGTCCTGGCCTTTCAGCCGGTTTTTCCCTTTGATGTCGCCGGGCTGATTGCTGGGGCCGCTAAAATGCCGCTTTATAAATTTTTACCGGCTTTGTGGATCGGTAAATTTTTTAAGTATCTGGTCGTCTGCTATTCGGGAGCAGGCCTTATCAGCCTGCTATCTTTTTAGTTTCGGAGGAGAAAGCGGGATTATTCCCGGTCCCTTGAGACAAGCGATTTGCAGGTTTATCCGTTCCGGAGATAGATAAAAAGATATATATCCGTGCTGCGGTTTGGTGCAGGAACAATGAGCTAAATTTACAACTACAACTTGAAATAATAATACTGATATCCGGCTGAAGTGTTATTATTATATTAAAGCGGTGTAAAGAGGTAGAAAATATGTTTTCTTTTGGCAGAAAAAGGGAAATCCCCTTGAAGAAAAACTGGTTGGACTCTCTTAAAAAAGACATTTCCGAAGCGCAGTTGAAATATAAAGAGCCCTGGAAACAGGCTGGATTTGCATGGGGCCGGGAGGAGTGGGAAATATGCCGTAAACCTATTGCTGAATGTATAACCAAACCGGGCGCGTTTCTGGATATCGAATGTTCCAACGGTTACCTGCTGGAAAGCGTCCTTAAATGGACCTCTCACAGCATTACTCCCTTTGGCATCGATCTTTCTGCCAGGCTGATTGATGTGGCAAAGCAGCGGCTGCCTGATTTCAGCGACAACTTTTTCGTCGGCAATGCTAATACCTGGACCACTACGGGCAAATTCGATTATGTGCGTACTGAGCTGGGCTATGTGCTTGAAGAATCTCAGGAGCAATATCTCCAAAAATTACTGGGTTCTCTGGTGGCGGAAGATGGAGTAATAATACTGACTGAGTACAGATCGCAAAAAGATTCAAACCGGAATCCCTGGATAAACGACAAGATCAATATGTGGGACCTGAATGTTATCGAACAAAAATCAGCCTTCCTGGAAGGTACGGAAGTTACCCGGGTTCTGGTAATCGCTCATCATACTTAGCCTAGTTCCTCTTGGCGTAAACTGACACAGAAAATTGTTTAGACCGATCCGGCATTCTATGCCCTCCCGCTATATCTTTCCTTTTTTTATAAGGCGCTTATCCGATACATGCCGAACCGCGCTCGTAGGGGTGGACCTCCGTGTCCACCCAAAGGTAACTTTTCCCAGATACTTTTTTCGCTGCGGCGGACGCTGCCATGTTTCAAATATTAAGAGATTCGGACGACTGGAAAGGGGTACAGGGTTTTCCAGTCTCTGAATGTTTACTGGTTTAAAAGGAAGGCGGTGAAATGGGACCAGAAAAATCCATCTCCCGTCTTCCTTTACGAAAGGAAGAAGCTGGTCGGCGCCCTGAAAAAAGGAGAGGAATTGTAAAATAATCTTCCGTGATGCATGAAAATCCTTGGGGCTGTTATACTGTATAATATTAAATAACAACGTTGCCGGATGATTCACCCCCGGTGTTTGTTGTTAGCGCGGCCTGCAACAGTCCGGTAGTACATGCCCGTTTTTACAGTGTACCGGCGGAATAATAACGCTCAGGTTATTTAAAGAGAAGGAGAGAAAATGAGTCCGCAATATAATATAAGCGATGAAACCTGGAAGTCATTAACCCCTGATGAGAAGCTGGAACTGCGGATAAAAGCCTGGTTATCTCCACCCGACATCAATTTCGTGTCCGAACAGGCTGAGTCTGACTACAAGTCACGTGCAACCCGTTTACTGGATGCCATGCAAGTGAGGCAGCCTGACCGTGTTCCTATTGTTCCATCTCTCGGCGGCCTGGCCGCGGCTTATTGCGGTTATACGCATAAAGATATAATGTATGATGTGGAAAAGGCGGTTGAAGTAGCCACGAAATGCACGCTGGATTTTCAATTTGACGCCAAAATCGGCGCCGGAGCCGCCGGATTATCGGTGGGAAAAGTCGGCGAGGCACTCGAAGATAGACAGTATAACTGGCCGGGTCATGGAGTTCCCGATGACAACACCTTCCAGTTCAACGAAGGCGAATATATGAAGGCCGATGAATATGATGAGTTTATACAGGACCCTTCGGACTTCTGGCTGAGAAAATATTTACCCAGGATCTGGGGCGCCGCAGAACCGCTGGCCGGCCTGATGCCCCTTTCCCAGATGAGCGAGGATAATATCGGCAGATTCGCCTCGCCCGGAATAAAGGAGGCTTTTGACAAATTGATGAAAGCGGGGCAGGCGGCGGCTGCCTGGCGGCAAAGGGTAGTTGAATGCAACCGGCACCTTACGGAGCTGGGTTTCCCTGATATAGGAGGGTTTGGAGGCGGACAGGGTCACGGCGGGCCGCCGTTTGATTACATAGGAGACGGGTTGCGGGGTACCAGGGGGATTTCGGCGGATATGCGCCGGCAGCCGGATAAAGTACTTGAGGCTGTATCCGCCGCCGCCGACAGGAAGGTACATGAAATCCGCCACAGTCCGGCTTACCGCGTTCTCGGGGCCTGCCCGGTAGCCGGTTTTGCCCTGCATAAAGGCGCTGACGGCTGGATGTCCGACGAGCAGTACCGTACTTTTTACTGGCCGACTTTACGCCAGGTGATCATGGCCTTGATAGAAGAAGGCTTCTTCGTCAGGATGTTTGCCGAGGGTGGTTACGAGTCCAGGCTGCGTGTAATTCGCGATCTCCCGAAAGGCAGGGCCATCTGGTACTTTGACCGTACCGATATGGCCAAAGCCAAGGATGCGCTGGGTGATGTCGCCTGTGTGATGGGCAATGTCCCTGTCAGCCTGGTCCAGTTCGGTTCAACCGAAGAGATAGAGGCTTATTGCCGCCGGCTGATTGATACGGCGGGAAAGGGAGGCGGTTATATACTGACCACCGGCGCGAGCCTTGACCGCAAGGCCAAAGTGGAAAACGTCCGGGCCATGTTAAAATGTGTCAAGGAATACGGGGTTTATCGATAGACCCGTTTGTTGACTGAGGTCAACAGCGATATCGAATGCATTAAGGTCCTTTCCGCGTCTTCCTGTGTATATACGGAAAGGACCCTGCACTGCTAAACGCTTAAAACGAAAAGGGGCCTTGACCGGTAAACATTGTGTGTACTATCGCACGTGTTTTTCTATTTTCCACCGATTGTGATAGGACTCATTCCCGGCGTAATGAACCTGGGAATAGCCTTTTCATTGAGTTCAAGACCTATCCCCGGTCCGTCAGGCGGATAAAAATAACCGTTCTTATAGGCCATCGGTCTGACGACAATATCTTCCCTGGTCAATGAGCCGGTTGTATCAAAGGTTTCATGATAGGACATAGGGAAGAAGTTGGCGTGGGCCATTTTCCCGTACCAGGCGTCGGAACACAGCCACTGGGCCTGGGCCGCAGCCTCGAACGGTCCGTTCATAGAACCGCAATATACCGCCAGATCGGCTGCCTTGGCGATTGCTCCCCATCTCACGGCTTCCGAAATACCGCCCGTCCAAACAACCTTGGTACCCACAATATCGGCGGCATCCTTTTTGATAACCTCCATCAGACCAGGAATCTTGGTGCTGGACTCATGGGCGCAGATCTGTACCTTTATATTCTTGCGCAGGCGCGCCAGGCCGTCCACATCCCACCAGGGTGTGGGCTGTTCAAACTTGTACAGGTTGCAGTCCTCCAGCCTGCGGGCCAGCTCCAGCGATTTGGTATAGTCCATGGCCCCGTTGGCGTCAATACAAAGATGAACGTCATCCCGGTCTCCAATCGCTTTCCTGACCGTCTTGACATTGATAATATCGCGATCGAAGTTACCTCCCCACAGTCCTCCTACCTTCAGGCATAATGTACGGATGCCGTTTTCCAGGGCTTTCGATATTTTCCTGGCTATTTCATCCGGTGAAAGCGCCACGATATCGGAAACGATATAGTCGACTTCCAGTTTTTCGCAGGCCTTGCCCCCGAGAAGCGCGTAAATGGGCTTGTTCAGGGCTTTTCCCATCAGGTCCCAAAGGGCAAAGTCGACCAGCGCCACTGCATTTGGGTAGGAACAGCCGGTATTGTTGTATATAAAATGACTGAGTCTGGAGAGGACAATGTCTCTCTCAAAAGGATCGGCCCCGATAAGGACAGGTTCCCAGGATTTTACCAGGCCCATTACTATGGACTGATCACCGAAAGCCTTTAAATGTTCACCGCCGTCAGCAACACCGGTTATACCTTCGTCGGTATGCAGCTTAATCAGTACCACATCACTGCCGCGCTTGCTGGGCGCGGGACGGGGCAGGCTAATGGGAATGCACTCTATCTTGGTGATCTTCAACTTCATCTCCTTATTTTTTCTTTCAGCGGCTGTCTTGAACGACAGTCAGAATTCATTTTACCATATTACCGCAAGTCCCTTCCCCGCATCTATTTACCCAGATGCTCTATTTCTTTACCATATCTTTACCTGAATATTCTATAATTGAGTTATGAAAATACTGGTCGTCGAGGATGAAAAAGACCTGGCCGATGCCATTGCCGGCGGTTTGATCCGGCAGGCTTATTCTGTTGATGTGGCTTATGACGGTAACAAAGCCGTGGATCTTATCGAGGTTAACAGCTATGATCTGATTATTCTTGACCTTAATCTGCCCGGCTATGACGGGCTGGAAATTTGCAAGCGGGTCAGAAGTGTGGACTCGGCCATAGGGGTCTTGATACTGACAGCCAGGGTCAGTACAGAGTCCCGGGTGTTGGGCCTTGACCTTGGGGCGGATGACTACATGGTCAAGCCTTTTCATTTCCCGGAGCTTTTAGCGAGGGTACGCGCCGTATTACGCCGTAAAGGAGAGGTCCGCCGGATGATTCTCAGGTTTGAGGATCTGGTGCTGGATCCTAATTCCCTCAGTGCCTATCTCGGAGACCACAAGCTCTTCTTGACTTCCAAGGAATTTGCTTTACTGGAATACCTGGTAAAAAATGCCGGCTGCGTGGTGAGCCAGGAGCAGTTGCTTGAGCATGTCTGGAATGATGAGGCCAATCTGTTTACGCAGACCATAAAAGTACACATAAATAACCTGCGTAAAAAGCTGAAGCCGTTAGGCAAAGAAGACATGATTCGCACCGTTAAAGGCAAGGGGTATATTATTGGCGCCTAAACGTATAAAAACCCCCGTATTCTGCAGGACCATCCGTTTCCGTCTAACGGTTTTCAACACGCTATTTCTGATCTTCCTGATGATGGTACTGGTAGGAGGCATCAATATCGCTGTCTGGCGGTTTAGAACGGAGTTGCCTCCGACCAGTCCGCAGAGTGTCGCCGAGATGAGGGCCTGGACGGATGCCCACCGGCTGGAGCTTTCCCGCGTGGTCGATAATTACCGGCTTTTCTCCGAGATAGGAGTGATTGTTATTATTTTTATTGGAGCTGTAGGGGGTTACTTTTTATCCAGGTTTATGCTCAAGCCGGTGGACAGGGTCTCGCTGCTGGCCAGCCGGATTTCCTACTCCAATCTCAGGGAAAGACTGAACTATTCCGGTCCCAACGATGAGGTAAAAAGGCTGGCTGATACCTTCGATGATATGCTTTCACGGCTGGAAACGGCTGTCGAATCCCAGAAACAGTTTATCCAGGATGCCTCTCACGAACTGCGGACTCCTATTGCCACCGCTATCACCAACATCGAGGTACTGGAGATGAATGAAAAAGCTACCATAGCGGACTACCAGAAGCTGATGGGCATCCTCAAGCTCAGCCTGGAACGCATGAATAATATCAGCAACAGCCTTCAGCTTCTTTCGGAGGACGCCGTATCCTGTTCGAAATGGTCCCGGGTGGATATACCCTCTCTGATATTCGAAGTGGTCAATGAGTCTGCTGCTGAAGCCTCAGCCTGCAACGTCAGCCTGAAATGGCTTGTCCCGGAGGAAAGTTTAACGGTAAAGGGCGATGCTTCCAGCCTCAAGAGGGCCTTTTTTAACCTGGTCAATAATGCTATAAAGTATAACCGCTCCGGCGGTCTGGTCACTGTCATGGCCTACAGCACGGAGAACAGGCTTATTATCGAAGTGGCCGACACGGGCATCGGCATTGACGGCAATGATCTGCCGAAGGTCTTCGATCGTTTTTACCGGGTGGACAAGTCCCGCTCGCGAGAGCGGGGCGGCAGCGGTCTGGGACTATCCATCGTCAGGAAGATAGTGCTGGAACACGGCGGCGAAGTCACCGCTGAGTCCACCCCAGGACAGGGCAGCACCTTCAAAGTCTCACTTCCGCTTTAAGTTTCCTGACAGTACAGGGAAATAACCGATACCTGGTCGTAAAAATTCTTACACATCTCCACTTTCCTCTCTCCAACGCGCTGAATGTGGCACATATTTCAAATCGTGGGTTTGCCATCTCTAATCAAAGCAGGCAGCGCAGGGCTGCCCTGTGAAGTTAAAGAATAAAAATCCGAAATCTGGCACGGGTTTACTTTCTCTTTACCTTCTGTTTGTTAAGCTTAAGCTATGATCAGTTTTTATCAGGGGGTGTAGCGTGAAGAAATCAGAAAACATGCTTTCATCAAAAAGATGTCCCAAATGCGGACAGAACAGCATATACCTGGATTTCGATGTATATGGCTGGTACCAGTGTTGCTGGCAGTGTGGCTATTACAAGGATTTGCCGTCCATAAAAAATAAGAGTAAAAAATGGTTCGGACTGAATGATGCTGCGTCAACCTGAAAACGAAATTATCAACCACACCGGTCTGCTCTATTATTCATAAACATGATTTTCAGGAGCAATCCCGGATATCTCCGGGTATTCTTAACATGAACAGGAGTTGATAAAAATATGTGGCAATTTACCCGGCTCGCCTTAAGCAATTGCCTGATTACTCTGGTAATGGCCCTGGTCCGGGGAAACCGGTATTTTTGCAGATGCTTCCCCGGACCAGGGTACGAAACGTCCACTTTAGCGCCCTTACGGCTGTACATTTCCTCCCCGTTAGTGCGAAAATAACTACTATGCCTGTTGTTGAACGGAAAGGCTTTAATCCTTCTCCCTGACAGGAAATACCCCTGTGGAAAAGCTGCTTGTAAAGATATGGAAATAGCCTGCGGTATTTACCTGATTGAAAGTGTGAAAGGCTGTAATGTCTACCTGCTGGCGGATGAGAGCCTGATTCTTATCGATACCGGTCTGCCCGGCAATGCCGGCGATATTTTACGTTTCATACGCAGCGTGGGTCGAAATCCCCTGGATTTGAGTTGTATTATTCTTACTCACGGCCATATAGATCATGCAGGCAGTCTGACGGAATTACAGGCGCGGACTGGAGCTTTGGGGATGGCGCACCATGATGAAGTCCGGCCTGCCGTTGACGGAGAATACAACCTTTATGATTCCTCGCCGGGGGGTGGGGTTTTACTCAAGGCCCTTTCATGTTTAAAAATATACCATCCGGGCTGCATTAATAAAACGGTGAAGGATGGGGATGTGCTGCCGGTTTCAGGCGGACTGCGGATCGTGCATACTCCCGGACATACTCCCGGGAGTATGAGCCTGCTGCTGGAGAAGCAGCGTATTCTCTTTGTAGGAGACGCTATCATTAACAACCGCGACCGCCTCAGCAGACCTTTGCCTATGAAAAGTGACAGGCTGCTGGCTGAGCAATCACTGGTCCGGCTGTCTTCCCTGGAATATGAGACCTGCTGTTTCGGGCATGGCCCACCGCTGCAACAGCAGGCGCAGGAACGTATACGTCACCTCGCTTTGAACCGCCCGACTTCACCACTGTACCGCAGGCTGTTCCGCAACCGGCGCAGGCTGTTCCATTTTTTTGTCCGGAAAGGCCGGGTGGATTGATCCCTGCCTGCCTTTAAGCGGACGGGGTACTGATCATCGGTATTTAATGTGCCAGTGACACAAGTTTTCAATTCATCATTGTTTTGTGTTACAATCAATGCTGTGCAACAACCGATGCGATAGTCTGATGCTGTTTGACTGATAGGCAGTTGTATCCGGATTATCGCAGGACTTCAATGGTTTATCTTTTCAGTGGAATCCGGGTCTGTTCCCTGACGCCCGGACTTTGATTCTAAATTTACCGGAGCAGTCAGGAGGCTGCCCTGGCTTTACAGAAAAAAAGTAAAGGAGAGGCTGATGTTTAAAGTAAAGGCGACTATGATTGGTTTCCAGGGGGATACCAAGAAATATCCCTGCCATTTCAACTACCATGTGGGTGACGAAATAATCTGGACGGGGGCCGAATACAAGGGCAGGATCTGCCCGGCTTTACTAACCCAGCTTGCTCAGAAGGTGGACGGGCTATACAAAGCCGGTCCCCGCTATGTCGAATCCGGGTATTATCTTCCCTTCTGGTATGCCCCGGTCAGTGAGTATGATCCCGCCTATACAAAATATGACGGAATCGGTTTCAGGCCCGTGTTGAAGACCATAGTGGAACCTCAATATCACATGGCCCACTTGAGACCTGCCAATTCATTTCTCTGGCCCCCGCATTCCGAAAGGACCGTCAGCAAGGGCATTTTCATGCAGTGCGGCGATCTAAGGACTGCGGCCACATTCAAGCTGGAGGCCTTTGATATAGCCGATGATGGCGATTGCGTGACCTATTTCCGCCGCATGATGGTGATCCTGGCCCGGGTTTCAGGCCGGCCGGGTATTCCCGTGGATGATATCCTGAATCTGTTTACCCGTAAAGAGATTGAAGAGATTTATCCTTCTCTCAGCCCTATCATGGTGCGAATGCTGGTTGAAGAGCTGGAGCTGGTAGGCCACCTGGAAGTGAAAGACGACAAGGCCACGGTTACTCCAAAGGGAGAAGCCAAATACAAAGCATTCATAGCCGGCCTGTCTGCGGAAGAGAAGGAAGCACTAAGCCTTTAAAGCCGTGCATTGCGGAGGACTTCAGGCAGTGAAGAAATAAAGGGCAGGCATCGTTTTACCTGCCTACCCGTCCGCTTTTTCATCTTGTGCTTGGTGTGGTGCCTCATAAACAATATTACAGTAGCTTGAAGCTGCAAGCGCGTTGAACCCTGTATACTTGATTGACTGGCACTACGCTCGCTATTCTGAACGAGAGTAATTTACATAAATCAAAAAGGAGAAATACCATGGGAAATGTACTGGAAGGCAAAGTGGCTGTGGTGACCGGGTCCGGGCAGGGAATAGGCAGGGCTATCGCCGTCGGTCTGGCAAAAGAGGGCGCTAAACTGGTTACCAATAACCGCCGTCCGGGTTCTACCGGTTTTGCCATTTTGAATGAGACGGAGGTAGAGAAATACAGCCCTGAGCAGAAAGAGTTTCTTAAACAGCAGGCCGCCCATGCCGTAGGTGATGCCGAGACCACCGCTCGCGAGATCTCCGCGAATGGCGGCGAAGCCGTTCCTTTTTTCGGCGATGTCTCTGATTTTAAAGTGGCCGGCGAGCTGATACAGACCGCTATCAAGGCCTTTGGGAAGATAGATATCCTGGTGAATGTGGCAGGTTCTTTCCAGTTCAGCCCGGTATGGGAAATGAGTGAGGAGACCTGGGACCACGTTACCCTGAGCAAACCCAAGAGTTATTTCAATACTATACGCCACGCGACCCCTTACATGATGAAGCAGAAATGGGGCCGGATTATCAACACCTCCGCACTGGCCTTCTTGGGTATGGTCAATCACTGCAACTACAGTGCGGCCAACGCCGGGGTGGTGGGTCTCACCCGCGGGGTGGCCAAGGAGCTTTTCCAGTACGGTATTACCTGTAATGCCTATTCACCTTATGCTATGACCCGTGCAGGTTTCGAGGTGGTAGCCCTGCTAAGAGAAAAGGCGGGGACCGGTGAGTCTACTCCTCTTCCCACAGCGGCAGCCGACCGTTTTATGAGTTTCCCGGAACCTGAGTCCATTAACCCACTGATAGTCTATCTGGCCTCTGATGCCGCATCTTCCGTTACAGGCTCGGTTTTCCATATCAGAGGAGGCAATATCGGACTATATTCAGAACCGGAAATTATCCGGACCATTGATAAAGCGGACGGCTGGTGGACAGTTGAGGAATTGATGAAGCAGATGCCCGGTGTGCTGCTGGAAGGATATCGTAACATAGTTGAGAAAGGGTGACTCCATTCACTCCCCTGAATTCCGTCTCTGCTGTAAGCTGGAAAAGGACGATAGGAATTCAGGGGAGTGTGGGTTTAATGAAAGTCTTGAAAATAGTGATCAGTACGCTGGCTCTGGGCATCACAGTATATTGTATTGACTTGAAATTGCTTCCCTCTGTTTACTTTTACCTGAACAAATTCGGTTTACAGGTCATGACTGGTTCAAAAGAGAAAAATCCCGATCTCAGATTAAAGAGACTCTCACGTCGGGCTAAGCCCTCCTCAGAGTGGACTGGATATGGTGCTTTTTCAGCAGTCTCCAACGCAGCACATACTTTTTCACGTTCTGCTATGGTACGGGGACATCAGTTTTTGTCGGCCCGGGCCTGGTTGTTTCGGTTGTTTCACGCGGATTATTTTCCTCAGGCGGAGCTTTTGCCTGTCCGGGTTTCGGAGTGTCGGCTGTTTCGGATTCTTCAGCCTTTGTTTTATCAGGGATTACCGGGGTATTTTTTGCCGGCTCAACAGCCCGTGTCTTCTCCGGTTGGGATTCCGGAGTATCATGACTGTCCACAGCCTCATTACCGCTTTCTTTCCCGTGTTCCCCGGTTGTGGTCTCAGCGGGTACCTGCTGGACGTTTTTCCGGGGTGTGACTGCGGCATCTCCCTGATTTGACACTGGTGACGGTATCGGTGTGGTTGTTATAGCCGCAGGAGTGGCAAGCGGGGTAATGTCAGGAGTTGTTATGGGAGTGAGGACAGCCTGTTTTTCGCTATTGCCGTTGTTGTCTTCATTTTTATTTTCAGCGGCGGGTGTTAATGACGGAGAAGGTTGGCCCGGAATTGCATCTTCCGGGATTACTACAGGGCTGGTCTCAATATCCGGCGAGTCTTCCGGGCTGGTGATCTCATAAACCGGTACCGCTCTTTCAATAGCCAGGGCAGGAGCCACTACGTTTTCCGGGTCCTCACCGGTCAGCGGCATGATGGACAGGATGTTGCCTTTAAAGCTGGATTGATTTTCTGCATCGAGCTTGAAGTGTATTATCCAGCCGTCTCCGGAGGGGACCTCAAGGGTCTCTTCAAACTGATAGACTGTCAGACCGTCATGCCTGACCTGGATATTGACCGGTATGCCTTCCCCTGATACTCCCCTGACAGTCAACAAATATTCTCCCGGAGCGGGTCCCTCAACTAATATTTGCTGTTTATCGGAGGATACAAGGGACTTTGAGTTCGTTATCTGGTTGAAGGTTAACCCGTATGGAAACATACCTGTGCTGGCCCCACTGGGATCTCGTACTGAGCCGATACCCGTCAGGCCGGTTGAAAAGACCAGTTCATCACCGGTTTGAGGTATCGGAAGCGGAGAGGATAGCATCCCGGTATCCCCAACCTCGATTTGCATATCGGCTTCAAGCATTATTTCGCGGTCTCCCTCTGTTACCTGGATGGCGCCTTCCATGACAGCAAACCTGGTATATCCTGAATCATCTATCACCGTACTGAATGCTGTACCTCTGGCCATGGCATTACCGTATGCCGTCCGGATAGCAAAATACGGTTTATCCTCCCCTTCCGGCGCGATATAGCTCCAGGTACTGCCTGATTCCTGTTCCAGTACTATAAAGGAAGAACGCCGGTCAACATACTCGGACTTGCTGACCAGTACCTCCGCTTCCGGCTCAAGTTTGATCATGCTTCCGTTAAAAAAGGTCAACACGCAAAATGAATCAGGGCAGGATCTTATCCTGCTGCCTGCATGAAGGATTTGCCCGTCAGAACCACTGGCCCAATCTGATGATTCTCCTGTCTTGACGTCTGCGCTGCCACTTAACAGGCTCAAAGTAAATTCTGCGGCTGAAACCGGCTCCGGTGCAAGTAGGGGTAAGCCCGCGAAAACGATGATAATCACCAGGACGGCCAGAGCTGCCGGTACAAGAAATTTCCATCTCAGGTTAAACCTTACATGTAACCCTGCCTTTCCGGCGCTTGGCGAAACCTGCCATACGGATTCAGTCCTTATCCTCGACATAATACGGGCACGGGATGTGCTGCGGAACTCAAAGGAGGGGGATGTCTCCGGAACGGATTTGAGGACCAGGGCGGTTTTCAGCAGGGAGATTAGCTCTTTTCTGTATTCGGGATAGTCCGTCAAACATTGCTCCGCAGTCTCACCTCCGCGTACACGCTCAAGACATACGTCAAGGACTGTTAAAATATCATATGACATATCTCTCTACCCTGGAGCTGAGAATTTTCCTTAATCTTTCCAGCGCTCTCATCTGGAGGGCTCTAACAGCTCCCTGCCGTTTGCCAAGAATATGACCGATTGCTTCGTTATTGTTATCATCCATATATTTTAAAAGGATCACCTGTTTTTGCATTTCAGGAAGGCTCTTTATCGCTTCAAGAATAGCCATGTGCTCAAATTTGTTTTCAAGTTCCTTTTCAGGATCGATGTCTGAGGTAAGCTCTATTTGTTCCACCAGTATCTCTTTGTGTCCTTTCCTGTAGGTATCAATCAGGTAGTTATGGGCAATACGATACAGCCACGGGATAAAAGTCTGTTCCTTCCCCCTGCAAGACCTTATAGCTTTGAAAGCTTTGATGAATACTTCTTCTGTTACATCTTCCGCCTGCATGGTATTGCCTATCTGGTTGAAGACATATCTGTATATTCGTTCGAGGCAAATATCGTATATCTTTCCATAAGCCTCAACGTCACCTTCAATTGCCAACCGGACCAGTCCGGTAATTTCAAGTTCCTGGGATGACGGCATTTCGGAAGTCCGGCCCATATTACCCTCTGAATATTGATACGAAAACCCTTCATTATTTGTTACATTCGTATCGAGGCTGATAACAACATCATAATCGTTAATATTTAAGAAATTATTAGCGGTTTTCAGAAAAGTAAAACCAGGACAAGGGGCAAGTAAAATGGTTATATTGGATATCAACTGTTATTGAATAATTAAATAATAAAGTATATACTATTATTTATATTAAGAGGTAATAGATAAAAACATGGAAAATGCCAGTATATTAGTTGTGGATGATGAGCCGGAAATATTAGACCTGTTACGTGAATGTTTTGAAGGGGAAGGCTACAAGGTCTTATCAGCCATAGATGGCGAAAAGGCAATTCAATCAGTGGTTGATCATCTACCTGATCTGGTTGTGCTGGATATCGTAATGCCCAAGAAAAACGGCATCGAGGTGTTGCACCATCTTCGCGGGAATTATTCCATGCCTGTTATCATGTTAAGCGCCAGTTTTGATACGGATGAAAAAAACAGGTGTATTAAGATAGGCGCTGCGGACTATATCTCCAAGCCCTTTCATGTTGTTGAGCTGCTATCACGAGTGGGTATTGTCATGGGACAGTATTATAAAGGAAGATTTTCCTGATTTTTCGAAATAATGAGGGCCAGGTTATTCCCGGCCTGCCTGCGGATCGCAGTATGCTGTCTTGATGTTTATTTCCAGTCCAGTAGTACAGCCTGGACTTTATCACCACTGTTAATCGCTGATTTGTCCTCGGGTATTATGACCATGCCGTTTGAAGCGGCGATGGAGGGTAAGATGCCCTCTCCGGAATTCCGTCCGGTAGCGGCAACAAAGGTATTTCCCTCTTTGTTGATCACAGCCCAGAGGTAACACCGGGCCTTTTTTTTATTCTTAAACGGGTCTTTCATAACAGCCTCGATGATGTCAGGGAAAATCCCTGCTTTACCCTGCATTTTGAGTATTGCCGGCCTTACCAGGACTTCGAAGTTGACCATGCCGGCTGAAGGATTACCCGCCAGGGCGAAGAGGGGGACAGGACTTTCTGCAGTGGCCAGGCCGTTCTTTCTCAGCCGTCCGAATGAGAAAGGTCTCCCGGGCGCCATGTTTACCCTTCTGAAGATGACTTCACCCATTTCGATCATGGCCTGATTGACCAGGTCGAAATCGCCGGCGGAAGAACCTCCGCAGGTTATTATCAGGTCGTTTTTTAAGCCCTGACGGACCCTGGAGAAAAGGGAGCGTCTGTTATCGCCGGCGATAGCCAGAATCCGGGGTATCCCGCCGCATCGTTTTACCTGGGCGGCAATTGCCAGGCTGTGAGAGCTGTAGATACCGGACGGTGAGAGGGGATTTCCCGGCTCAACCAACTCGTCTCCGGTCGGAATAATAGCTGCCACAGGACGCCGTATAACCCGGATGGAAGTAAGCCCCGTAGAGGCCAGGGTTCCCAGGTCTGCTGGGCCGAGAATGCTGCCTTTTTGAACGACCAGACATCCCTGAGATACCGTCTCGCCGGCATTATTGATATTCTGTCCGGCCTGCCCTTCAACGAAAATCCTGATTTCATTATGGGATCTACCCGGTTTTTGCCGGCGGCGCATGTCATCGTCTGTATCTTCAAACTGCACAACGCAATCGGCGCCTGAAGGCAGTGGGGCTCCGGTCATGATGCGGACCGCTGTTCCTCCGGTAACACTGTATGGTGTACTTGATCCGGCAGCAATTGTTCCGGTTACTTTAAGAATTCTGGGTCTCTGCCGGCTGGCGTTGACAGTATCTGATGCTTGCAATGCGAAACCGTCACGAGAGGAACTTTCCCATGCCGGAATATTGATTTCAGAGAGAATATCTTCAGCAGCCACCTGTCCGAGGCTATCCAGCAAAGGACGCTCTTCTGACTCAAGGCAATCTATGCGGGTGAGGATAGTTACCAGAGCTTCTTCTACACTTATCAACTGTGGTTCTCCACGGTCTTCCACCAGATCAAAGCCCACCTGGAGAACCCTTCATGGATGAAGACAGTCGATCCCTTTTGTTCGTCGAATTTCTTCTCTAAAAATTTAACAAGCCGGGATTTTTCATCCGTGGTAAAAGGTTCAGTCCTCCATTGTAATCTATCAATGGCATCCTGGATACCGGAAAACTGTACTTTTATCCTGGAGTAGAGAATTTCAACGTTAGCTATAATGCCCATTTGATATAGCATGTTATAGAGATAGATGTAGGAGGGATGTTTTTTACCGTTTCTGCCTATTGCCTGGTAGACTTCCCAATCGAAAGGCAGGTGTATGACAGGGAAAGTCAGGTAAGCAGCCTGCCTTGACAGTGCTGCGATGCTGGAAAGGGCATCTTTCATATTGCCGTGCATTAAAGAGCGTGAGGCCACAATTACATCATGTTCGCCTACCAGTTTTTCAGCAAAGGCATCCTGCCAGGAAGAATTAAAGTAGCGAATATTATTCAAACCGCATTTATCGGCGTTTTTTTTCAGATTTTTCAACATCTGCGAGGAGATATCAAGAGCGGTTATACTGTGAGATTTTTTTGCCAGAGGAATGGATAGCGTGCCTGGTCCGCTGCCAATATCCAGCACTGTCCATTCCGGTTTAACCTCGATACGGTCGAGCATTTTTGAAATGTAATCATCTTTATCCAGGTCCTCCTGTCCTTCTACAACCCGGCTAATATGCTGACTGTAACTGTCTGCCCTTTTGTTCCACAGCTCCTTTTGGGGCGTTTTATTCCAGCTTGAATTACCATATTCGGACTGCCAGAGGGCATTCCAGTCGATTGCCTTGAAGTCCATTTTTCACCTCGGAAAATTCATAATTATTTTACGTTATAGTATCTGCTGCCGGCGCAGGCGCGGCAAAACGTTTTTTCATCCCTGATAATTTCACGTCCGTCCACGATCCTCTCACCGCAGACAGAACAGTAAGCCCTTTTATGAGGTGATCCCGGTAAGTCAGTTTCGGGTATGTTTACCTCTACTTCTTGTAGAATTACCATATCGCGGTCAGGGGTTTGCGCAATACGGCGTGATACTTCCTCGATAGGGCCTTTGCTGTTGAAGCTTTCTTTGATTGAAGCTCTCAGGGCTTTCCCGGTGGTCTGGTTGAAAAAAGTGGCGGCAAATTTACCGTAATCAACATGTTTAAGGGATCTGTGTCCCAGTGAACAACCCGTAACACTCTGGACTGCATCCGTCATACAACGGTCGGTTTCAGCAAATACTATAAGGTTCTTATTTTTAACCCCGGGATCTAAACCCAGGGCTTTCATCGCTGCCAGGCTCATTTTTGTTCCCAGTGCGATTCCGGCACAGACATGTCCGTGGAAATCTCCTGCCTTTTTAAGATATAACTCGAAGTCTTCCATATGACCTCCCGTAATGATTACATTGTAGTTGTGGGGCTGCATTCATCAACAGGAACACAGATTTTTCGATTGATGCCTGAGTCCACATCTACTACCCTGACTTTGATATTATATACCTTTTCCAGGTTGGTATCAGTTATTACCTTTTCCGGCAGGCCTATATCGATGAATTTGCCCCTTTGCATCAGGGCTACTTTACTGGATACCAGAAAGGCATGATCGGGAAAATGCGAAGTCATAATGATAGGCAGACCTGTTGAAGCCAGCTTTTGTACTACCCTTAACAGGCGGATCTGGTTGCCGAAATCCAGGTGAGACGTAGGCTCATCCAGCAGGAGCAGAGAGGGCTGCTGCACCAGTACCCTGGCAAACATGACAAGCTGCCTCTCGCCCCCGCTGATCTGAGTATAGGGTTTATCTTTGAGGTGGAATATTCCCATTGCATCGAGTGATTCTTCGGCGATACGCCTGTCCCGGATACCCGGTGAAGATAATAGCCTCAGGTGGGGCGCTCTGCCTACCAGTACCGCATCCAGTACTGAAAAGGGAAAGGCAGGCTGGTGCATCTGGGGAACGTACCCGATAGAGCGGGCGATTTCCGCCCGGGGTAGACGGGATATATCGTGGTTATTAACGGTTATACTGCCGCTGTGAAGGCTAAAAAGATTGTTCAGGCACTTCAACAGTGTTGTCTTGCCGCAGCCGTTAGGGCCGAGAATAGACATCACCTCCCCGTCTTCTATACTGAAATCAACGTCGGAAAATCCGCTGGTTTCCGCCGTATCGTAATGGTACCCTGCCCCTTTTGCTTCCAGTTTCAAGCCCATCCTTTCCCTCCCCGGTTTAAAAGGTATATAAAGAACGGAGCTCCGACAATGGCTGTCAGAATTCCGATAGGGATTTCAACGCTGATAGCTGCCCTGGCGATGTTATCGATGAACAGCAGGTAGACAGCTCCCAGCAGCAGGCTCACGGGCATTAACCTGTTATGGTTGGGTCCCACCAGCATACGCCCGATATGAGGAATAACCAGTCCCACCCAGCCGATAATACCGCTGATACAGACGGCCGAGGCCGAGACCAGGGTGCAGCAGATGACGATTATAATGCGCAGCTTGCCTGTATCCACCCCCAGTGCCTGGGCTTCTTCTTCTCCCATGGCCAGTACGTTGAAGCGCCAGCGGATCAGAATAAGTACTGTGATGCCCGCCAGCATAGGTATGGCCGCAAACAGCAGGTCGTGGTTGGTCATTCCCGCCAGGCTGCCCATCAGCCAGAAAGTGATGGCCGGCAACTGGTCTATCGGATCGGCTACATATTTCGCCAGTGAAAGCAAGGCGCCGAAGAGCGAACCAATAGCCATGCCGGCCAGGATCAGGCTAAGCATAGGATTCCCTTTGACCAGTCTGCTGACGGTGAAAGCGATACCCACGGCCAGCAGGGCGAAGAAAAAGGCCGATATCTGTATTCCCCAGTTATCCGCGTTCAACAGTATTGCCAGGGCTGCCCCGAATCCTGCGCCGGCGGATACTCCCAGAATGTCCGGCGATACCAGCGGATTGCGGAACAGGCCCTGGAACGAGGTGCCGGCCAGGGCCAGACTGCCCCCTATCAGCATGGCGGCCAGAATACGGGGCAGCCTGATATGCAGGACTATGGTTTCCAGGGCGTCCCTCCAGGTGTGATCGATGGGCAGGACCAGAGAGGCCAGGATTTTGATCACATCACCGGGTGAAACGGAGTACCTGCCCAGTCCGAAGGAAAGGACAAAGAGCGCTGCCAGGATGACGATCAGTATGGCTGCGGCCGATACTCCGCCCAGACGGTGAAACCTGAAGGGCCCTCTTCGGGCTTTATTCATTTTTTGATTTATCACTTGAGACATGTTGTTTTCCCGGTTTATTCAGGCTGGCTCAGCAGATTGGCTACCTCACTGCTGGAAAGGTCGTAATGCAGGAATTTGCTGTAAAACTCCTGGATTTTCTGGCTCAAGTTAAGGTCCGGCGGGTTGTATAGCAGGTCAACCAGCCAGTACATGCCGATGATCTGGCCGTAGCCGGGAGGGCCGTCGAACCAGGAGGTGGGGTTCTGGGGACGGATGTAGACTTCCCCTCTTTGTACGCAGTCCAGGACCTGCCATAAATCGGATGCCATGATATCGTAATAGGTTGAAGTTACGGCGCTGCGTCCCAGGATGATCATATCGATGGGGTCTTCTTCCTCCCAGCCGATGATCTGCTCCATATCCACAGCCACTATGCTGGAGGTACTCTGTACTTCGACATCAGCCACGTTGGCCCCGCCGCAGAACCAGAGCAGGTTGGTGTGCCAGGAACCCTTGGCGTCGGTGCCCAGACCGTCCGCGTTCTCAGCATAATAGACCCGGATTTTCTCCGGTCCGTCCTCATCGTTGATACTCTCGCCCCGGAAGCCGCCGACCACCCCGTTGACGTAGTCCATGGCCTCCTGGTAATAGTCCAGAAGTTCCTGCGCCTTGTCCGGCACACCCAGCAGGTCGCCCACGTATTCGATCTCGTCCGCGAAGTCCCAGCACAGGCTGGCGCCGGCATTCACGCCCACTACCGGAATCGAGCCGAATTGCTCCCGGTAGTTGTCCAGGTTCTTGGTCTTGCCTTCAAGCACGATATCCGGATCGGCGGCGATGGCTGCCTCGAAGCTGGCAGGATTGCTGGACCAGCTACCAATATCGGGGAGGTTGTTGTATTCAGCGGGTATGAAAGCCTCAGTCCCGTCCCAACTGCTTTTCCAGAATGGAGTTGCTTCATTGCCATTGATCGCGCAGAGCTTGTCCGGGGCCAGCATGTAGATAAGCTGGGTCTCCACCGGTCCGCCGGAGAGGACACGGTTGATCACAGCCGGGATAACCAGCTCGGAGCCGTACATATCGGTGATGGTACGGGTGGTATGTCCGATAACCCCATAGGTGCTGAAGTGGCTGATGGAGGTGGTAACCGTGTCCCGAGTCTTGTTGAGGGTAACCCCTTCGTCAATCTCCGTCCAGGTACCGGTCTCGCTTTCGTAGCTGGCGAAATATACCAGGTCTTCGGCTACATCGGGATAATCTTCCAGGTTGTAGAAGTAAGTGAAGGTTATGGGAGGATCGAATGTTGCCCCCTCTTCCCCGAAGGTGTATACCGGGGTAATAATATTCGTTCCTTCTGCTTCAACAGCATCGCTTACTATCTCGGCAGTCAGATTCCTCAGCCTGTCTCCATCACTTTCAAGCGCGTAAGTATCTTCCGGGATGGTGATGGTTAAATGACCGTCATCCGAGGTAGCCTCAAACGTACTTTTAACTTTGCCCTGGCTGGTGGTAGAGATTGAATATATGGAACCGAATAGATCGGCGATTATTTTATAGGACTTGGTGCTTCCTCCGCCTCCTCCCCCTGATGATCTTGAAGTTTCAGGTGAAGGTGAGGGTGAAGTTGCAGTTGCAGTGGTGGGAGCGGGTGTAGTTGTAGTCTCAGAGGTAGCAGCCGGAGTGGAAGTGGTTGTGTCTTCCACCGGGATAGACGGTGGAGTACTTGCAGCAGGAGTGGTTGCTGCCGGCTCTTTGGTGGATGTTACGGGTGATATTTGAGATGGGGACACAGAAGCCGGTTTCGTGGCAGAATCCGGTTCGGCAGAAGGAGCGGATACAACCGAAGACGGGCTGGATTTGTCCGGGCTGGTTTGAGTTGAAGCGGCTGTATTTATCCTGGTAGTAGCAAAGGTTGTTTTTGCTGCGGATGTACCGGGAACTGGTGCCGTCGGTTCGATTTCATTCGATGATTGGTTGCAACCCGCCAGGCAGAATATTAATATCAAGCTCAAGACAATAAACGGAATCAACTTTATATTATTATACATCGGGATCTCCTCTTAGTTATGTTTATGTTTAATAAAGACGTAACAACATGATTTGCTTCAGGTTCTCATTTTTCACCTCTCTTTCCAAACGTAAATTCGGCCTGAATTCAGGGAATAGCTGAGTCATGTAACGTCATTACGGTTGGAAAGGAAGTGTATGGGATAAAAGAACCGGGGGAGACCCTGACGGATAACGCATAAACATTCAGATAAAGATAAGATGTATCCATAGTTTCTCCTTTCCAACCGGGAAACAACACCGTTTCCAGTGTTGCCGTCGATCCCGATATTAATCGGGATACCGGCTACCGGCCATGTCCCGGTGTAATCGGGATTAAGGCACGGCAGCTCCGGAGAACCTTGTTAATAATAGAAAATAAAGGGCCTTTTTACTGATTGATTGGAAAGGAGAAGGGGCATTTTATCATATAGCAATCAGGAGAAGAATTAAAAAAGCGCTTACCCGGCAAAAAGGCAGCGCTATATTAAGGCAGAACAACATCATTCCTTCTCCTTTCCAATTTGGGAAGTACCGCCGTTTCCCGCGATACCGTCGGTCCGTACTTGACGAACACCGGCTTCTCCTCCCTATCCCGTTGATACAGAATTTAGGATGGAGAGCTTCAGAGAATTCTGTTATGTATGTTAACATAGGGAAGAACAATGTGTCAAATTAAGTATGGCTGTTCAATCGATCTACGGGTAGAGTGAAAATAGCGACCGGAGAAATGGACACAGGATTGGTGTAATATTGAATTAACCGGTATGTTGGCCAGGCCTGAATCGGACCTGTAGCTGTAATTTTTTACAACGGGAGTTATGCATCCATGAAAAAAACATCGCATTTTGTTTTTCTTGTTATCCTTATGCTAGTACTGGCTGTAACTCTGTCCGGGTGTGCGTCATCTTCAAATAAAATCAAATGGAGGATGGCTACGAGCTGGGCGGCTGATAGCCTTTTCTATACTGAAGCGGCAGCGGCTATATGTGATAGAGTTGGTGAACTCAGCGGGGGGCGGTTTATCATTGAGCCCAAGCCCGCCGGGGAAATAGCCGGTGCTCTTGAGGTTATGGATGCAGTATGGGAAGGGCATGTTGAAATGGGGCATAGCTGGTCCGGTTACTGGCTGGAAAAAGACCCTGCCTTCGAACTTTTCAGTTCGATCCCGGGACAGATGGTAGCCCAGGAATGGGAGGTCTGGATGTACGGGCCGCCGAAAGGAGTGGAGTTGTGGCAGGAGTTATATTCGCAATATAATATCGTGGTATTCCCCGGAGGTATGATAGGGCCGGAATTCGGCTTTTTTACCAGCAGGCCTGTACGTACCCTGGACGATTTCAGGGGGTTGAAACTGCGTGTTTCCGGGCTGGCGGCGGAAGTGGTAAAGGAGCTTGGCGCTACTTCCGTCATGATTGCCCCGGATGAGATAAAAGCCGCCATGCAAAGCGGTAATATTGATGGTTTCGAGTTCAGTACTCCGGCGGTAGACTGGCCTATGGGCTTTCAGGAGGTGGCTCAATATGTATGTTTACCTTCCTGGCATCAACCCTCGGCTGTATTCGAAGCAATAATCAACAAGGATGCTTATAACAGATTGCCGGATGATATGAAAGCTGTACTGGAAGCTGCCTGCAAAGAGGTCGGCATGGTGGACTTTATGACCATGCTGGAAGGGGCCAATGCGGAATATTTAAGCAAATTTGAGCAATATGGTACACAAATCAGTATCCTTGACAGCGCGGCCATCAGGGAAATTATTGCTGTTACCAATCGTTTGGCGGATGAAAAGGCTTCTCAGTATCCATTTTATGAACGAGTTCTCAAGTCACAGAGGGACTTTATCAACTCATACCGGCGATGGGAGACCTGGGCCGATTACAGGCTGTTCAGTGCAAAAGAAGATGCTGAACGGATATTATCTCTGGTGCGCCAGCAGATTACCGACGAAATAGTCAGACTGGAGAACGATATTGCGGCGGTTGCTAAAAAGCTCACCGCAATATCTACGGATGAGTCCGGGGCACGCTCGTTGCTTAGAGGACTTTTAAGCGGCCGTTCGTACACTATTGATGCTGCTCTAATTGACTCCAGCGGAAAACTGGCGGTGATCGAACCGGAGGCTTACCGTGCGGCGGAAGGCAGTGATGTCAGTGAACAGGAACAGGTAAAGCAGTTTTTCAATACCCAGCAACCTGTCTTGAGCTATAATTTTAAGTCAAGGGAAGGTCTGGAGGCTGCTGTTATGGCTTATCCGGTCTTTTCCTCCGGGCAGATAATAAACGGCGCCGTCAGTGTACTTTTAGAACCGGCTGAACTGTTAGGAAATATTATATCTGAGGCTGTTGACGGGACTTCTTACCAGATCTGGGTTATGCAGCCGGATGGCCTTATTATTTATGATGTTGATATGGAAGAAGTGGGTGTGAATCTCTTTACCGATCCCCTCTACGAGGGGTACGATTCGCTTGTTAACCTGGGTAAAGGTATTGCCGTCACCGATGCCGGAATAGGAGAATACTCGTTCCTGGATACCGGCATGCAGAAAATGGTGAGCAAGCAGGCCCGCTGGGAGACCTTCAAATTCCATGGAACGCAGTGGAAGCTAATCTTGATAGAAGTGCAAGAATAACGAAAAGGTAATCCAGACCGTCTCAATGCGTTGAAAAAGGTGTAATAAACAAAGGATATGAGATGTTAAGGAAATATCTTTTCGTGGTCCTGCTTTGCTGTCTGATTCTCCTGTTGCTCCTGCCGGGGTGCAGGCCGGAAAATGAAAAGACCATAAAAATCGGTGCGATTTACCCCCTGAGCGGGTCTCTTTCAGAAATCGGAAGTGAGATCTGTAACGCCCTGGAATTTTCAGCGGATGTTATTAACCGCCGGTATGACCTTAATCTGCCTCTGGCCTTTTCTGAAGGAATCGGGTCTCTAAGGGACAGACGCATTGAACTGGTCTTTGCCGATAGCCGGAGTTTGGAGACCGTGGCTTGCTCTGAGGCCTTAAGGCTGATTAAAGAAGAAAAGGTGGTGGCACTGATAGGCTGTTACCAGAGTGCCATAACCACGGTTGTTAGCCAGGTGGCGGAAGAAGAGGGTATACCTTTTATCTGTGATATATCTACTGCTCCCAGTCTGACTCAGAGAGGTTACGAATGGTTTTTCAGGACTTCCCCGGATGACGAGGCATTCGTTAAGAGCTATTTTGACTTTCTTACACAGAGCCTGCTGCAAAACGCAATTGCTGCTCCCAAAGTCGCTATTGTTTACGAGGATTCAATCTGGGGAACTGAATTTGCCGCGTATGTTCAGCAATACGCAGACCTGGCAGGTTATAATGTCGTAGAAAATATCGCGTATTCCTCAAGCAGCAACGAAGTCAATCCCGAAGTGAAGAAACTGAAACAGTTCAGTCCTGACATAATATTTCAGGCTTCCTATACCGGGGATGCCATTAGCTTTATGCAGGCATATAAACAGCAGGCCTTTAATCCTTCTGCTATTCTCACCGTAGGTGCGGGATTTGATGATATTACCTTTATCGAGACCCTGGGAGATGACGCTGACTATGTTTTTTCCCGTGAAGTCTGGGCTGCGGACTGGGCCGCCACCCGGCCCCTGGCTGAGAGGGTAAAACGCCTGTTCAATGAGCGTTGCGGGATGGAAATGACCAGTGATTCCGCTCGTGCTTTCACCGGTCTTTCGGTGCTGGGCGATGCTTTGAGCCGTTCTGCCTCCACCCGGCCTGAAGATATCAGGTCGGCTTTGATCTCCACCTATATTCCTTCGGGAATGACTATCATGCCCTGGGGTGGGGTAAAGTTCGATGAGCAAACTCATCAGAATATCCTGGCTGAAAACCTGATTTGCCAGATGATACACGGACAGTACCGCACGGTCTGGCCATCCGACCGGGCTACTGATCAGGCTATATGGCCTGTGCCCGAGTGGTCGGTAAGGGACCTCTTCCGTGTGGCGATGGTGTTTGATTCTCCCGTGGCGGATGACTCCTTCTGCAGAGCCTGCCTGCGCGGGATGGAGAAGGCCAAACTGGAAATGGGGGCCGGTTTGGATTTTTCAGAGTCCGGTTCGGAGCCTGAAACCGAGCTGCTGATCAGGCGGTTGACCGGCGACTACCAGCACGATCTTATCATCTGTATTGGCGCCAGTCAGAGTGAAGCCCTGAAAAGGGTCTTTCAGGATTATCCCCGGCAGCGCTTTGTCCTGGTGGACGGGGATATTGCCGACCGGGACAACATCATATCACTCCTGGCCCGCGACCAGGAAAGCTCATTTCTGCTGGGTGCGCTGGCAGCCCTGAATACCCGTACCGGCAGTATCGGTTTTATCGGAGGAATGGACCTGCCCTCAATCCAGCGTTTTCTGGCCGGTTACCGGGCGGGAGCCCGATATATCCGGGCGGACTGCGAGGTACTGGTGGACTATTCCGGAACATGGCTGAACAACGGTGTAACGCGTGACCTGGCTCTTAAGCAGCACCGGCAGGGGGCTGATGTTATCTATGCACCGGCTGGAGCCGGCAGTATGGGTATGATCGAGGTTGCCAGGGAAGAAGGGTTTTATGCCCTGGGAGTGGACTCCGACCAGAGTTACGCTGCTCCCGGGAATGTCCTGGCCAGCGCTGTTAAAAATATGGATGTGATGGTCTACGACCTGATTATGGCCGAATATCGGGGTGATGAGGCCGGCGGAATAGTCACTTCGGGACTGAAGGAAGGCGGTGTGGGTATAGTTTTTAACCCTCTGCTGGTTTCTCAGGAAATAACGGCGAAAATCAAGGAGATAGAAGAAGGCATTGTAAAGGGAACGATTATTATACCCGGGCAATGATGGTCTTTATTCCACTTCAATGCTGGTCATGTAGCATTCACGCCCGGATACGATGTCAATGTCTGTTTGTTTGCATTGCGGGCAGTTCCATACACCTCCGGTTGGAGAATAGTTGACCTGGCAACTTCTACAGCGTACGATTGTCGGTTTGAACTCGAAGGTTAATTCAGCGCCATTGGCGATGTTGTCTTTACTGATCATTTTGAAATAAAATCTAACACAGCCGTCCACCACGCCGGATAACTCACCGACCACCAGGTTAATTTTTTTTATCCTGGTGGCCTGTACTTCTTCCGCCTTCTGCAAGGCCAGCGCCAGTATGTTTTCGGTTATACTTAGTTCATGCACTAGCGCCTTCCGCCCGGTTTCTTCGCGGACTTGATCGCTGAAAACATGTCATCCTTAGTTTCGAAAGGTACAGTTTCAACATCTTTTTTCCTCATCTGGCTGGCGCCGGATTCACAGCCGGTCACACATGCGCCGCAGCCGATACAGCGTTCGACCATAACAACGGCCTTGTTGTTCTCTATTTTTCTCGCTCCCAGTTGGCAACGTTTGACGCAGGTCCCGCAGCCTTTACATAAATCGGTGTCAACCACGGCGTAAAAGTTGGTAGCATAAAAGTCGACCGGACGAGGAGCATTTTTTATAATACTCAAAAGTCCGCAGCAGTCTCCGCAGCACATGCAGATATTTTCCGGATTTTTGGAGTTTTCCGGTTGGAGAATCAGGCCGACCTTTTCAGCCTTTTCCAGGATTTCATAGGCTTCTTCCTTGGTAATATAGCGACCACACCCCATTTCCACATATTGTCTGACATGATCGGGGCCGATTTGGAGGCACCATTCACGCAATTCCGAAGCCTTGCAGGGCTCTCCCCGCAGATCGGCCATCTGACGGCAAACGCAGGGTGCGATGGAAATAGGCCCCGGCGCCTTTTCTACCAGTTTCCTGACATCATCGTATGAGCTGACCATGTGTTTTTCCGCCAGTGGAATGCTTTTTTCAACTGGAATGGCACGCAGTTGGGGGATATTGATTGCTCCTGTGTTCTCTGCCTCCCCGAAGGATTCATGATGGTATTGATCGAAGTCGTCAACAAGGTCTTTGGTCAATCTGTTGACCTGAAAATCCGTCATACCGCCGGCAGTAACGCCCGCCAGTTTATAATGCCTGGCGCTTCGTCCTTCACTGTAGACCAGCAAAATGCCTTTATAGGCCATATGGTCCAGCTTTGCCTTGAGATCATCAAGAGAAAGCTTGAGGCTGCCGGGAATTCGTTTGTATATCGTCTCGGCGGGCTCAAGGGTCTCATTATCTATATAAAGTGCGATCCCCGCTTCTTCGGGCGTGATGATATGTTTTAAAAGCCGGATTTCCGCTCCGGTACTGGTCGGGGGATAACCGACCGGTGATTTGTTCAGGTGAAGCTGCAGTTTTCGGTAAACGTCGTTCTCGCTCTCCATTCAAGTTCTCCTTTATCTTGTTTTATTATCCCGGTTTCATGAGGTTAGGTAATACTAAAACGATATCCGGAAAGATTATCATAATGATAATCGCCAGAAGCATAGCACCGACAAAAGGCAATACTCCTTTAAAAATGGTGTAGACAGGGACATCCTTGATCATCCCGGAAATAGCAAAAACAACCATACCTACCGGTGGAGTAATACCCCCGACAATACCGGTCATCACTATCAGGACTGATACCAGTAAAGGATCATATCCCAAGCCGACAAGCGTAGGGAACAGAATGGGCGTGGTTATCATTATAACGGGTAGAAGATCGATAAAACAACCCATTATGGTGAGGATAACCAGTACCAGTATCAGCATGGCCAGCGGCGGCAAATTCAAAGTGGTAATAGCTACGGACAGTTTAAGCGGTATCTCCGAAGCCGTGACGAAACGCATGAAAATCATGGCGCCGATAATAAGCATGTATATTTTTCCGGTGAGTTCACCTGTGTCTATCAGCGCCGCCTTGAAACTGTTCCATGTCAGCCGTCTCATAGAAAGACCTACTATCAGAGCTCCGAACACCCCTATTGCCGCTGCCTCAGTCGGCGTGAATAATCCCCCATAAATCCCGCCCAATACCAGAATAATCAGTGCGCCTGCGCCTAATATGTTCTTGGTAGAGCGGAAGCGCGTACCCCAGGAGGAGGGCGCTGATGGGGGAGCTAAACCCGGATTGATCCTGCACCAGATCCATATAACTCCGACCATTAAAACAGCCAGCAGTATTCCCGGTAATATACCGGCGATAAAAAGCGTGCCTATTGACTGTTCCGTCAACATGGAGATAACGATAAAGGCCAGACTCGGAGGAATCAGCAGCCCCAGATTACCGGCTGATGCCAGGACTCCGGTGGAGAGAATATCCGCATACTTATATTTCCGCATCTCAGGTAATGCGATTACTCCCACTGCTACCGAAGTGGCGGTGGCATCACCGCATATTGCGCCGAAGACTGTGCAGGCCAAAGCGGAAGCCATGGCCAGACCTCCTCTCCAGTGACCGACCCATTTATTCATACAGGTAAACAGATCGGTGCTCAACTGGAGTCTCATTGCCAGGAAACCCATGGCGACAAAGAGGGGAATAACACCCAGTACGTAATCGCTGCCGGTGCGAAAGGTCTGAATGCTTAAAACAGACAGTCCTGCATCCAGGCCCCTGATAACACACAAGCCGGTAAAGCCTATTACCGCCATGGTAATGCCGATAGGTATGTTAAGGAACATAAAGATAAAGAATGCTATAAATCCTGCTACACCAATCCAGGCAAGACTCATCTTCCTGCCTCTTTTTTCAGGTCGTCAATCAGTTTAACCATGAGTACAAGACCTATGAAAATAGCGACAATAGCTACGAAAAAGACAAAAGGATAGGTGGGGATTTCCAGCATGTCCGATACTTTCTGCATTCTCTTGATCTCAAAAGTATAAAAAATAGTTTGATAACCGATTAAAAACATCATGATCATGCTAAGGGCATCCCCACACAGGACGATTATTTTCTTCAGTCTGTTAGGAAAATTGGATACTACCATGTCAACCCCGATTTGCCTCCCCCGGCTGTGGCTGAAAAGCACCGCTCCCCAGACTACGAACAGCAAACTCAATTCCATCAGTTCCACATTAAAGCCAAGAGGGTTATTGAACAGACGGCGCATTATAACATCGACTACCACCACCAGCACCTGTAGCATCAGAGATGCGGTCATCAAGACGATAGCCTTTTTGCTGATTTCATTGATAATTTTTTTTGCCAGAACAGCGGTCTTTCTAAGCATAGCCTTACAGCTTTTTATTTATTATTGGCGTTGAATTCTTCAATCGTAGCATTGACAAAATCCAGGATTTCCTGTCCGGGCAGGCCGCTTTCAGTTGCATCTTTAACCCAATCGTCATATATCGGCATGCAGGCTTCCTTCCATCTGGCGCGTTCTTCGTTCGAAATATCATATCTCGGGGGATTGCCGACTTTGACGTCGTATTCCGCGATCATATCGCGGAACTTAATATCCGTTTGATCAAAAATCTCTCCGTTTTCCAGCGAGTAGGCCAACCCGCCTGTTTCTTCGAAAACCTGCTGTACATCCGGAGGAAGCTCATTCCAGGCATCCCAGTTGATAACAATTTGATTGGGCGCTCCGAAGATATTGATATTGCCGGTGCGATATTTGGTAACCTCGTATTCTTTGAAAATAAAGGCCTGTTCCCAGTTACACAGCATTCCGTCGACCAGATTTCTTTCGATAGCGGTATATGACTCAGTCGGGGAAATGGATACCGGTGATCCTCCCATGACTTTCAGCGGATCGATTCCGGAGGAAATAGTGGCTATTTTCAGCCCCTTCAGGTCTGCCAGTTCACGTACCTCATGTCTGTTGCAAATAAGGTTATAGGCCGAGACAGGCATCAAGAAAAGGGGTTTGGCGGCCTTTAGTTCATAGTCTCCATGGAATTTTTCGATCATCTTCCACTGGACATAACCGGTCTGTTTAGCGTTTTCAAACAAGAAAGGCAGTGCCAGAACGTTGTCCAATTTCTCATTAAATCCTCCCCCCGGCTGTACGATATCCGCCACTCTGTTTATTACCATATTATTGTGGTCTTCCACTGCGCCCATGGTACTGCTGGCATAATGGGTAATATGAACTTGGTCACCCGCGCGTTCATGGACTCTTTCGATCCACGCATCTATCATTTCACCTATAAGGGATTTGGGTGGGACCCATGAGCTGAGTTTAAGCTCAATTACCTTGGAATCCGCCGGAGCAGCAGTGGTTGCAGGAGCTACCGGAGATGATGATGATTGAGACGATGATGGGGATGATGATGTGGAAGCCGAACATCCACTCAAAATAAAGGCGCATAACAAGATCATAATCAGACCTGAAATAAATATCTTTTTCACAGGAAAATTCTCCTTTAAATTATGTTGATATATTTTTGCCTTTATGCAAATTTACTGGACCGCTTGTGAAGCTGCATTTTTTCCTGCCAGCCGTCCGAAGGTTAAAGCCCTGCTGTGGGTTAGACCGGGTACGGTAGTCGGGTACTGGTAGGCAAAGAAGGAACCGGAAGTATTGCCGGCGGCATATAATCCGGGGATGGGATTCTTTTCGGTATCAAGGACCTGCAAATTCGTGTCGATCTTGAGTCCGCTCAGGATTACCATATATATTGCTTCAAACTTGCACGAATAGAAAGGAGGTTTATCAATGGGCGTCAGCCTATCCGAGTGTTTTCCGTAATCAAGGTCTTTGCCACCTTTAACCAGTTCATTGTATCTGTCTACTGTAGCCGAGAAGGTATCGGCTGGTACACCCATCTTCTCTGCCAATTGCGGAATTGTGTCAGCAGTAACAACATCTCCGTTCTTCAGTGCTTCTTTCAGCCAGTCAGGGTGCCACAGGTAAGTAGGAGGTCCCATGTTTTTACAGCACTGGCTGTGCATCTTTACCACTTCATCTTCCCATTTGGAATCCCAGACCGGCCAGGCAATATTGCCTGTCTGCTGCATGATCTGTGCACATTCATAGCCCCAGGGAAGGTCCTCGTTCATAAACCGTTTCCCTTCGGAATTCACATAAAGCCAGGGCTGCCGGCCAAGGTTGAAAAACATATCCTTCTTGAAGACCGCCCAATCAAATAACATGGCGCAATGAGGTGCTTCGTCTATGGCTGCTCCGACCCACATCGCCATTTTATGACCGTCGCCGGTATTGACGATTTTTCCGCTTTTGACCGTGCGCGGATATTGGCTTCTCAGGTTGGATAGCGCAGGCCAGCAGTATTTTTTCAACATATCGGGATCACCACCGTAATCGCCTGAACAAAGCACTACTCCCTTGCTGGCGTTAACCTGGAGATAGTCACCGTTCTTCTCACGGGCGATTACTCCGCTGACACGGCCCTTTTCCCCCCTGATCAATCTGACGGCAGGAGTTTCGAAATGAAAGTCTACTCCTTTCTGCCGTCCGTAGCTGAGCAGCATCTCCGCCAGGGTTTCCTGGAATTTGGGCATAAATACATGTATCAACGGATAATGAGGGAAATACCAGGACTTGACCGTGGGGTCAATGACCACCTGTACATCGGCTGCTTCAGCCAGGTCCAGCAACCAGTCCATCATCTCATCGCAGTTATCCGCCCAGAGTTTGACGATGTTCTGATTGCCCCGGTATCCTCCCCATTCCATGATGGTATAGATAACCTGGTCCTTGTCGATCTTGATCCCGGCCTGTTTCTGCAATCTGCTGGCGAAGGCTGCAATATGCAGACCGCGCTGGTTATAGGAGGAATCCTTTTCCAGAAGGACTGTTTTGGCTCCCGCCTCAACGGATGAAAGCGCGGCGGCCAGTCCGGATACACCGGCGCCAACTACTACCACTTCGGTATCCAGGACTTTTTGGATGTCTCTTTGGGGTATTAACGGAGGAGGCGCCTCAAATTCGTACTTTTCACTCATTAACTTATCTCCTTAACTTGCATTCATTCTCTATTACTGAATTTGTCCGGATGGATAGTCACAGAAGATTAATAATGGCCAGATAAGCCAATAATATGGATTTATGATATCAACATCTATTTTCAGAGTATAGAGTCTTTTGGTTATGTACTCCTGTTCGCTGTCAGGGTGTCTTTTTGGACATAGGGGGCCAAAAGTCCGGTCTTTTAGTCACAGTATTTTTCTCGCCGATGATTAAAGATAGGCGGGCTGCCAAATATTTTACTCGATTTTCTCCGGGTGAGATTGACATGCGTTGATCTCATATGATAGAATTTGCCATACTTGCCAATCGTAATGTGACTTTTTACCGAATTCCCAAGCGATAAAACCCACTTTTTTTGTATTTGTTTACATAACTGTTAATCTTAAAAAAAGACTATGTTAGAACTTGGACAAGCAGCCGGCCCAAAGAAAAGTCAACCAAAGATAATAAAGATATTAATCGCAGACGATCATCCATTGATACGTCAGGCGTTAAGGGTTGTACTGGAAAAACAGCCTGAATTCAAGCTTGTGGGCGAAGCTTCGGATGGAGAAGAGACCATTGAGCTCACAAGAGCCTTTTTACCTCATGTTGTGATTATGGATATCAGCATGCCCAAGTTAAGCGGATTGGAAGCGACCAGACAGATAAAGGCCGAATTTCCCGATACCGGTGTACTGGTATTGACTGTACATAACGACAATGAGCATGTATTGAGCATAATACAGGCCGGTGCTGACGGCTATTTAACAAAGTCGGTATTCGGTAATGAGGTTATTCATGCTGTTCGCGCTATTGCAGCCGGGGCAACAGTCTTATCGCCGGCTATTTCACAGCAGATTTTCAAATATGCCTTTCAATTCATACACAGGTCCGTAAGCTTGTCAGAAGGTAAGAATCTCACCTCCAGAGAACTCGAAATACTGAAATTAACAGCCAGGGGAATATCCAACAAGGATATTGCCTATAGACTGAACCTGAGTCTTCGCAGTATAAAACGTCATCAGGGTGATATTTTCCTCAAATTGGGGGTACAATCGCGAACTGAAGCAGTAGCCTTTGTACTGCGGACCGGCATTCTCTCCATAGAAGATCTTCAATGAGTTTATTGAGGCAGGGTCCATGAGGAAGCCGACTATACTAACCGGGTCAGGATATTTTCTGGCCGGGATTGAATTCTGGATCACTCTTGCTTTCGTAATGTTATTAGTCTTTTTTTATTCCTTTTGGCCCTGGAGAAACATAGAAAATGTACCGGTGCTGTCTTTCTTCACTCAGTGGGCAGTAGTAGAATATAAATTCCACCTTGTTGGCAGTATTTTTTTTATTCCTATTATTTTCAGTGCTCTAGTCTATTGGTGGCGGGGAGCCCTGGTTATATTGCTGTTGTCAATAGCCGGAGTTATGTACCAGATTATCGTGGTCAATCCTCACAGCTACTGGATTTTAAACATAATATATCTATTGCTTCCTTTTTTAATAGTATCTGCCGTTGCAATTGAAGTCCGTTGGCGGGCCAAGGAAAAGAAGATATTTATGGACCGGGAGAAAGAAAGACAAATATACCTATCCAAAATCTTCGAAGCCCAGGAAGCAGAAAGACTAAGGATATCTCAGGAGATTCATGATGATACCGTTCAAAAGCTTGTGGCTATAGCCAACCGGGCTCAAAGCAAACTCACGTCTTCCGGTCTTGATGACGAGGATATTATATGGATCAGGGATATTACTCTCCAAACAAGCGAAGACCTGCGGCGTTTAAGCTTTGACCTGAGGCCAAGCGTATTAGACCTGGGACTGATACCTGCTTTAAGATGGCTGGTAAGTAACAAAGCCGGCGTTACCTCCGGCATTCATTTCCGCTTCATTGAAGAAGGAACTGAGCGGAAGTTACCGCCAAAGGTTGAGCTGATTATTTTTAGAATCGTTCAGGAAACGTTGAGCAATGTAAAACGTCATTCCCGGGCAACCGAGGTACTTATCAATCTGGATTTTACCGGGGAGGTATTGAAGATAAGGATACAGGACAATGGCAGGGGCTTTACCTTACCGGAAAATCTGGGAAATCTGGCCGCCGCCGGTAAATTGGGATTGATCGGGATGCAGCAGAGGGCGCAGCTTATTGGTGCGAACCTGGAGATTCGTTCTGATCCCGGCTACGGCACTGTGACCTTACTGGAAATTAAGTACTGAAGATAGACGCCGGTATGATAAGTAAATTTTCTCTTTGTGCTATAATTGTCCCAATAAAGACTGGATACCAGGTGAAGCGTGATAAGAATTCAACGTCAGGCTTGATACGAAGGGGGATAATTTGAGTGTACGGACGAAAGAGCAATACCGCAAATTGACACGTGAAGAACTGCTGGATACGGCATTTAAGCTGGGAGTGGATTTTGAAAAAAACTCAGGCAGTTGTTCCCAGTGTACCGCAGCGGCACTGTGTGAAATACTGGGTTTTGAAAAAATCATTGTGAAAGCTGCGGCTTCTTCCTGCGGAGGGCAAGCCAGCCAGGCAGTCGGGACCTGTGGAGCGGTGGTCGGGGGCACTATGGTTCTGGACTATTATCTTGGGCGTCCGGCCGATAAGCTTTCAACAAGTGAAAAGATACCCGCCAATATGGAGGCCTTTACAGAGGGTATGGAAACGGCAAAGCTATTATGCCAGAGATTCCTCCGGGAATATCAGTCCATACTTTGTCCGGATATTCAAAAAAGACTATTCGGACGGTCTTACCGGTTAAGCGATCCCGATGAGTTCCAAAGGTTTGAGGAGGCCGGAGCACATTCCGATCCGGCCAAGTGCATGAACGTCGTGGGGAATTCAGCACGCTGGGTGATGGAAATTCTTCTGGACAAGGGCGTTGTGATATTGAGCTGAAGTTGACCCCTCCATGATAATCCGGCCGTAGCTGGTAGGCGATATCGTTGAAGTTATGGGTAACTGCCCGTTTCACCCGCGGACTGAGCAAGGGAAAGAGAAGGAGAACAGTGCTCGACCGGGGTTCAACCGGGCTTAAATATATCCGAAGTTATTTTTTAAGTGATATATAGTTGGATACTGAAATGCCGTTGTGATAACGGTATATATGTCAAAACATGATGCTAAATAACAGCGCAAAGAATATTTATCATTGATCTCTTTGTTCCGGATTATTAGTTTCCTTTTCCCGGTCTTTAGCGGGTAAAGCCTCTTTAACCTGCTTAAAGATGTCCGCACCCATGGCCTGTGCCGTCTCCAGCATACTTTCAGACGCCTTAGATATAGCAACTTCCTCAGGTATATCTGCTTCTGCGGCCGCCTGCTTGATTGCTTCTATAGCTTGTGTTACAGCCGTTTGAAGGTCAGCACCTGTCTCAACTGCTCCCTGGATTATTCCCTGACTGGCTCCTGCGATACTGTTAAGCGGGTCCGTACCTGCATGGCTCGTTACTTCCACCACGCCTGATGTCACCGGCAGGACTAGTTGTTCTGCAACAAAAGGGGTATCAACGGCAGCGTGCATCGCACCACGTGCCGCCTGGCGGGCTATTTCCTGCCCGTGTGTCTTTACCTCTTCTTTTTCTTTATCCTTCCATATACCGGATAGCCCGTTTTCAAGCGCTCCGGCTAACTTCCTTGTAAGCCTTTTGCCATTTGCCGCAGCCACCGTAGCTGCTCTAGCCATTTCGGCTATCTGGTAAGCGGTGACGCCCAAAGCAACATCTATTCCTGGAATCGATACCTTCTTTAATATGCCTAAGGGGAAATTAGCAAGGAGGTTATAGGCTGGTACTGAACTCATGGGGCGCGACATTTCTCGTGTCGGGAAGAAGAGAGACTCAAGTATCACCTCCCTGCCTACTTCACCTTGCTCTCGTACCGTAGCCAGCGTACCTAAAGTAATTACACCCAAGATGAAAGCAATACCGAAAAGAAAATCAAAGCCAATAATACTGAGAGCAGGAAGTTGAACGGTACCGGACGGGTCAATCCAGGTAAAGGTCAAGTTAAGCTGACGCTTACTGAAAAAATCTGCCAGGAGACCGCCGCACAGTGGTCCCAGCCCGGCTCCAAGGTTTGTGGCCAGGGATGCTCCGGCCAGGAAGGGCGTGGCCTCGCCCCGGGGCGCCAGCTTCAAACCAATAGTACCTACCGTGAGGGTTACTCCTGCGTTAGCGATGCCGGCGAACACATGCAGAATCACCAGGAGCGGTATGGTCAGGAAATACCGTTCCGGCATAGTTGTGAATATCCAGCCCAAAATGACTATCAGGTAAAGAGAACTGGATACTGAGAGGACCGCCTTATTGCCAAACCGGTCAACCAGACGGCCCCAGACGCGAAGAAAAAATATGTTGAAAAGTTGACTTAAAATGCTGAGACTGATAACCCATGAAAGAGGAAGTCCCAACCGGTTCAACATGTAGACCGCAAAAAATGGGATAGCCAGATTTGAGGCGAATCCCCAGAAAAACAGGAACTGTATAAGTTGCCTGAAGTTCCTATCTCGCAACGGAGCTGAGATTCTTTGCCGGAGGGAAGGTTGAGTACCGCTAATTGACTGCATTAGAGGCTCCGGCATTTGAGACATAAAAATCGGGCTGGCTAATCCCATGAAAAGGGCACCGAAAAGGAGAACCCAGGTATAACCGAGAACAACATTTTCGGTTGGCGCCTGACCACGCCAGTAGTCAATAAAAGATGACGCACCCAGGCTAAAAACAGCAGCGGCAATAGTGGCAAATGCCAGTCTCCTTGAGAAAAATTGTCCGAGTATAGTCTGGGGAACCAGGTCACGGATCCAGCCATTCCAGGCAGCATTACAGACAGCATTAAGCAATCCGCGAGCCGTCATCAGCCATAATAGCAGGGTTATGGCTGTGGCGCTCGGCACTCCAATGAACAATGGGATAAGGGCTATCGGAAACCACAGCAACTGTGCCGGGAACCAACTGAGCACGGCAATAAGCTTGCGCCGCCGGATTCTCTCAACAAGACCGATTGCAGGTATTTGAACAATCTGCATAAGGAAAGGTATTGCAGCCAGGATTCCTATTTGCAGGTTATTAGCACCGAGGGCCAGAGCAAAAGCAGCCAAAAAACCGCTGGTGGTAATGCTATTAAAGCCAAGTGAAAACGTGCCCTCAAGGGTCAACCAGTGGAGACCTGATGTGATATCGCTTTCGGAAATAGTAGGCTTGGGCTTAAAAAGATTCAGGGGTTTCATATATATCAACCGCTTTTTACACTTGTTGTAGTAGCCATGACATCATCTGGCACTTGAGGCCTCTTTGAGGTTGGAACTCTATAATCAAATATCTGCGCTTAAAATACATACTATATTAATTCTAGCGTATTTACTTTAGGAACACTAATTTGCATATTTTTGAGCCAACCGCGAAACTAAGATTTGAATAGGGAAAGAGGCAGACAAAAGAGGTAATTACCCCATCCAAACTGGTAAAATAGCTTTGAAAGCAAACTAAAAATACCGATAGGAGGGAATAATTACCCCATGCATATTATACAATCTCCGCTCTTCGATTTTGAAGCCTTTATCGTTGAAAAAG
>JAFGOB010000183.1 GCA_016926695.1 Dehalococcoidales bacterium | reverse complement strand
TTAATAATAACGAATATGGTGAAAGTCGCACACCATTTTTTTCATTACTATTTGTGCCGCCAGCGACAGCGGCGGAATGGAGATTAAAATGTTTGAAAGAATACTGGTCCCGCTGGACGGTTCAAAAATATCGGAAATGGTTGTACCTTACGCGGTCGAGATAGCCTCCCTGTTCAACTCGACTGTTGTTGTTGCCGGAGTCTCCGAGTCCTACGGCACTCAATCATTGGGTGAAATCCGTTCTTACCTGGAAAAACAGGCCGGTAAAATCAATGAGTCCCTGATAAAAAGGCGACCGGCGGATGAAGTCAAAGCCTCAACTCCACAGGTTACTTTCCAGTCCCTGGCCGGCGACCCGGCTTCGGAAATCATCAACTACTCCGCCGAAATCGACAGCAGCCTGATTATCCTGGCCAGCAGAGGAGCTTCAGCCAGCAGCTTCTGGAAAATAGGCAACGTTGCTGATAAAGTCCTCAGGGCCGCCACTTGTCCGGTGCTGCTGGTCAGAGAACAACCGGATGATTCTGTTATCTCTTTAAAATACATACTCCGTAAAATACTGGTCCCGCTGGACGGGTCCAAACTCAGTGAAACCGCCTTGCCTCCGGCCCTTGGACTGGCCGCAGCAACCGGAGCTGAAATCATCTTATTTCAGGTTATAGAGCCCGTTGATTTCAGCGGTTACGACGATCTCGCACCGGAGGTAATAGAAAAATACAAGGCCGGTTTCCACTCTACCGCCCGAAATTATCTTGAAAAAATTAAAAAATCATATGTAAACTCCTATTCGAACATATCTATTGCCACAGGTGAAAGCCCGGTAGCGGAGCATATCATCGATTATTCCGAGGTCAATTATTGCGACCTTATCGTGATGTCTACCAACGGCCGTTCCGGGTTAGGCCGGTGGGTATTCGGCAGCGTAACCGGCAAAGTCCTGCATGCCGGGAAGAGACCGCTTATAGTGGTCAGACCAAGGGTAAAACAATTGAACGGAAATGGCCGGTGACCTTCGCGCGTCAGGAAGAAACATGTCTACACACAGCCCGGATTACCTGTGTCACGCCTTGTCCCTGAATATTGTCTTTTTCTGCATACCATAGGTCAGGGCTATATCGTGGATCGCCAGGAATCCAACCATTCTATCGGGATAATAGGGGTCCACCACAGGCAGATGGCTGATGTTGTTTTTCGTCATCCTGGTAAAAGCGGTATATAGTGTTTCATGGGCATAACCGACCGTTAGCTTCCTGGTCATTATTTCACTGACACGTGTTTTCAGCCATTTATCCTCGGAAAGCCGGGCAACATCCAGCTTGGCCACCACTCCCGTCAGCTTGCCCGAGTCAACTACCGGAACGGCATCCAGCCGGTTGGTCCTCATTATTGTTACCAGGTCGATGACCAGCATATATGAAGAGGCAGTCACGGGATCCTCCACCATGGCATCGGCTATACGGATTTTCTCCAGCAGAGTGACGGAATACTCCTGGTGATGGGCGGGAGATTCAGCCCGGGTATCGACCTGGTTCTCATAGATACGGCTGTTACCGGTCAGGAAATAGGCGATCACTCCGGAGACCATGCTGGGGATCAGAAGGCTGTAATTACCTGTCATTTCGCTGACCATGATCATGATAGCCAGAGGGGCCTTGGCGATGCCTCCGAAGAGGGTCATCATTCCCAGCACCACGAAAGGGGCGGGGTCAGAGGGAAAGATGGGGACCAGACCATGCAACAGCGACCAGGTTGCCCCGCCGATCATCCCGCCAATAACCAGCCCGGGGGCAAAAACACCCCCGCTGCCCCCGGAACCGACTGACAGGCCTGTAGCCGCAATTTTCCCGAAAATAACCGCCACCATTATCCAGACGGGCAAAGCCTGGATATTGCCGTCAATAGCGAACTGAAGCCATCCATAGCCCATACCCAGTATCTGGGGCAGAAACATACCGATGATTCCTACTATAAGCCCGCCTATAGCGGGTTTTATATAATTGGGGATCTTTAGAGACCGGAACATATCCCTCATACCGTAGAAGGTCCGGCCGTACAAAATCCCAAATAGACCGCAGATTATACCCAGTATGACGTAACCCAGTAGTTCCTGCGGCCTGCTGAAAGCAAAAGCCGTTTCAATGCTGAAGATCGGGTCCCAGCCGTGCCAGGAAGCAAAGATGCTGTAACCTACTATGGAGGCAATAAAGGCAGGAAATAGGGCTTCAAACTCGAAATCGCGCCGGTAAAGAATTTCAGCGCTTATCAGCGCGCCGCCCAGCGGCGCTTTGAAGATAGCGCCTATACCAGCCCCAAGACCAACAGCCAATGCGATACGCCTGTCACTGGCGTTCAGTTTCAGCACATCCGCCAGGATAGAACCGAAACCCGCTCCGATTAAAGCTACAGGGCCTTCTCTGCCCGCACTACCTCCGGATCCGATGGTAATCGAGGAAGCGAGCAACTTGACTATCGGGACTGAGCGACGGATAAATCCGTCCTTGTTATGAAAACTGTTTATGGCAGCATCAGTACCGTGTCCCTCGGCCTCGGGAGCCCATCTGAAAACAATAAAACCGCTTATCAGACCACCGACCGCACAAACAACCGGTATCATCCAGCGCCGGACGGCGGGTGAAAAGACCGTCATTCCCTCGCCTCCGGCTGACGGAGGTGTATACCCGCAGGCCTGTCCCAGGAAAAGCCAGGTGGCCCAGTCTATGGCCAAATAAAAAAGAATTGAGCCTATACCTACCACAATACCGATGAAAACCGCAATTGCAAGCCATTTCCTGAGATATCTTACATGCTCAGGATTGACTATTTTACTTATTGTTTGGACTATTTCACGCATCCGGCTATTTATCTTAATTAGTTACGGATTGTTTTCCGGCTTACCTCTGCTAAAAACCATAAAAATTATACCACTGTACTCTGAGGCTTACCCCTCTATTCATCAAGAGAAACCCAGGTAAATGTTAGCAGGATTTCATCCTGAAACAAAAAACGGAAGCTTTCCATTAAGGATTCGCTTCCGGTTTTGCTTGCCGTAACTGGCGACCCCAGGGGGATTTGAACCCCCGATCTCCACCGTGACAGGGTGGCATGTTGGACCGCTACACCATGGGGCCACGGGATTTCTTCAAGCTGTGTTCTCAGCTTACCTAAAAAGTTTATCAAGACCGGGCCTGACTGTCAAGTTCAATTCAAGCCCGGATCCAGGCACTGATCCAGGCTTTGAATCAGGTCCTGGTTCAAGCACTAAACCAGGCCTTATCTAAGGCTGTACACGCATCCACAGTAATGCTGGCGGTAAAGGGCCCATTCCCTGGCCAGTTCCCCTGCCCTTTTAAAGCCGCCTTTCTTTTTAAAGTCCCTATCCAGATACTTTTCTCCTCCGATCTCCCTTCCTATTTGCCTGATCAGGCCAGCAGGCTTTCTGGGACCTATCGTCAGGGTAGTGGCGAATGCCTCACAGCCGGATTTCAGCATGAAGGAGAAGGTCTTCTCCAGGCGCAGGCGGAAGCAGACCGTACAGCGTTTTCCTCCTTCAGGCTCATTTTCCAGTGAGGCCACCGCCCGGTTCCATTCCGGAGGCAGATACAGGCCTTCTTCCAGGCTGAAGTCCAGTTCCCGTGCTACCCTGCGGGTGTTTTCCAGCCGCAGTCGGTATTCCTCTTCCGGGTAAATGTTGGGATTATAGAAAAAACCCAGGACGCTGTGGCCTTCCTGCATCAGCCTCTCAGCCGCCGCCGAGGCGCATACCGCACAGCATATATGCAACGCTACTTTCATCTTTTCAATATTATCATACATCAAGTGCGGGTTTCAGTTGCCCCGGGCAGCCGGGAAAAGTGCACTGTAGTGTAGTACCAGATAATCAAGTTTACATTTTTCAGTGTGTTTTTGAGTTCAAAATACTGTAAAGCCGGACAGAAGACACTACAGTAGTTACCTTTTAGTGTTAAAATATTGCATGGCCGTGGTCTGCTTCATTCTGATTTCCGAGGAGATTTGTCATGAATATCGATATTGAAAAGAAAATCCGCGAATCGCTGGTCAACGGCAAACTGCCCTGTCCCATGGCCTTCCGGATAGCCGGCGAGTTCAAGATAACCCCTAAAGAGATTGGAGAAGCCTGCAACCGCATGGATATCAAGGTCAGCTCCTGCCAGCTCGGATGTTTTCATTAGCGCCTTTGCAGTACTACGCTGACTATGTTGATTTCATAACTTTTTGCAAATAACGAAGCCTGGGCGAGCAGTACCAAACCCACAGCAACGGCCGCTTCAATGCAGAATATAACAGATGACCGCTAACCAATGGGTGCTCATGGACACCCCTTTTTCCCAACTTTCCTCGCCCCTATTCCTAAATTCGCCGCAGCGAATAGGATGGCGCGTACCCTTTGGGTGCCGAGGAATAAGAAGGTGAGGGGACTTAAACGAAGCGTGAGTTTAGATTATGCACCCTCACCCTGGCCCTCTCCCGTCAAGGGAGAGGGGATGGAATCCAGCCCCCTGACCGCTGTTTCAATCCTGTGCAGGGCCTCTTCCAGGATGGAACGGGGACAGGCGATATTCATCCTTTCAAATCCGCTGCCCTCCTGTCCGAAAAGGAAACCATCGTCCAGCCCCACCCTGGCTTTATCGATCATAAAGCTCTTCAACGCGCTGTCATCCAACCCCAGACCGCGGCAGTCCAGCCACACCAGATAGGTACCCTGCGGCTGGATTACCTGTATTTCAGGGATCCTCGTTCTGAAGAATTCCTGCATATACTCCAAATTTGACTGGAGGTATTCCAGCACCTGGCTCAGCCACTCGTCACCGTAACGGTAGGCCGCCTCAAGGGCTGAGTAACCGAATACATTGGGACCGGGCAGAATCCCCCGGCGTATAGAGGTGAAAGCATTGCGCAGCTTTTCATCAGGGATGATGATGCTGGAAGCCTCGAGACCTGCCAGGCTGAAGGTCTTGCTGGGAGCCATGCATACAATGCTGTTCTGCTCAAACTCAGCGGAGATTGAGGCGAAGGGTGTATGGGTATACCCTTTGAACAATATCTCGCAGTGGATTTCATCTGAAATAACCACGCAGCCGTTGCGTATCATAATATCACCCAGCCGGACCAGTTCATCCCTGTTCCAGAGACGTCCTACCGGGTTCTGCGGATTACACAAAATAATAGCCTTGATACGGTTGTGCGGGAGCATACCTCCCCCGGCAGCGAACTTGCTTTCCAGGTCGGCGAAATCCATCTCGTAGCGGCCGTCGATCAGCTTCAGTCCGTTGTTCACGATCTGGCACCCGCTTGAGGTTACGGCCGGAAAAAAGGGATAATATACCGGCCTCTGTAAAATAATTTCATCGCCGGGATGGGTCAAAGACCGCACAGCGGCGCTCAAGGCAGGAACAACACCGGGAGTAAAGACTACCCACTCCGGCTTGATCTTCCAGTTGAATTTCCTCTGCATCCTTGAGACCACCGCCTCCAGGACAGCCTCTCCCGGCTGAGTATAGCCGTAAAAGGGATGCCCGGCCCTCTTTTTCAAGGCCGAAACAATCTCATCAGCTACAGGAAAATCCATATCGGCCACCCACATCGGAATAATGTCTTCACGTCCGAAAACAGCCTTTATAGCGTCCCATTTGGCGCTACCGGTATTTTTACGGTCATATACTACGTCAAAATCGTATTTCATACTTTATGTTTTTCCCGCTGTGAAACAGCAGCCGGAGCATTGTAATTAATTTATAACCTGTTTTATGTCAACTATACGGAGGATGAAAGGCCTTTCCTGAATTCTGCATACTCAGCCAGCTTTGACAGGGCCACGGCCGCTCTCCTGGGATCGGTATAAACGGGAATACTCCTGTCCAGCAGGTACCGGAACTGTGGAACGATCAGCTCGGGGACGTCAAAAAGGGACACCGCCATGGGTTTCTTGATCTCCCCGGCTTTTTCAGCCAGGATAGCGATACTGCGGGGGTTTTCCGGAGCGGTAATCACCAGCAGCATATCCACATTGCTGTCCCCGGATAGTATAATGGCCGCCTCCGCAAAGTGCTGCGGGCTTAATAGCGAGCCTACTCCCAGGTCCAGTGGATTTGCTATCGAAGTACCGGCGGACTTGATCAACTCTCCCAGTCTCCGCAGAGTTTCCTCGCTGAACCTGGCAATTTCAAGTCCCAGGTTAATACAGTTGTCGGCGGTCCCGATATTGGTCCCGCCCATCCCCGATATTATGGCCACCCTCTTGCCCTGCGGCAGCGGCAGCCAGTAAAAAGCCAGAATGCAGTCAACCATCTCTTCAAAGCTGCTGACAGACGTAATTCCGGCCTGTTTGAACATGGCCTCCCAGACCTGACTCGATCCGGCCAGCGCGCCGGTATGCGCCAGGGCTGCTTTAGCCCCGCTTTCCGTTTTTCCGCCCTTCCAGAGGATGATAGGCTTTTCGGGACAAATCCTGCGGCAGACCTCGTATAAACCGCGACCGTCCTTGATGCCTTCCATGTAACCCGCGATCATACGCGTCTCAGGATCAACGCCGAAGTACTCCAGGTAGTCCACGGCGGTCAGATCAGACTCGTTGCCTGAACTGACGGCTTTGCTGAGCCTGATCCTTTTCTGAGTAAGGGACAAACAGAGATAATCGTTGAAAGACCCGCTCTGGGCAAAGGTGCTTAATTTGCCGCTTTCGGTAGTCAGCCCTCCAGCGATAAGCGAGCTGGGCAAGGTGCAGAGACGAGCCGCGGGGCAATAGAGCCCGTTGGTATTCGGCCCGATAAGTCTGGCACCCTTCTCACGGGCAATACGTACCATCTCCTGTTCCTGGGCCCTGCCCTCCTCGCTCTTTTCTCTGAAACCGGCTGTAAACAGGACAATTCCTTTTACCCCTTTTTCGGCACATTCACGGACAATACGCTGTGCTTCTCCCTGCGGAATCAAAAGAATGGCCAGGTCGATATCACAGGGGATATCCTTAATACCCGGGTAAGCCTTGAGACCCAGCAGCTCTTTTTCCCGTGGATGTACCGGGTAGATTTCCTTGAAACCCATGGCAATGAACCCGGCCAGAAACAGCCGTCCGAAACTGCCTTCACGGCTTGAAGCACCGATTATGCTGACCGACCTGGGGTGGAATATCCGTTCCAGGTCGGCTATTGTATCAGATACCATTTACCTCTCCTTTCCTTGTTCACCAGTACATTAATCGGATAATAAACGTTTTCAGGCAAGTTTTCAATCTAAGAATACTTTGCTCGGATTTCCCGTTTTACCTTTAAGTCTGCCGGTGTGCCGTAAGAATCGTCCATGCCTCTTGTCAGAGTCACCATCAAGTATGAAAGTCGAGTCGAGCAGCCGGCTGAGCCAGGGACGAGCAGGCTCCGGT
>JAFGOB010000001.1 GCA_016926695.1 Dehalococcoidales bacterium | reverse complement strand
GCGGCCTCGTCCCAGGAGATCCTGACGTATTTGCTCTTACCCCGGTTCTGGGGATTCCTTTCACCTTTGGGGTCCCAATCTACTCTCTTGAGAGGATAGCGCACGCGGTTTTTGGAATATACGCGGTTTTTATAAGAGAGGAAAAAAGGCGATGGCAATGAACGATCCGGGGGGCCGAAGGTCTTGCCACGCGCCTCGATCTTCCAGGGGTTGAGGTCTTCAAGATTTCGTCCTTCGGCATAATGGTAAGGCCGTATGCGGGTTATTTTCCCATTAGCTGAATGAATATCGACCGGAGGGCCAGCCGTAGGCCCTATAAGACTGGCTGACTTAAGAGTGCGTTCCTTATCCTTCAAATCTACAGGTTTTTGATCCATTCTTTCTTCTCCCATTTCGCATTATTTGTAATTATTTTAATAACTTTAATCAAATACAAATTATTGAAGCAGGGTTTATAAATTACGAATAAATTACAGCGATCTGAAAACAATCAATTGAATGAGATAAAGCTGCAGTTCTTATTTCTGAAATTAACTAAAGTTTAATAGCGGCATCGATCAATGTCAAATACGAGGGTCTTCCATGCCCCGATGCCATCGGGGCATGGAAGACTCAGTAGAAACATAGAAAACCTTCGCAGAGCAATGGGACAGAAAAATCAGCCTGCCGGTCAAGCCAAAACATGCAAAGAACAGATTCAGTCAACGCGTTTCCGGTACTGAAACCCGAATGGTTATAACCGCGGATTGTTCCACCTGGCATTTACACTGCTAATATCAATCAATACGCGGCGGTGTCAGGAGCGCGCCGATTATCAGAGCGATAAAGGCTGACAGCGCACACACTGTCCATGCCCAGTTATAGCTTGAAGTCACATCGAACACATATCCGGCCAGATAAGGTCCGGCGGCTCCGCCGAAGTCCTGGGCGAAGGCAACTATAGCGGATATGGCTCCCAGGGACAGCAAACCATACAGCTCCGAAGCGACCAGTGACTGCAAGCAGGACATTCCACCATATCCCAAACCGAACATAACTGCAAAAACATATAATTGCCAGAGTTCGTTGGAAAACAGCAGCAAGATAAAAGACAGCATCAACAAACCCAGGCAAAAAACGACTGAGATTTTAACCTTGATTTTATCACAGGCAGCTCCTATCACAATACGAGCGCCCAGACTGACAAATCCAACCACTGAAAGAACGGTAGCCGCGTTGACCGCCGATATTTGCAGGCCAATGGTATGCGGTATGATATGCACCATCACCGTCATTTGAATAATCCCGAAAAAAACGTAAATAGCGCAGACCATCCAGAATTGACGTGTGCGCATGGCCTCCTGCAACTCGAATACCGCTAATGAGTCCAAAGAAACAGACTCTGTGAGATACTTCTTCCCGATCTCCATATCCTTTTTTTGCGGGAAACGTCTTAAAAGTGAAATGCCAATTATTGAAACTGCTAATACAAGCAAACCCATGATGATATAAGTTGTCCGCCAATCGAAGGCGTCAATCAAGTGGGTAGCCAGAGGCGGCAAAAATAACGTTCCAAAACTTATCCCGCCCGTGACAATGCCGGTCATCAATCCCCGTTTGTTAGTGAACCAGCGGGCCAGGGTTGATAACAGGGGCGCCCAAAAACCGCTGACACCTGCGGACACGAGGATGCCATATATGAGATAGAACTGTAGAGTATTCTGAACGATAGACATCAAAATATAGCCTGCGGCCAGGAATACGGCGCAAAAGGCTATGACCACACGGGGGCCGTATTTATCACACAATCGTCCGGCTAAAATTCCGAATAATCCGGAAATCAGGACACTGACAGAAAAAGCGCCGGAGGTGACCGCCCGGCTCCACTCAAATTCATGCTCGATAGAGCCGAAGAACACCCCGTAGATATAAAAGATGCCCCGGCCCAGCATAGTTAACATAAAACACGCCAGGACAATGATAAAGCCATAATAGAGAGGAGACCGCGGTTTGTGCGATGATGAGGCCTTTTGGTTGGCAGAATTACTGTATTTAGTTTCCAAGGATAAACTCCTTCGATACACCTTCCGTGATCGAGGGAGGACCGGCCCCCGGACTTACTTTAAGGGCAAACAGAGTGAAGTCATCAAATTGGGGCTCTCCTCGTGTGAAGTCCATAATAACATTTTTAATCTTGTCCACCAGGTCGGTAGCGGACAGGTGGCGGTTCATTGATATAAGCTCAGCCAGCCTGGTCTCACCGAACTGTTCGTTCTTTGCATTAATAGCTTCGGTGACCCCATCGGTATAGAAGACAATGATGTCATCAGGGTTCAGATCCATCTCCATTTCTTCCAGCTCAATATCATCCAGCACGCCCAGAGCGATGCCTTTGGCTTCCAGTAATTTGATGCTACCGCCATGGTTAGGGCCGTTGCCGGAGAGTACAATAGGTGGATTATGACCGGCATTGACGTAGCGGAGTTTCCTGTTTTGAAGGTCGAGCACGGAATAGAAAAGAGTGATGAACATGCCCGAGCTGGAATCTTGCGAGATAATTCTATTAGCTTTAATGATTGCCTCAGAAGCGGTATTGCCACCCATGGCATTGGACCGGATACAGATCCTTGACACCGCCATAAACAGGGCTGCCGGGAAACCTTTGCCGGATACATCACCGATAACCAGCCCCCATTTCCCTTCGGATATAGGGATAAAATCGTAATAATCCCCGCCCACTTCCAGGGCCGGCAGGCTGAAAGCGCCGATTTGGAATTCTCTCAGGACGGGGGTTGACTCCGGCAAAAAACTCAACTGTATTTGTCTGGCCGCATCCAGCTCAACCTTCTTGCGTTCCAGTTCACGGCGGATTTTTTCTTTTTCGGCGGCGGTCTTCTTTTCTCTTACCAGGTTGATGATGATGAAAGAAAATATGCTGGAGCCAATAGCATTGGCGGTCATCATGGGTATGGTAAGATTCACGGTAGTTTCCCACACTTTTTCGAAAGGCGTGGCCAGAATAAGAGTCAGACTGGAATGGACTACTTCCATACAGGCGGCGATAATAGCGATCTGCCATATTTTGGGATGCTGGCCTTTCCGGAGATAGAATATATAGCCGCCAACCAGACCGGCCACCACGGAGGCCAGCCCGCAGGGCAGGGCCACAAAATTACCCATGAAATAACGGTGAATGCCGCCGATCAGTCCTGCCCCCAGGCCGATTAGCGGTCCGCCGAAAAGGCCGGCGATCAAAGGTCCCAGATCGCGAAGATTGGCGATAGCGCTGGTCGGTAATTCAACTCCGCCGTAGGTGCCGAATATAGATAAAGCGCCAAAGAATAAAATGGTAAAAAGTCGGTTCCTGAAAGTATAATGCCGTTCCAGTACTTCATTAAAAAAATGGGTCCGGGTAATAAGATAAGCCACCAGAACGATGACACTCATCGTTAATATCAGGCTGATGGCGAGATTTCCAATATAATTTAGCACTGGTTGCTTTCCTTATATTAATTTTGTACTGCCGGGGAATCGGAATCGGAATTTGGAAGTACTTTAAGAGCAAAAAGAGTCAGGTCATCAAATTGGGGCTCTCCCTGGGTGAAGTCCATAATATCGTTTTTGATCTTGTCTACCAGGTCTTTTGCGGAAAGCTGGGTGTTTTTCTTGATCAGGTTAGCCAGTCTGGTCTCACCGAACAGTTCTTCCTTTTTATTAATAGCTTCAGTGACTCCATCAGTATAGAAAATAATTATATCATTAGGCGCAAGATCAAGTTCCACTTCTTCCAGGTCAATATCATCCAATACTCCCAGAGCAATCCCTTTGGCTTCCAGCAATTTTATATCTCCGCGTTTGCCATTGAGTATGATCGGTGGGTTATGACCGGCATTGACGTAATGGAGTTTCCTGCTTTTAAGGTCGAGCACGGAATAGAAAAGAGTGATAAACATGCCTGAGCTGGAATCATGCGAGATAATTCTATTGGCTTTAAGGATGGCCCCGGAGGCAGTATCATCGCCCATGGCATTGGACCGGATACAGGTCCTGGACAAAGCCATAAATAAAGCTGCCGGGAAACCTTTGCCGGATACATCGCCGATAACCAGACCCCATTTGCCCTCGGATATAGGGATAAAATCGTAATAATCCCCGCCCACTTCCAGGGCAGGCAGGCTGAAAGCGCCGAATTGAACTTCTTTCAGGATGGGAGTTGACTCGGGCATGAAGCTGACCTGGATTTGCCTGGCTGACTCCAGCTCGAAATTTTTCCGTTCCAGTTCGTGGCTATATAGCTCTTTTTCGGCGGCGGTCTTCTTTTCTTTAACCAGATTAAGATAAATGTAGGCGAAGATGCCGGCCCCTATCATGGTAGCGATTGTCATGGGCAGGACAATGCTTTTAACTGTTGCCAGCGCATCACTGAAAGGCCGGCCTATAGCCAGGGCTAAACCCATATGCAGCAGTTCCATGCCCAGGGCGATGCCGGCCACCTGCAAGATATTAAGATAAGTCCTTTTTCGCAGTAAGAATATCAGTCCCCCCAGTAGACCGGCCAGCACGGTAGCTAATGAACTGGGAACAGCCAGCATACCACCCATAAAATAGCCCTGTATACCACCGATCAGACCGGCGCCTACCCCGATCAGCGGACCGCCGAAAAGGCCGGCGATTAAAGGTGCCAGATCGCCGATTTTTGCGGCAACTCCGGAATGCAATTCAACTGCGCCCAGGTTTCCGAAGATGGAGAGAACTCCAAAACATAATATGGTTAACAGGTGGTTCTTTAATGTGTTGTGACGGTCCACTATTTCAGAAAAAAAACTGGTGCGGGAAAATAAATAGGCAACAATCACGACTAAACTGGTTATTTTAGCGAGGTCAATAAATATATTGATAATGCTGTTACCCAATTACGATATTCCTTTCCCTTCCCGAAAAAACCGGAGTGATTAGCTATGTAGTTTTGATTTCTCCGGGTAAATAAACAGCCAGGTATCCGCCAAGGAAGATCAATGATACATCAGAAAATAACTTTTTAATTATAGGTCGCCTGATATTAAAAGTCTATAAGACATTCTTTTTCACAATAAAACTACCGGCATTGAGTGGCAACAGCTTTTCCTTCCATATGCGGCTGGCTTAACTCACCATTTGAGCGGACGGCATAAGGGCTGACGGAAATATTTGTTCTATACCGGTTTTGAACGCACTCCGGATACCGGTGAGAAAGTATTGACAATCAGTTACAATAAACTAAAATATCAAAATGAATAAGGAGGAAGACACATGGAAATGACCTATGACAGTATTCTGGAATGGATGAAGGAGTACTTCAATGCTTACAATGCTTATGCCCAGAATCCCGGGACTGTGCAGAAGATGTGCGACTACTTCGCAGCGGATATGGTCTATCATCCGTACATTACGGAGCTGGGTAAACCGGTGACCAACCGCGCTGACTTCCTGAAAATCCTGTCCGGACATCCCGCGGGTTACGAGATATTCAAGGTTGACGATATCGCCATAGATGAGAGAAAAAAAGTGGTTACCGCCCTGCTCAAAGCAGAGATCTATGACAGCAAGACCGGGAAATTACAATTGGTGAAAGAGTACATTCCACGCTATCAACTGGGGCTGGATGAAAACAATACTATCAAGATCAAAAGCATCGACTTCTTCTGGGAGGACCTGGAACCCGGGATGCTGGATGTCAGCGATGTTTTTATGGGGAGAAAATAGAAGCAGATTGATCGAACAGCGGTCCTTCATGATAAACGGGAAAGAAACAAAGAAAAGAAGAACGCTGGATTCAGGCGAAAAAAATAACGATAAATAAGGAAGGCAGCGATGGCTGAGCAAAACAGGTTTGAAAAACTGCTGGAACCGGCTTACATCGGTAAAGTAAAAACGCGGAACCGCATGATAAAGACCGCTGCTTACGGCTGGATTCTATACGATATGGTGAAAGATGCGATCCGTCCGGAAGGAGTAGCCTATTATGAAGCCATTGCCAGGGGCGGTATCGGACTGCAAATCCTGGAAATTTCAGCCCCGCATTCCCAGACCATCGGCCGGCCTTTGTACGATGACAAGTACATTGAGCGGGAGAGCAAAATCGTCGAAAGGATGCACCGGCATGGTTGTCCCACCTTCGTCCAGTTTTATGATTTTCGTCCTCTTATGGCGCTTCCGGTGACTGTTTCAGCCTCGGCTTTTTGTTATCCTTCCAGACTGGATATGAATAACGCTTTACCCAGGGCGTTGAGTACACAGGAAGTCAGGGATGTAATCGAACTGGTGGTCAATGCAGCGGAACGGGCCAGGAAGGCCGGCTATGACGGCTGCGAGCTGAACTGTGCCTGCAGCCATCTGTTCCCATCCTTCCTCTCACGATTCTGGAACAAGCGGACGGATGAGTACGGTCCGCAGAATATGGAGAACCGCGCCCGCATGATCGTTGAACTGATACAAGGGATCAAGCGGCGCTGCGGAGCAGACTTCCCGGTCTCGGTATTGATGAACGGCCTGGAAATTAACATCCTGGAACTGGGAGATAATGCCGGTTGCTCCACTATTGAAGAAAGCGCAGCATTCGCCAAAATCTTTGAAAATAACGGCGCCGATATGCTGCATGTGCGTATTCAGCCCATAGGAAACCATATCAACGGATTTTTCCCGGAGAAATTTTACATGTTCGGAGAACCGGATACCGGCTTCGGGCGACCATTTGACATAAAGAAATTCATACCGGAATTTGTCACTGAGTATGAAGGGGCCGGAGGATTCATCGAGATAGCGGCCGTCATCAAAAAGGCAGTCGGGATTCCGGTGATGACGGTCGGAAGCATGGACCCCAGGCTCAATCCCGGGATGGGAGAAAATGCCATCCGGGAAGGGAAAATAGATTTTATCGGAATAACACGTCCGTTAACGGCCGATCCGGATTTGCCGAATAAAATCGCCGCCGGAAAACCGGATGAAGTCAGACCGTGCACCTACTGCATCACCTGCTTTCCTCAGTCACGCTGCCGGGTCAATGCCGCTTCCACCCGCGCTGACGGACCCGAGATGCCCGAAGGATATTATCCTCAACCGGCAGAAAAAAAGAAAAACGTGCTGGTGGCAGGAGGGGGGCCTTCCGGGCTGGAGGCAGCCCGGGTAGCGGCCCTGAGAGGACACCGGGTAACGCTTTACGAAAAATCGTCCCGTTTAGGCGGACTGATGCCCCTGGCGGCGATGGTCAAAGGACCGCACGAGAAAATACTGGACTACGTGAACTATCTCTCCGGACAGATGGTCAAACTGGGTGTCAGGGTCAAGCTGGGGCAGGAGGTTAAAGTTGAGACTGTTGAAAAGACCAGACCCGATGCGGTAGTTGTCGCGACAGGAGGCGCCGCCACCGTCCCGGACATCCCCGGAATCGAAAACCCAAAAGTACTCAGCAACGCACGCCTGCATGGAACGCTGGAGACCGGTTTGAAATTCGTTCCGCCCTTCACTTTGAGAGCACTGACCAGATTCTACATGCCGGTCGGCCGGAAGGTGGTAATTATCGGCGGCCAGATACAGGGCATTCAACTGGCTGAATTTCTGGTCCAGCGAGGAAGGGATGTTACCGTAGTGGATGAAGGTCCCGAAGAAAGCCTGGGACTATATGTTCCCGGTTTTATACTGCCCAGAATACTGCTATATAACTACTCACGCGGAGTGAAAGTCCTGATGAAGGTGAAATATCACGAGATTACCGATCAGGGGCTGACTGTCACCACCGGTTACGGAATCAGGAAGGTACTGGAAGCCGATCATATCATCCTAGCTTTGCCGTTGTCACCCGCTGCCGCACTTGCCGACAGCCTGAGGGGGAAAGCGGTTGAAATATACACCGTGGGAGACTGCAAGACACCCGGGGTGATCGTGGATGCCGTTGAGTCCGGCCATCTGGTAGGGCGTAAAATATAAAATGGAAAAGAAGGACTGATCAGTTAGGACCGGGTGCGGTGTGCCGGCCGGAGGCCTTTTTCCCGTGTAAAAGGTAATACAGCAAGATGCAGACTACGGCGATACCCGCCGTCACGGCATAGAGGTTTCTATATCCCGCCAGGGGCAGCAGCATCCCGAACAGGAACGGCCCTATGGCTACACCTATGTCAACGGACATAAAAAAGGTGGAATTAGCCAGTCCGAGCCGGTGTTGAGGGCTGACCTGAATGGCGATGGTTTGAACAGTGGACTGTATGGAACCACAGGCCAGTCCCAGCAGCCCAGCCGATACCAGGAGGAGGAGGCCGGAGTGGGCCTGGCTGACCAGCAGCATGCCGCCGGCAAAAAGAGCGATGGCGGGGAACATGATAATATTGGGTCCCTTCATATCAAACAAACGGCCTATGAAAGGACGGGAGAAAAAAACTACAACGGCATATACCAGAAAGAAGAAGCTTGCGCTTTCCAGTAAACCTATATCACGCGCGTAGGGGGTAAGGAAAGTCGTAAGGCTGGAATAACAAAGGAAAATAACCGTCACAAGAATACAGATAGGAATAGCAGAAGGCTCCAGGAAATTACGCAGCTTGAAACCTTTCAGCTCCGCCGTCTGGCGGTCGGACAATTTTATTTCTGAAACCGAGGTAAATAATCCCATAACAAGCGCCAGAAAAGCGGCAAAAGCACTGACTCCAAATATCACATCATAGCTTGCGTTCCGGTAAAGGAACATCCCCAAAAAGGGGCCGATGGCAGTGCTGAGAGTAACGCTCAAACCGAAAATAGCCAGGCCTTCTCCGCGTCTTTCTTTAGGAATAATATTGGCCGCCATGGTTGCCGATACCGATGTTGCAATCCCAAATGAGGCGCCATGAAGAAAGCGCACACCGTACAGCAGGAAGATATTACCGGCCGTAAAGTACAGCAAAGTAATGATAAGATTGGCAAACAGCCCTATGCACAGCATCTTTTTCTGGCCGCTTTTTTCGATCCATCTTCCGAAAGCCAGACGCGATCCCAAGGACCCGATAACGAACAGGCTCAAGGCTACTCCGGCTTCACCGGAAGAGGCCTTAAAGCTGTCCATGGTATAGGCGGACATGATAACAATGAGAAGATGGAATCCAATGCTGAAAAAGAGAGAGGAAGCTGAAAGCATTATAAGATTCCGGGATATAAGTTTCGGGGTGTTCATAATTTTTAATCTTTCTGGAGATGAACTTCCTTAATGAAGCAAAAAAAACGGCAACAGGGTATTCAGTTCAAAAATAAAACAGACTCCTGACCAGGATTTCCAGTCACCCTCATCTTTAATACCTCTCCAATCGAGAGAGGAAGATAGATGGGTGAGACCAGGAACGGCATTCAGCCATCAGCGCCGGATTCTTGCTGCAATTTCCCGGAAACAGGGTTTAGCCTGGCCCTGTTGAAGAGAAGCGTATCCAAAACAAGCGCAACAAAATGTTTTATTACTTTTTATATTCTACACCCGCGATAGCTTCGTAACAATGTCAATATACGAAGTACCTTTAAGAATAGAAATCAGGATGGGGGGAAGCGCAGGTCATTGACAATGTCCGTTCTTTCCATTTCAATACTAACATAACAATTATACATAAAAGAACAGGAGCGGAAAAAGATGACCACGTTAAAAGAGTATAACAAGTGGGGAGAAGAACTGGAGAAATTACTGGTTTTAAGAACGTCGCCCCTGGCGGTAAAAATGCTGGAGAAGGAAGCGGATATTCCGGAAGGGGCCATTAGACCAAAAAGGGACTACGGCTATCACATTTCTCAATGTCAGGCCTTTGCCATGTCACGCAGGGGGCGGAAGGCCACCATTGCCATGCTGAAAGAAGACAACTGGTGCCCCGCCCCGGTATCGGCCTACGGGCTGGCACTGCCACGCGAAGAAGTCGCCGGTTTCCCCTATATGGTTGAAAACAAGGAGGCGGCCGAAAAATTGAATGAAACCTCTCCCGAATTTGAGTACGGGAAATATAAAGGCATTGTTTCAGCGCCTTTAAAGACGGCCAATTTTGAACCCGACCTGGCTATGATCTATTCCAACACGGCCCAGTTGAGGCATATGTTATTAGCGGTCAAATACAAGGAGGGACTGCTGGTGACCTCACAGTTCGATCCCCTGCGTTCCTGTGTTTTCGCCGTAATACCGGTTATTCAGAACGGCTGTTTCAGGATTACGCTGCCAGACACCGGAGAGCAGTACCGTACAATGTCCGGAGAAGATGAAATTATATTTTCCGTTCCCAGGGATAAAATCGAAGAGGTTGTTTTGGGGCTAAGGCATTTCGAGGAAATGACCCAGGATAATGTTCACCGCTATTCCCATCTTGACTTCGATTACAGGCCCGATTTCCCGCAGCCGAAGGGCTATGAAAAGATGTTTAAACAGTGGGGAATGGACGTATTGAAATAGGCCTTACGCTGGATACCGGCACTCATATTATCCGGATGAGTGCCGGTATCCTCACGCTTAACAGATATCATGCCAACGTTTTGCGCGGAGGGGAATGAACGCCGCCGCAGGGTTTTCTTCCGGAAACTATTGTCCCAGCAGGGCAGTCAGGCCGGCGACGTCTTTTAGGTTTTCAAAATCATCGACCATCTCTTTGATTTGAGCTATGGTGGCGTCTGAATACTTGGCGTAAAGCGCGCACTTCCTGAACTTGGCTGCGTGCTCTTCGGGTGATTGGGGATTCTGTGGTTCGCCTTTGGGGTGGTCGACTTTGCAGCTATATGTATGGCCGTCCTTCATTTTCAAGACGATTTCCTGGTAGCCGAACGGCCCCGGAAGGTCTTTCTGCTGGATGACGGCCCATTTGATCTTCCTCATCAGATTCCTGGTATCCGGGTCGTTGATGGCCTCGTCTGTGAAAAATGCGAACTCTATTTCCCCGTGAATCAAAGAGCGGCACAGACAATATGCCAGGCTGAACCTTCCCTGGACGCCGTTCTGCGGGTCAGGCGGATCGGCCTTCCCGCCCAGGACATGGGGAAGACGAAACTCAATTTCCTCTATCTGCCGCCAATCAATCGCGTGTTTGGCCCTGAGCTGCTGCCCGGCATATGCGCCGAAATGGGAGATATGTGCACAGGGATAATATTTAAACATCAGCCCCGGGTTGACAAGGTTCCAGGAATTGCCAAGAGTGTCCAGACTCTGCTTCTGCTTCTCTTCCGGAAGGGGTTCGGATTTACCGGAGAAGGCATTGTAATAGCCTCCGGGCCCTTCGATGATTCCGGGATATGTAGCAGTATACCCTTTTTGCGCCAGTATAACGGCTTCGATACCGTTCCTGGCGGCGACGCCGCCGTGCAGGTGTCCCGCCATGGAACCGAAATTACGTATCAGGCTGCAGGACATAGTGGAAGCGATGCCGAAAGCCATCATCATTTTATGCTCGTCCAGTTTGAGCAGCTTAGACAACGCGGCAGTTGCCCCCATACCCCCCAGTATTCCCGTCGGCTCCCAGCCTCCGCCGCCCACGCCTCTCTCGCTTACAAGCAATCCGATTTTTCCATAAGCTTCAACACCCAGACAATAAGCCGTTAAAAGGTCTTTTCCCGTCATGTGATACTTTTCACCCATGGTGAGCAGACCTGAGAACGTTCCGGTGGTAGGATGGGCCAGTCCGGCATTGGGGAAATCAAGGCAATCATCATAGTCCTGAACATGGGAAGAAGTGCCGTTGGCCAGGGCCGCCAGTGCACAATTGGCTTTAAAACGTCCGCCGATTACCGTGGCTTCCGGGGGCGACTGGCTTTCTTTGACCATCTCGCCGACTATCTTCCCGGATGGTTCCTGGCTGCCGGCCATAGCCACTGCAATATAATCGAGTATAGCCGGTTTGGCTGCTTTTATTACGTCCCCGGGAATATCATCATAGTTGGTCCTGTAGATAAAGTTACATAGCCCTTCTGTGAACATTTTCCTCCCTCCTTTTATTGAGATTGAATTTTCTGAATCTGAGGCGGACCCCGTAAAACGGACAGGAACTATTCAAGGTCGAGGCGGTGTCCTGCCATACTTGCGTGGTTGCGTTGCGGTGTCCCGGATGTTTCGGATTGTAACACGCTTTCTTTAACAACTGCAACAGGTCCAGCATTATACTCTTACCTTCCGTGTTTTCAGGCATAAAAAAGCCCCGGATTTTTGGGCTGAGACCGGATGATAGTATTTGTACCACGCTTATTTTATAATTAGTTCAGGGGAAGCAGGTAGAAATAGTTTCTGAGATATCACGGAACTATCCGTACGGGGGGAATACGTGTCCGCTGGTTCCAAAGTAACTAAATCAGCAGTCTTTGCCGCTGTGTAAAATGAATTCCGGACTAAAAATGGAGGTATATGCACCATGTTTATCGCCAACATAATGAAAAAAAATGTCATCACTGTAACCAGTGATACCTTGCTGTATGAAGCCAGAAGAATCATGGATGACAGAAGGATCCGCCGGCTGCCTGTAGTAGATGAAGAGGAGCTGGTTGGCATAGTCACCAGAGACGACCTGGACAAAATAGGTCCCCTGGAATCGAAGCCCTATACCATCAGCGAAATTAACTATCATTTCAATAAATTGACTGTTGGAGCTGTAATGCACAGGGATGTGGTAGCGGTTACCCCGGATACTTCCGTGGAGGCGGCTATTGCAACCGCCCAGAGCAACCGGGTAGGCGCTTTACCGGTCATGGAGAAAGGGAAACTGGTGGGGATTGTAACCACTAATGATTTTTTCCTGTCCATCCTCAACCCGCTGTTAGGGATAGGCCTGATGGGGTCCCGAATAGCGGTCAACAACTGCTTCAAGGGTCCGGACATTGAGAAAGTAATTGCTACCTTAAACGGCCTGCGTATCGGGATTGTCAATCTATTCCTGACGGAGTTTCCCGGCGAAAAGCGGGACCTGATAGTCCACCTGGATGTATCCGAGGCTATTCCAGCCGTAGAAGCCCTGGTAAAAGCGGGTTTTCAAGCAGAGATAAGGGCCAGATAAAGACCTGTTTGTTTATCGCTTGATGTTGGGGGGAGTGAGGGGATGGTGAAGCCCCCGGGCTCCCCTCAGAGCCTCATCAGCCCTCTTTAACGAGATTTCTACGAACTTTTTCGAAGGTTCCGTTGTCATAAAGAGTGATACCCTCTTCAAGCACATTTTCAAGGAAGGGCGAGCCCCATTCCAGATAGCGTCTGAAATTTTCACGGGAGATATAGACCAGGCTGGTAGCAGTGGCGCTATCAAGGTCGATTTGACCGATGGCGGAAGAGATTGCGGATTTTTTATAAGAACCGGTTTTTATAACCACAGGTAATCCTCTTTTAAAAGTTATATCCGTAAGCCAACCGCAACCTGATTATATAATAAAACACTCTTATTTTCGAGGTAACTTCAGGTTAACTGTTAATTGGGGTTAACGGGGAAAAGACTGACGCCGCCGGTTTGAAGGGGTTGAAAAAAGATACAGCCTGCCTTGTAAGGCAGGCTGCGAGAGCCGGACAGGTAGATCGAAATATTACTTGCCGGACTTTTCATTGGCGATTTCGTCGATGTTATACAATGATGTAATCTGGCCTTTTCTGGCCAGATAAACTCTTTCACTGATCCTGACCATAAAATCAAGAAACCTGTTCATGTTCCACCCCCTGTATTCAAGTGCATTCTTAATTATCGTACTAAGATTATCATAGCACGAATATCACTATAAGTAAATACTCATGTGCGAATAGAGATGAAGCGCTGTGAATCGGTATCCCGACTCACAATTCTTCATACCCCGGAATATCAGGCTGACAGACTGTTTGCCGGCGAGATGACCTGGCCGAAAACAACCTATCCTCAAAAGATGTTACAGTTCTTGAGCGATAGGTTCATGGTGTAAAATTTCATGCTGCAAATCGATACAGGACTTCAATTCGCTAATGAAAAATAGTCAATTTTGTGGATTTAAAAAACCGGTTTATCGGTAAATTGCTGCACTCCCAATTTGCACTTAAATTCATTCTCAACGTCCCTGTACGCACTGCCGGTTGACATAAACACAGGTACTGGAAAAATCTTTTCTTGCGGGAACCGCAAGAAAAGAAGAACCGTCTTATAATCACCTTTACCACTGGAACATGCGGACGCCCTCCGGACTCATTCTTTTATATTCCGCAGTGAAGACGGTATCTACCGTGAAATATGGTTTATCGATTTTATTAGGACGGCTGCCTGAACCGTGCAGCAGGCCCGGCGGAATGTGAAACACCGTTGGTTTATTGATGATATGTTCTTCTCTCTCTTCTCCCAGGCAAATCGAGATTTCAGCCTCGAACTCCCGGATATCCCAGGGATTGCTGCCAAAAAAGGTAATGAACTGGTGGTGTGTATGAGAATGATAGTTCTCCAGCAGCTTCCGGCGTACCTTCTCGTCCACAACTTTCGCAGCCGGAACCACAACCCAGCGGCACTCGATACCCAGCGGTACAACCGAATACATGAGGGAGGGGGGTTCTCCCTCTCTCCGCACCCTGATATCGGCTTCGGTGAGATACTTCCCGTATTTTGTTCCCGTAGTTTGAACGTTACTACGGTCCACAGTATCTTGGGAGGCCTTTTCTTCAAAGGCCGCCAGCTCTGTCCTTCGATATTCGGGTGTGAAGCTCATGTCCAGGTGATAATAAGGCTTTCCGACTCTTCCGGTACTCTTTCCAGATCCATGGATTAAACCGGGAGGCAGATGGAGCACCGTGGGCCTGGTGATGATGTGCTCTTCCACTTCTTCTCCCAGGCTGACCGGGATTTCGGCCTCGAAATCCGCGATGTTACAGGCATTGCTGCCGAAGAAGCTGACGAACTGGTGATGGTCGTGGGAATGATGAATCTCACGCGTTTTTTTGGAGGTCCCTTCTTCGGTAATCCCGGTGACGGGATCGACTATCCAGTGGGCGTCAATCCCGTGTTGAGTAGCCAAAAACTCGAGGAACGGCGGACGTCCCGGTCTGTTTTTTATTTCGGGTGTAATCAGGTATTTTCCGTATCTGGTTTCAGCCATTTTTTATCTTCTCCTCCGGGTAAAATTTATTATAGAGAAAGTACAGTAAATATCAGAAAACAAACTGTCAAACAAAGCTGTTCTGACAGTACGGCAATTGCGTATGAAGCAATAATAGACCGCTGAAAGCAGTGAAGTCAATGCATATTGACATTGAACCTGAATCGAGCCGGGCGAAAGGGACGAAAAGTTCACATGGACGTATAATCGAGGGACAACCGGAGGAGTAATCCAAATTCTTGTCCGCTTCGGATACCAAAAGCGGTCATATAAATATCAAGGGGGAAGTTTTCGCTCCCCCCTAAAACTGGTTAACGGTAAAGTGACTGATGAAACGCCCGTCTAGATATTAAACAGCAATGTGGAGTAGGTCGGCATCGGCCAGTATTCGGCATCAACCATGGTCTCCAGCATATCGGCATCCTGGCGCAGGTCGTCCATAGTCTTGAAAACCTTGTCGCGGTAAGCAACAGCCTGTGCTCTGGTATCGCCGTGCAGGCCGGCTGCGGTGTAGAGGTTCTTTTCGAGCCGGGCAAGGTTGGTATTAAAAGACTTGAGTGATGCGCTGATCTGTTCAAACAAAGATCGCTCCACATCGGCATTGCCATCAATTGCCAGAATACTGCTGATCGAAGCAGCCAGGTCGGCCCTGTATCCGATTACAGCGGGAAGAATCTGCCGTTTGGCTATCTCGATCATGGTGAGGGCTTCAATATTGACCGTCTTGATGTAGATCTCATAATTGATCTCACAGCGGGATTCCATTTCGACCCGCGAGAGGACGCCGTGCTTTTCCATCAGGGCGATGTTCTTATCATCACGAATCACGGCAATCGCATCGACGGTGTTCTGAATGTTGGGTAAGCCGCGCTTCTCAGCCTCAGTGAGCCATTCTTCCGCGTAATTATTGCCGTTGAAGATGACCCGTTTATGTTTTTTGATAGTTTCCAGGACAATGGCGTTAATCTCTTTTTGAATATCGGCAGCCTTCTCCAGCCTGTCGGCGAACAGGCAAAGGCTCTCGGCCACGATGGCGTTAAGAACAAAGTTGGCGCCGGAAATAGACTGCATTGAACCGACCATGCGGAACTCGAACTTATTGCCGGTGAAAGCAAAAGGAGAGGTACGGTTGCGGTCGGTGGAATCTTTGGGCAGAGTGGGCAGTGAGCTGGCGCCCAGGTGCATAATGCCGCCGGACTTGCTCTTGGTGGCGCCGCCTTCTTCAATCTGAGCCAGGATATCCGTCAACTGCTCGCCCAGGAAAATGGAGATAATAGCCGGAGGAGCTTCGTTAGCGCCGAGGCGGTGGTCGTTGCCCGGGCTGGCAGCAGCCGCCCTCAGTAAATCGGCATGTTCGTCGACAGCCTTTATAACCGCGCTCAGGAAGACCAGGAACTGAACATTTTCATGGGGAGTCTTGCCGGGATCCAGCAGGTTCTGCCCGTCATTGGTGGACATAGACCAGTTATTGTGTTTACCGGAACCGTTGATTCCGGCAAAAGGCTTTTCGTGAAGCAAGCAGACCAGTCCATGGCGCAGGGCCACTTTTTTCATGGTCTCCATCGTCAACTGGTTGTGATCGGCGGCGATATTGGTGGAAGAGAAGATCGGGGCCAGCTCATGCTGGGCCGGAGCGACTTCGTTGTGCTTGGTCTTGGCGGCCACACCCAGTTTCCAGAGTTCCATATCCACATCGAACATGAAAGCGGCTATTCGATCCTTAATCTGTCCGAAGTAATGGTCTTCCAGGTCCTGCCCTTTGGGGGGTTTGGCGCCGAAAAGCGTCCGACCGGTCAAAATAAGGTCCTGGCGCAGGTCGAACAATTTTTTATCTATAATAAAATACTCCTGCTCGGGGCCGACTGTAGTCGTAACCCGCCTGGAGGTTTTATTGCCCAGGATGCGCAGGACCCGCAGGGCTTGTTTGTTCAGGGCATCCATCGAACGCAGTAAAGGGGTTTTCTTGTCGAGTGCTTCGCCGGTATAAGAGAGGAAGGCAGTGGGGATATAGAGACTCTTGTCCTTAACGAAAGCCGGTGATGTGCAGTCCCAGGCAGTATATCCGCGGGCTTCAAAGGTAGCGCGCAGACCGCCGGACGGGAAGGAGGAAGCATCCGGTTCGCCCTTGATAAGCTCTTTTCCGGAGAACTCCATGATCACACGCCCGTCGGTGGTAGGGGAGATAAAGGAATCATGCTTTTCAGCGGTGATGCCTGTCATAGGCTGGAACCAGTGAGTGAAATGGGTTGCCCCCTTTTTGATGGCCCAGTCTTTCATTACTGAAGCCACTACTTCTGCGACCTGCGGGTCCAGAGGGGTTCCATCCTCAACCGTTTGTCTGAAAGATTGGTAGGTCTCCTTCGGCAGATACTGGCGCATGACCGAATCATTAAAGACATTGCTTCCATAAATATCGACCGGGGCAACTATTTCGTTTTCGCTTGAATGATGCACTGTAAAATATCCTCCATTCATCCTAATATCAGCAAAATAAGACGGGTTTCAGAGTTTTCACCCCGAAACCCGCCATAGCTAGTCCCCTCCCAAGGAGGAGCCAGAATCAAATACAAAAAATAAACAGACCTGAATAATCGCCAAACCGTGATCCCGGGATATTTTATATTATATTACCGAATTGTTACGAACAAATTACAGAAATGAAAGCCAATTATTTTCTTTTGAGGTGACCCTGTTTTCTCTAAACCGGCGGTGCAGCGTCCCGGAACAGGTTCTGGGGGGTAGTCTTTTCCCTCAGCCAGGGCCGGATGGGGATAAAAGACTACGTTGGAAGGATCGATTTGGTGGAGAGGGGGGTAGGAGAAGATCTGGCTGGAACACGATTTGACAAACATGTATTGTTCCCATACGGAATCTTTCTCACGATACTATCGGTATCTATACTAAAACAGAGGCAGACGCCGGCAATATGATTAAAAAATAAACTATCCCGATTGTGGAAACTTAAAGGGATATTGTATATAATACCACTGTGAAATATGTTAGCTATTTATTAACGATTGTAAGTAATTTATTAACATGCTAGAAAAATTATTCACTTCAAAAGCCAGGGTTAAAATACTGGAGCTATTGATGTTTAACCCGGTACCTGAGTTCCATCTCAGGGAAATCTCAAGACGCACGGGGGTTTCAGCGCCGTACGTAAAAAAGGAAATGGACCAGCTCAGGGAAATCGGTCTCGTGAAAGAAACCTCTCAAGGCAACCTGAAACTTTTCAAGATTAACAGGGATTCTCCCGTCATCGAGGATATTAAAAGAATCTTTTTAAAGACCGACAGCCTTGGCGGTTTCCTGTCGAAAGAGCTATCCGAGTTGGGGGAAATCCAGTACGCTCTCATTTACGGATCATTCGCCAGAGGGGATGAAACCGAGAGCAGTGATATTGACCTGCTGATTATCGGTGAAGTAAATGAGGAAAGCCTGATCACTCTTATCGGTAATATCGAAAAGAAAATAGGCCGGGAGGTCAACTATATACTGTGGATGCCGTCCGAATATGAGAAGAAAACTAAAGAGGGGCACCATCTCCTTCTTGATATCATCGGCAAACCTTTCATAATGCTAATTGGTGACATAAATGAGTTTAGAGGATCTGCTAAGAGATAGGAAAATAGAGAAGGTTGTCACCAGCGACAAGCTCGCTAAAGATACTTTGAGATTGGCGAAAAGAGATATGGCATCTGCCGGGAGGAATTACGAGGCGAAAGACTATGACTGGTGCCTCGCTATCGCCTACAACGCAATGCTACAGTCTGGAAAAGCGTTAATGCTTTCGAAGGGATATCGAGCAGCCGGACAATATAAACATGTAGCAGTAGTCGAGTTCACTCGTGACGTATTTGGAACAGAAATAACAGAGAGGCTAATTGAAATATTCAACCGGTTGAGGAAAAAGAGGCATCGGGTAGTTTACGAAGATGTTGGAACTGTCTCCGAAGAAGAGGCAAAGAGAGCTATAGGCTGGGCTGACGAGTTTGTCAGAAAAACAGAGAAAATCATCAGTATGCAATCCGGATTTTAATATACTGAATGTCGAAATGAATTTTCCGAATAAACAGGTTTCGGGAATGTATATCCAAAGTCCCGTCTGTGTTCGTTGTGTAGACGGGGGAGGCCATATCTCAGAATGAAACACGATATCACATTAAAACACCATTATAATCCCGGTTTGATATTCAGCCCTTCGCCGGGAAAACGCTTGTCCAGAGAATATACGGTGTTTATACCGGAAGACCGCGCCGAGGCCCATACCATAGCATCGGCAAACGATATCCTCCCGGACGGCCGGCATAAAAGCAAGGCTTGAATTACCCGGTCTTTATCCAGGGAAAAAACAGCGATATTCTCTTTCTGAAGAAAGGCGATAAGGTTATCTACCACCAGACTTCTGTTCACGTTATAGACGGATGTCAGGACATAGGCTGTTTCTGCCAGAACTACATCCGTCACCAGTAGATGCGCATCTCCATCGATGATATCAGCGGCTTTTTCTGCCAATTCAGGCGGGTCGTTTGTAAAGTAACGGACTATGATGCTGGTATCCAGGAATCCGCTCATGCTGCTTTCTCTTGTGATGTCATCTTCTCCTGCGCTGCTTTATCCCAGGCCGTCTCCCGGGCTTTATCCCAGTCTTTCCCCGGTTTTACCCGCATTTTAATATGCCCGGCAAGGCTCCCCTTAAGAGATTGTTTATGCTCCGGAGGGATAAAATAGAGTTCGATATGGTCTCCGCTGATCTGCTGGAGGGCTATCCAGCCCGGCTTTATGCCCAGTTGGTCGCGCAGCTCTTTATCAATGACTACCTGACCTTTAGAACCAACTTTATTGGCCATGGTATGACCTCCTGCCTTTCAGTATTACTTATAATATAACATTCGCCGCCTTGTGGAGCAATTACCGGAGGTACCAGAACAAGCTCTGGTGTACCCAGGCGTGACGGACTGATGGGGTATTTTCAATCTTCTTGATTGTATAATCCCGATTCGAGACTGTCCCTGGAGACAGTCTTTCAATTTCAGAGACTGTACTTTTTCTGTCCATGGGGACATTTTGTGCGGTACTTTCAAGTGGTACTCTCTTAAATAGCCTGAAGAAAAGATAAAAACAGTAAGAAAGGAGCAGCAATGATAAAAAAAGCAATTCTGGCGGTATTAGCGGTAGTCCTGGTAACCATTCTGGCGGCGGGTCCGATTCTGGCAGCCAAGCCAACGGAGGAAGAGCACAATCCTTTTGATGCCATCTGGACAGCGGTTACCAACATCCAGACAGAAATCGGCAAGCTCTGGGATGCAATCAATGACATCGAGCTAATCCCGGGGCCGCAGGTTCCGCAAGGTGAAGAGGTGCCTCAAGGTATCCAGGGTGAGACCGGGCCGCAGGGTCCGCAGGGCGACATGGGTCCTCAGGGTATGCAGGGTGAAACCGGGCCGCAGGGTATCCAGGGTCCGGCCGGCACCAACGGGACTAACGGTATTTCTATTCTGTGGTTAGGCAGCCTTTATTCTCCTCCAAACAGTCCAACCCTTAATAATGCTTATTACAACATCACAGATAAGAAATCCTACATCTGGGATGGGGATGCAAGGGAAATCCTGGCTAAAGACGGAGCGGCGCCTGCTATTGGAGGTATGACTCCATATTTACCTGATACCGAGTACACAGCGGCAACAGACGGGTTTTTGATTGCAAGTGCCGTAAATTCAGGCGGGCCTTTATGGGTAACATTACATGTAAAAAGCAACATTGGAGACTGGTGGAATCAACCCCTTGGCGCACAGGCAATGGATGGCGGCGATACGGCATTGTTAACTGTACCTCTGAATAAAGGCACTCAATGGAAAATAACATGGTATGGGCAAGAGGGACAATTAAGGATGTACTGGGTACCCCTGGGAAATTAAGCTCAAGTATCAGGAATAATTTAAAGGGAGCGGAATGAAAAACCGCTCCTTTTCTACATAACCAGATATTTTCTTAATATTTGCGTGGCTTCCCAATCTACCTCGAAGGTGTCCGGGTTTATAAAGACCCCGTAGTCCCGGATGGCGCTATCTGTCGAGATATACCCGTTCATTACGTCCAGGCGTACCATTTCGATATCCCGTTGCAGCGGATTCCCATAACCTCCCCCGCCTCCGGCGGTCACTATTACTCTGTCGTCCGGCTCCAATTTAATGCCTGAAGTTTTTATCAGGTCGAACTCTCCTGCTTTTCGGGATTTTATGGCAGCGTAGTTTTTAAGACCGGGTTTACCGCCCAGGAAGCCCCAGTGAGGGGTAGTGCTGTTTTCAATGAAACTATAAAAATTTATCGGGGCCAGGGCTTTAACGTAAAGGCGGGAGCCGACGCCTCCCCGGTATTTACCGGCCCCTCCGCTGTCTTGAATCAGGGCGACCTTTTCGATAAACATGGGAAAAGAAGACTCCAGTATTTCGGCAGGGATATTGGTTGCCGGTCCCATGATATAGCTGTCGCCATCGGACCTGTAGTCGGCGCCCTGCCCGACATAGCAGGGAGTGAGTGTGGTCCAATATCTTCCGGAAGCGGGGTCAACGCCATAAAATCCATTTCCGATTACATCTCTTCCGGAACAGGCCGGTATCTTTTCCGGTAGTATTTTGTAGAGGGCCCGGGAGATCAGTACCCCGATGGTTGACGATATGTTGCCGCAGAGAAAACAGGGGGCTGTGGGACCGGGATTATAAATGGTACCTTTGGGCGCAATTACTTTGATAGGTCGATTGAAGCCTTCATTCAAAGGCAGCTCGGGAGTGGTCAATGATTTAATGGCAGTCCTGACAGCCGATAAAGTAGTAACCCATTGACCGTTCATGGGACCTCTTTGTTCCGGCGCCGAACCGGTTAAGTCCACGGTGATGTCGCTTCCTTTAATAGTGACGCTGACCATTGTCTTGACGGGTTTATTCAAGTCGAGGCCGTTGCTGTCCAGGTAATCTTCGGCAGTAAACGTACCTTCGGGCAATTTGTCTATCGCATTCCGGGTTATCTGCTCACTGTAGTCATACATTTTCAGGATACAGAGGTTTACCGTGTCTGCCCCGTACTTGTCCAGCAGCTCCACAATCTGCTTTTCACCGTATCGGCAGCCGGCAATCTGAGCTTGCAGGTCACCCCAGACATGCTCGGGAGCCCGCGAATTCCATTGGATAATTCCCCAGATATCGGATTGCAGCCGGCCTTTTTTGTAAAGCCTGACCGGGGGGAACCGTTTACCCTCCTCGTAAATATTGGTAGCGTCTGAAGGATAAGAACTCTTAGCTCCCAGGTCCTGCCAGTGCGATTTAGTAGCTGCGAAACCGAAAATCTTATCCCTGTAAAAAATCGGCGTGAACACCACTGCATCGGAGGTATGATTTCCGGTGATTTCCGGTCCAGTGGAAATTACCACGTCCCCCGGTTCCATCTGTTCTCCGGGAATATACGACAAACAATTCTTGACAGCCGGGCTTAGAGTCCCCATAAACAGGCCGTGACTTTCAGCAACCGCGTTGCCTTCCGCATCCAGAATCCCGAACAGGCAGTCCCTTACTTCATACATGAAGGTAGTAACAGCCGTGCGAACCCCTGTCTCCATCATGGAATTGGCAATGGACACGAATTTTTTTTGAACGACCGCAAAGGTAATCGGGTCTAATTCAAGCATTTGTTTTCCCTCCTACCGTGATCACGAGATTCCCGTACTTGTCCACTTCCAGAGTTTGTCCCGGCATTACCAGTGTGGTATGATAAGGCTCTTCGATTATGGCCGGACCCGGGATCATATTTCCGCACAACAATCTGCCCCTTTCAAATATTGGAGTTTCAACGAAATTGCCCTCAAGGTAGACCTTTCTCGCCGGCTTGATTGCCTCCAGCGGAATTTCGCTGTCTTTTTCTATTTCTTTTATCGAAACATCCTTGATTTTCCCGATCGCTTTCAGCCGGATGTTTACGGTTATCAAAGGAGCCTTGATGCGGTGCCCGTAACGATTTTCATGAATACTTTCAAAAGATTCTCTGATAATGTCTTTTGAGTTGACGCTGAATGCTCCTCCCGGGACCGGCGTCTCGATATAATGTCGCTGGTATTCATAACCCATATCCATCGAGCGGACAAATTCGATATCGTCTTCCGACATACCTTCCAGTTGAAGGGTTTCCTGCGCTTCTTTTTCCATCTCCAGGTAAATAGCGGCCAGCTCCTGAACATCCAGGGTATCCAGTGTACGGGCATAAGACCTGGTATAGCTATGGACTATGTTCATAGTCAATATGCCCCACGCGCAAAACACGCCCGGTCCCGGCGGTACAACTACTTTCCTTATTGACATATCCCGGGCTATATGGCCGGCAAAAAGACCGCCCCCGCCGCCAAAGGCCATTATACTGAACTCTCTGGGATCGTATCCCCGGCCGATAAGCTTTTCCGTGGTGGCAGCGGTCATATTATTGCGGGCTACAGCCAGAATACCATCCGCCGCTTTGTTCAGGTCGATATCCAGCTTATCCGCAATTTCCCGGATGCCCCTGACGGCCAGTTCAACGTCCAGACGGACTTCACCGCCCAGGAAATAGTCAGGGTCTATTATCCCGTTAACAAGAGCTGCATCCGTTACCGTCGGTTCTTTGCCTCCCTGCCCGTAGGCCATGGGTCCCGGAACAGCCCCGGCGCTTTCCGGACCTACGGTCAGAAGCCCAGCGGAATCCACCCTGGCAATACTGCCTCCCCCGGCGCCAATACTTTCTACCTCTATGCCGGACATCAGCAGCGGAAAGCCCATGACCTCCGATTGATGCTTTTCAATGTTTACGCCGTCTTTGATTAAGGAGACATCGAAGCTGGTACCACCAACATCCATGGTAATAAAGTTTTTGATACCGCACAACCCGGCCGCATAAGCCGCCCCGGCCGCACCGCCGGCCGTACCTGAGGCTAATGTATAAAGAAGATTCTCTTTAACTGCCTCCACTCCCATAACCCCTCCCGGCCCCAATATCAGCAACTGACCTTTGAATTGCTCCTCTTTCAGGTTTTTGTCCATCCGGCCCAAATAGCCCATGATGGCTTTGGCCATGTAGGCGCTGATGACGGTACTGCTCATTCTCTCGTATTCCCTGATCTGCCGGGCTACCCTGTGGCTGAGGGAGACCGTCACTTCAGGCCAGAGTTCTTTTAAAATTTCCCCCGCCATTCGTTCATGTTCCGGATTAACGTGAGAATGCAAAAAACAGACGGCAATTGCCTCGACACCGTTTTCCCTGAATTTCCTAACGGCTTCTTGCAGGTCTGCGACACACAGCGGTTCAACCTCTTTACCCGCATAGTCCATCCGTTCACGAACCCCGATACAGAGATAACGGGGCACCAGCGGCTGCGGTTTTTTTGACATGGGGTCATATGGATTTTTCATGGAACCGCGGGCCATCTCCAGTACGTCTCTGAATCCTTCAGTGGTTATCAGTCCCACTTTCGAGCCTTTTCGCTGCGCTATGGCATTCAGGCCGGCGGTAGTCCCGTTAATAAATATAGCAATATCGGACAGGTCCAGCCTCATTTTCTTTACTACGTTCATAACCGCCTGACCGATGTCCTGCGGTGTGCTGCGCACCTTGCCGTTTATGATTTGCTCCGTCTCGTCGTCAATGTAGACCAGGTCGGTAAAGGTCCCTCCCATATCCACTGCGATTCTTTTCAAGGCCTGCTCCTTATCAATTAAAAGATGGCAATTATTGTTCAAGATGATATAGCCTGGTCTCCCCGGAAGATGAAAAACGGGAACCAGGGGCCTCCGGTTTGACATAAATATAGCCTCCCGGACTATCTACATGCAACGCCTTTTATTTATGCGTATTGACAAATTGCCCCGGCCTGGTCGGTCTGCCGACTCCGCAAGGCGCACAGGTGGCCGGAGTCTGCTCGTCGGAGACTCGATCAGGCCGTGTTCTATCCACAGTTATTTATGACGTTATATACAGGTTTGGCTGCAACAGGCAAGCTTCAGTTTCAGGCAATTTGATTACATAATCTTAAATCTAAATAATATATTGTTGAAGTAAAATTTGTAAAGCGTGCCGTTCCATCTCGCCGGCGGATGCTCTATAACTTGCTGCGGGGTTATTCACTACATTGAAAACGGTAAAAATTAACCTTAGCCTTGACAAAAACATGTGTATTTTCTATAATTTCGATTACGACATATAAGACGTCATATATGTATTGGATTGTGCTGGACACTGCCCGGCGATGACACTGAAAGGATTCGATTTCCAAATATTAGCTGATACAACTTCAGGGTGAGGGTTACTATCCAGAAAATGTTTCATGAACTTTGGCAATAAAAGACGGAGATTATGCTATGTTGCTAAAAATGGAAAAAAAGCAGGTGGACATCATTTCTGATGAGCTTAAAAATGCCATAGGAGCAAACAAGGTAAAGGATGATGATGTGATCCTGGTAGCCTATGCTTCAGACTCCAGTTATGTGCCTTTTCGCAAACCTAACTGGGTGGTTCTTCCGGAGACCAGAGATGATGTAGTAGAGGTTCTGAAGATTGCTAACAAATATAAAATTCCCGTGACAGCTTTTGGCCGTGGTGTCAATATTGCCGGATATGGCGTACCTTCCGTGGAAGGGATGGTTTTGGACCTCAGACGTATGGATAAAATCGTAGAAATAAATATCGACTCAGGATATGCCGTTATCGAACCGGGTGTTACCTTCGATCAATTTGCCGTCGCACTGGCGGAGAAGGGATTTCGATGTCCGATGCCTACCGGGCCGGGTGGCGGTTCTCCCATAGGTACCTATTTGATGAGACCCTCACAAAGTCTTGTAACCAAACGTCTTGACCCCATCGTGGACCTTGAAGTTGTCCTTGCTGACGGGACCGTTTTCAATACCGGATCATCGCACTTTCCAAACGGCGGCAACGGGTTAAGGTATGGCCCGTATCCTGACCTGTCGGGTATATTTTGTTATGCCTATGCTACCATGGGAATAGTCACCAGGGCTTCCGTTACAATCTACCCGATAAATGAAGCTAATCGCGTTAACGTGGCAGCCTTCGATAATTTTCCGGCTGCTGTGGATTTTGCTAAAGACATTATTAACAATAATATCCCCGAGCACACCATTATCTGGAATTTCCATATGGGCGGCTGGACCAGAAATAACCCGTCCCTGGCAATGGCTGATCCCAGGCAGGCGCCCGCGGGTATTCCTTACAGCACAGTCACCACTATGCTTTCGGGCTACGAAGAAACCATGATTTCCCATGAGAAAGTGATCGAAAAGGTTGCCAGGAAATACGGAGGTAGAATCCTTTCCCCAAAAGATATCGAAAATAATCCCAACACAGCAGGCCAATGGGGTCAGATCTTTGAGGAATATCACCCCAACCGCAGGACCCGTGGCGCCCGCCCTGTGATGCAGGCCGGCGGTCAGAGCGGTAATTGGATGGCTATGTGGGTGGTCATGGCCGAAGCCGAGGCCGTGAAAAACCTGGAGAAATGGGTGGTGAATAAAGCCTGGGAGGCTACAGGGCGGCCGATCAACTACTATGTTCACCCCTTTGACTTCGGGCGCTCGATAATGTTTCGTATTGTGCTGATGGTACCACGCACCGACCAGGAACTGGTGAAAAAGGTTCTCTCCACTTTTCAGGAAATGACGGATGTAGCGATGGAAAGGTACGGGGCTATCCCGCTGAGGCATAAGGCTTACCTGGGCAATTATCTGGACATGACCGGAACCTATGCCGATGTACTGGGGAGAATTAAAAATGCGCTGGATCCCAACAACATTCTTAATAGAGACATAGGAATATTTCCGGGGAGCGAACAACAATGAAATTATCAACTGAGCTAAAAAATGTACGAGGAACTGCATCCTCCTGCCTGAAATGTGGCAACTGTACTACGTCAGGGTGGCCGCATGATTATGTCTTATGCCCTATTTATTCCCATGACCGCTGTTTTGCTTTTAGCTGCGGTGGCTTGATGTACGTCATCAAATCTCTGGCAGATGGAGAGCTTGACTATAACGATTCAGTTGCCAGGCTGGCTTTTACCTGCTCTAGCTGCGGGGCTTGTACCGATCTTTGTGCACGTGCTGATGGGCTGGACTTTATACGGTTGCTCAGGCATGAAATAGTCGAAAGAGGGTTGGTTCCCGCTGGAAAAGCCAGAGAGATATACGATGAAATCAGACAAAAAGGAGATTTCGGGTATAAGAGCAAATTCAGGATTCCTGAAAAGATACACAATGATAAAGCCGGTACTGTTATTTTTGCCGAGTGCTCCCATACGGATGTACAAAACAAGCTATATGAGTCCGCCGCGAGGTTGCTGGCAAAGATCGGTGACCCGGTTGCTGTCTTCGCAGAAGAAGGGTGCTGCGGCGCAACGCTTTATGACTATGGATTCTGGCATGAGCTGGAACCATTGGTAAAGGCCAATTGGGATAAAATGAAGGCGTTCAAGGACAAAAAGTTCGTCTTCATTAGTCCGCATTGTCAGGAGTTCATCACACACAGGTATACTGAGCTTGTCCCCGGTTACACTGACATCAGTAACCGTCATATCAGCCAGCTTTTAGCCGATGCTTTCCAGAATGGCAAGCTGAAAAGCCGGAAGACTGATAAAGTTAAAGTCAGTTATCACGATCCATGCTATCTGGGAAGGGGTCTGGGCATCTACAATGCCCCCAGAAAAGTGTTATCCTCCATGGATGGGGTGGAACTGGTGGAAATGAAAAGAAACAGGGAGAACTCCTTTTGCTGTGGCGCCAGAAGTGCGGGTAATTACTTCCCCGATTTTCCTGAAGAAAATGCCAGGAAGAGAATCAAGGAATTTAAGGACACAGGAGCGGAATTACTGATTACAGCCTGCCCGTATTGTAAAGAAATATTTCAGAAAGTCCTTGGTAAAGAGAGTCAGCAGGTTAAAGACTTGATTGAACTCGTTGATGAACGGACTTAACTAATTGTCTATATCAAAGTACCGGAAAAAACTTTTTGGTGTCGCACTGGATCCGGTTGACGATCCCTTGAACCTGCGGCTGAAGCATGCCTGGATGGCTGCCGATACTACAAAATTGGACTGGCTTTCCGCGTGTCCGGATCCTTACGCTGCCGTGACCGGGAGTATGTCAGATATTTTAAAGGAGCAAGGCATTTTACCTTACGGAAGGTTTCCCGTTCCTTCCTGGCTCTGGCCAAAGCCGAACAAATCCGATCTGCCGCTGGTAAATGTCAAAACTATGGCGGATTTTTTTGATAGCGGCAGCCTCCTTAGTATCGTCAAGCAGTTGCAATCCTTCGTTGCCGACAATATCTTTCCCGAAATACCCATCATGATCGGTATCGACCACTCTGCTACCGCCGGTGTTGTCTCCGCACTGGCTGATAAATATGGACCAAAGATGCTTACCGTGGTTGTGCTTGACCAACACTTCGATGCTATTCCGCTATCAATTAGACTTGCTGCAGCACAACTGCATAGTCCGGAGTTTACCTCCGGTGGACCCCACGCTGCTCCGATTATCCCTATCGGGTTCAGTGACCAGTTCTGCTGCGGCAACTTCTGGTCATACCTTATAGATGAAGGTAGCATCCTTCCAGAAAACCTGCTCTTTATCGGAGTGGGCGATTACCCGGATTTAGATACTGGCTTTGAAAGAGATAGTTACAAGAAATATTATTTAAGCTTTGAGGAACGCGGCTGTAGTTTTTTCCCGCTAAAGCTTTTTGGTGGACAGTATATTGATTCAGTTACCCGATTTTTGAGCGAAAAAATCGACAATCCTTATGTGTATATCAGTCTGGACCTGGATGTTGGGTCGTACAATAGCGTTTATGCTGCACGTTACATGGATAAACCGGGAATAAGTAAACAAAACCTGTTGGATGTAGCCAACATCATAGCCAGCGACTGCCGCCGCGGGAAATATAAAATAGTGGGTTTGGACATAATGGAGTTCAATATGCATTTCCTGGGCATTGAGACACCTGGTAATATCAAGGATTCGACACTTTCTCTGGTAGCTGAGTTCATAAAAGCCTCGACTTAAACAAATTAGCTCAAATTAATTCATAGAGATTGTTTAAATTTCCCGGCCTCATCATATAAAAGCCCGAAGTTACCGCAAGGCTGGGATCAGTGCTCAATACTTCTTGCAGGCACAACTACGTACCCGGAATTATTGGTAAAATATATACAGAATAGTGAAATCAGTATGTTTTTAGTAAGTAATGCGTAATCGGGAACAGATATGAGATTGATTCAGTTTATAGTTTCGGAAATAGAAAGGCATGTAGGTTTAGTTGAAAAGGATGCTGTTATTGATCTAACCAGTATTAATCCTGATTGGAAGAGTACTTACCGTATATTCGAAGAAGCCCAACAAGCTGGCACGGATCTTGAATCTTACATAAATAACTCTGAATTTCCGAAAAATCGAGTTACTCTTAGTTATTTTGAACTGTCGAAGCAGAAACCGGGAGGAAAAATATGGGTGCTGCCACCTTTAGACCATCCCGATCCTGCCCATTGTCTGATCTCTGGCACGGGATTAACTCATACAGGAAGTGCCTCTCAACGAAATAAAATGCACAATGCCCCTGATCATTCCAAAACCAGCCAGGCAAATCATGGAACTGGAGTGATCACAGATTCTCAGAAAATGTTTGAAATGGGTTTAAAGGGGGGGAAACCTGAATTCGGTAAAAGAGGTATTCAGCCTGAATGGTTTTACAAAGGTACCGGGGCAATATTGAAAGGTCATAATGATTTTCTGGAAATACCTTCATTCTCTCGGGATTGCGGTGAAGAGCCTGAAATCGCAGGATGCTACATAATTGACAAATTTGGCGTACCCTGTCGTTTGGGCTTTGCCATCGGCAATGAATGGTCGGATCATATTACTGAAAAAGTGAATTATCTATGGCTGGCGCCATCCAAGCTGCGTACGTGTTCAGTCGGACCGGAATTGGTTACAGACCTGAATTTTCAAGATGTCAGAGGATATTGTCGAATATATAGAGGAAATTCTCTAATTTATGATTCAGGTGAACTATTTACCGGTGAAGCGAATATGAACAATTCCCTTGCTAATCTTGAAGATCATCATTTCAAATACCCTCAATTCCGAATACCTGGTGAGGTTCATATTTACTATTTTGGTACTATGCGATTATCCTCGGGAAGTTGGAGTCCCTTTCAACAAGACGATAAAATCCAAATTCATTTTGAAGGTATGGGCAGTGACCTTGTGAATTACATAAAACGGATTCCTTTTGATTCAACTCCCGTCACCGTTCGGAAAGGGTAATTTATCTCAGCCGGGAAAATCGTTATTTGAAATATTTTCCGGTAGATTATTTTCACAGGTTCCGCAGGAGGATAATTTGATATGAAGATAACAGGGTATCGAACATACGTCGTAAGTACGCCCTGGAGAAATCTGACTTATCTGATACTGGAAACCGATGAAGGTATTGCCGGAATTGGTGAAGCTCGAGTTCTGGGGAGAACAAACGCAGTTCTGGAGTTATTGAGAGAGACCAGGAATCACTTTCTGGGCCATGATATTTTTGATATTGAGAGTCTATATCAAAAATACACTTTGTTGGATTTTGATAAAGCAGGCAGTGTAGTTATGACCGCGTTTTCTTTACTTGAAATCGCATGCTGGGATTGTATTGGTAAACGGGCGGGTTTGCCTGTTTATAAGCTTCTCGGAGGGAAGGTCCTGGCTGGAGACAAACCGATTGAAAAAATCCCGGCATATGCCAACGGCTGGTATAAAGTGAACAGAAATCCGAGTGAATTTGCTGAGGCTGCCAAAGCAGTCGTCCGAAAGGGATATACAGGTCTTAAATTTGATCCATTTGGAGCTGGCAACCTGGAACTGAGCAGGAAAGAGTATTCAAGATCGATCGAAATCATCGAAGCCGTTCATAGTGTACTGCCGCAAGGTGTTCAGATGTTTATTGAAATGCACGGGCGTTTTGCCCCGCATCAGGCTATAGAGATTGTTAAAGATATAGAAAAGCTGAAGCCGGGATGGATCGAGGAACCTTGCCGTCCGGATGATCTCGGCGCTCTGGCTGAAGTCAAGGCTCATACAACCATTCCGATAGCAGCGGGTGAGCGCCTGTACACACGGTCTGAATACAGAGAATTGTTTGAACGACGCTGTGTTGATATTATCCAGGTTGATCCGACTAATTTCGGCATGCTTGAAGCAAAGAAACTTTCTGCAAATGCTGAGACGTACTCGATGATGGTCGCACCTCACAATGTTGGTGGAATTATTTCAACTATGGTTGGTATTCATCTAATGGCGGGGCTAAGAAATGGAAAGATCCTGGAGCATTTTAATGACTTTGTTGACGTGGAAGTTAAAAAAGTAGGTTCACCTTATCCTGATATTAGCAATGGTTGCTTTTCGGTACCCGATGCACCTGGTTGGGGAGTGGAACTGGATATAGATTTCCTGGAAAAACATCCCCCGGAAAAAACGAAAGATGGAGTAATACTGGACCTCGGGCTTAATATGTTTCGCGATGAGAATTGGCAGAAACGGGCGGGACAATCAAAACAGGACTTTACTAAAGGGTAAAGTGATGTTACCCCAGCCAATTGTCAGGTGCTCTCTGCCAGACTCGCCGTTCGGTTTCGAAAGGAGCTGCTTCGACATGGCTATTTGCTCCTAAAAGCATAGTGTAGCGCTGTTGGCCGTAGGCCGGCCAATTACCCAGACTCTCACAGCTTGGGTCCCCGGTTTTTGCAAAAGCAATCCAGGCGTCCTGCATTTGCTCGCCCAGTTTTTCGGCGGCAGGCCCGACGCCGTGAAACTCATCAAAACGATTCCCGAAAAGGAAACCAAGCTCCAATGAGTGGCAGGCTTTCAATCCAGTCTGAGGGCTTTGCCAGTCAAAGATATAGTTATAAGCATTTTGCTTAAAATTGACCTGTGATTCCATCAGGCGTACAGCCGGCATTCTGAACTGCAAGTCAGTAAAAATAGCCAGGAATATCTGAAAGGGTTTTATTTCACCTGATCTCCTTTCGGGTGAAGCTGAGCGATAAGTTGAGATCAATTCGGCAGCAAAATCCGCTGGCAAGAATTTTTCCACCCGGCGAATGAGTTCTTTTTCATTCATGGTGGGTATGCTGGCATCTGGCTGGGCGAAAAGGTAAACCTCGTCTAATGTCGAACCAGCCATGACTTTGATTTCTTTGGCTGAACCGTGTTTAAAGGCATCGAGGGGTAGTTCCGGTAAAACTCGTCCGTCGATAATGGGTTCCAGCAAAGTCCCTTTACTCATCGACCAGAAGGCATTACCGACCAATTGAGCATAAGCATCTATAAAATTTTGACCGGGCAGGTTATGTAGTTTGGAGATTTCTGATGTCCCCAGCACGTTCAGATATTTTTCCGCGTTGGCCACTCCCTCATTCAAGGTTCTTACGGTTGAAGCCCCGCTCTGTAATATGGCTTTCTGGAAAATTCCTTTGGACTCCGGCATTGCCAGCAAACAGCCGATGCTCATAGCGCCGGCAGATTCACCGAAGACAGTTATGTTGTTGGGGTCTCCCCCAAACACCGCAATATTCTCCTTGATCCATTTGAGAGCGGCAATCTGGTCTAACAGCCCTTCATTTCCACAAGATGGAATTACACCCCGGGTAATATCATTCAGGTGTAAAAAGCCCAAAGGACCCAGGCGATAATTGATACTTATAAATATGATATCACCGCGGTTGGGAAGGGTGTGGCCCGGATGCAGGGAGGACGACCCCGAACCCATATGATAGCCTCCGCCATGAATCCATACCATAACCGCCCTTTTCTTATCGTCCAATCCGGGAGAATATATATTTAAAAACAAACAGTTTTCGTTTTGCTGTTCCTGTTCGGCGAATGGAACATTGGGATTGGAGGGCATAATCATTTGCATAGCGACAGGGCTGAATTCCTGGGCCTGGCATACACCTTTAAAGGGCTTAGCTGGCGGAGGGGGCAGCCAGCGGTTTTTACCCGACATAGAAACAGAGTAAGGAATGCCTTTAAAGACGAACAGTCCTTTTTCAATTACTCCCTGGAAGGTGCCGTATTGAGTTTTAACTAACGGGCTCGATTGTAATTTCATAGATTTCTCCTTTATGACTTATCGCATCAATCAGGAAGAACGCATCGAAGGGTAGTACGATTCAATCCGGTACAGCCATTACAGGACGTACAGGCCGAACTTGTGGCGACACCTTGATGGAATTTCTTAACAATATATCGGTCCATAACAAATGGACGGCACATCGAAACAGCGTCGGCAATATCTTCCTCAAGGACCTGTTCAACATCTTTGAGCTGCCTCATTCCACCAACCAGAATAATCGGTTGCTTTAAAACCCTGCGTGCCTGACGACACTCATCCAGATAGTAGGGAAAAAGGGCACCCAACCTGATGTGATGACTGCGCTCCTCTTCCACCCCTTCGCTTATCTCAATAGCGTCCATACCTATTTCTTCAAAAATAGCAGCTGTTTTTAGGCCTTCATCTAAGGATTTCCCCTGAGAGTGATAGTCTTTTAATCCCAGCTTGATGAATACAGGGTAATCCGGACCGGCAATCCGGCGGATTCCCTTATATATTTGTATGACAAAATTCGCCCGCTTCTTCGCTGAACCTCCGAACTCATCCTCTCTTTTATTGGTTACCGGTGAAAGAAAGGCACTGATAAGCCAACTGTGAGCACCATGAAACTGGATAGCATCAAAACCGGCTTCGATTAGTCTTCGCCCTGCCTGCACAAAGCGCTCAATCTCTTCATAAACTTCATCTATCGAAAGACCTTTTATAGGAATTCCTCTGAAGGGATGAATCAATGCTGATGGTCCGATCGGTTGTTGACCCGTAAGCTCCGGATTACACTGCCAGCCGCCATGCAGTAATTGTGCCGCTACCTTGCCATTATTTTTATGGACCATATCAGCTATCTTTTTCAGCGATGGAATGGTCTCATCGGTATGAGCTCCGAGTTGTCCTTTGCCCGCTTGACCGTTTATACTGGGAAAGATACCGCTGCTGATAATCAAACCTACTTCGCCAAGCGACAGATCGCGATACAGTTCCAATTGAGCTTCAGTAACCATACTGTCGGAGCCCATATTATCCATGGTAGCAGATCGAACAAAACGATTTTTGATTTGCATTCGATTGATCGTAAAAGGTTCAAAGGGTTTTGACATAATCCTCCCGATAATATTCGTAAATATTTCTGGTTATATTTTTAAAGAGAATGGAATTCGGATCTCCCCCGTTCTTATTCATTATCTGTTGTATAGTATTTCAACTCGGTACTGGTTTTAGCCTTTAGCACGAGCCGGTTCCGCCCAACAATATCCTGTGGCACTTCGGTAACGTCCGACTCTAACGCGAATATGTCAGGCAAAGACTCACCCTGGTGAAGTTGTCTCTTCTGCCATAGTTTAAGAGCCCTGGATGAGTCCCAGGGCAAGACCTGGATTTTAGGATCGGCCGGTTTGAAAACAACCGCCGGTCTGGTAATAGTATCTTTCGGCATGTCTTCGAGCATCCTCAGGTTATCATATTTCCGTGTCAGTTCCTCGATCGGAGCAAACTCAAGTGCCCTCATGGAGCAGCTTGTAACACAGATCGGTTTGGCTCCCTGCTCCAGCCGGTCGATGCACATGTTGCACTTGGACATTTTACTGCCGGATTCATCGCTGTAGAATTGAGGTGATCCGTAGGGGCAGGCTTTCCAGCAGTTGCGGTCGCCAGTGCACTTCTCAGGGTCTACCAGCACGGCGCCAAATTTCGGCTCCTTGTAAATCGCTCCGTGCGTACAGGCGTCTATGCAAACAGGGTTTTCACAATGGTAGCAGGGAACAGCCAGAATATGGAGTCGTGTATTGGGAAATGCGCCCTTCTCCCATTGGTAGACTCGCATCCATCTTACCTGGCCTGGCTGAATATTGTGCCACTGCATGCAGGCAAGCGTGCAGGTATTACAGCCGGTACATCGGCTCTGGTCAAAAAAGAAACCATACTGGGTCATGGCAATGCTCCTTTATACTTTTCCAACTGGGCTATGGTAGTGGCCTTGGCTGGAGCTATGCAACTCTCAAAATCCCCACCTAGCAGGCTGGAGGCCGATGCCCCGAAATCGATGCCTGATTCATCCGGGACATACCACCCTCCGCTGCGTACAGCGATTATGCCAGGCATTATCCTGGCAGTCACATAAGCCGGCATTACTATTCTACCTCGATCATTGTAAACCGTAACCATGTCTCCGTCTTTTATTCCCCTCGCTGCAGCGTCGGCTGCGCTTACCCAGACTCTATGCTGGTAGACCTGGTCTCTAAGCCAGGGATTGGTCCAGAATAAAGAGTGGACCCGGTACCTGCCGGGCGGTGTTATCACCAGCAGGGGATACTTTTTTACCAGAGGGTCGTCCATTCCTCGAACCGCATTCTGATAGACCGGCATCGGCGTAAGGGACCCCCAGTCACTGGGAATATACTGATACAGCCTGCCATGAGCATCAAAGTGCTGAGCCTTGCCTCTATTGGATTCATCGGCGAGATAACTGGAATAGATTTCAATCTTGCCCGAGGCTGTATTGAAGGGTTTACCTTCCTTTATTTGCCTATCAAAACCAACAAAGGGCTTTTCACCCCTCAGTTCATCACAATTTATAAATTCTCCCCCGATGAATTTTTCCCAGGTTTGTACGTCAACTCCTTTTTGTTTATACTGATTCACAATATTTTGATAAATATCTTTCTGGTATCTTTCCCAATCCTTATCCCAGTTTTCATCGGTGGTATAATACGGAAAAAACTTGACCGGATCCACGCCCAGTTTCTCAGCCAGCCTGGTCAAGACCCATATTCTAGGTTTAACCTCACCCGGGGGCCTGGCCAACCCCGCGCAGTAATTAATAGATGCAAATCCTTCATTGCTCTTGACAACGTTTTTTTCCTCCCACATCCAGTCCTGGACGGGTAGAATTATGTCGGCATATCTGGCGGAAGGTGTAATCATGCTGTTCATAGAAACGATGAATTCCATTTTTTCTATAGCCAGTATCTGGCTGCCGGGCGATTCAAACTGCGTTACCAGGTAGTTGGCGCCGTACTGAGATTCGCCACCCCAAAAAAGCATTCTGGGATTGAAATCTTTCAGTATAGCTGCTTCATCTCTCCAGCCCACCATCCTGATATAGTCCTGCTCACTGAGTTCACCGCTCCTTACTTTATCCAGAAGTAAAACCGCCTGGTCCCAGTAATGACAGCGATACAAAATGGGAACATGATACTCTCCTTTCGGTCCCCAGGATGACGATAGCTGGGCTGATATCGGCGCGGGATTCTCTGGTCCAACAGGCCCCAGTACAACGCCCATTCCTGGAGCGCCCCAGGCGCCCCTCATCGCCTGCAAAGCCGCAAAGGCTCTCGCTGCGTTTTCTCCGCGACTCTTCCTGTACACCCCGATACTTGAGAAGAGCCAGGCCGGGCTTTCCTTTATGGTCAAGTGAACCAGCGCCCGGATAGTCTCTGCGGGCACAGCACAAATGTATTCAGCCCATTCCGGGCTCTTACTGGTTCCGTCCTCCGTTCCGAGGATATATTTCCTCCATTTCTCGAATCCCTCAGGTTCAACATAACGGGCAACAAACTCTTTGTTCCATAAATCCTCCTGGAACAGAACGTGCGCCATCGCCATGAACATGGCACAATCCGTTCCAGGCTTTATCGGTATCCACTGGTCTGCGATAACTTCAGCAGCCGGGGTGTATCTCGGGTCGAAGATTATAACCTTTTTGCCTCTCTCCCGGGCAAGTTTTAGAAACCAGGCAAATTGATACCCCGGTCCTATGGAACCCATAGCCGGATCGTAACCCCAGATAACGATCAATTTGGAATTAACCAGGAAATCCGCCGCTGAACTTGATGCCGCCCCTCCAGGTTGGCCAAAAACAAGAGGAGTTGCCAGCCTTATAGCATCAGCTGAAGAATAGCCCCAGGTGCTTACGCCTGCCCCCCAGAATGAGAAGAGCCGTTCCGCCACAGCGTTGGGTCCTTTGGGTATCAAGATAGAATAAGGCCCCCACCGCTCCCTGATTTCCTTCATCTTCCCGGCAATGGTCGTCAGGGCTTCATCCCAGGATATCCTGGTGAATTTTCCTTCACCGCGCCCGGCACAGGGAGTCCTTTTCATGGGATAGAGAACCCTGTCTGGATCGTATAGTTGTTTGTGAAAGACCATCCCTTTCACACACGGCCTTCTCTGGATTCGGTTTTTTATCAGGTCAGCCTCGGACAATACCTCGTCTTCCCTGCCTATACCAGTGTTATACCTGTCATCAGGCTCAACAGCTACAACTATCCCATCTTTGATGTGCACTTTAAAGACGCAGTGGCTATCACTACCGCAATTACAATTGCAGGAGCTATAGTAAGTGGTTTCGCCCTCAACCTTGACAATCGGTTTTTGTGTCATTGTTTGTCCTCCAGTTGGGTGTTCTTCATCTTTTTACCGGTATTACTTATGTGCTTTTCTGCCAGATTAACATGGAAGGCTTGCTGAGGGCCAGCCACTTTTGGAAACCTTGAAAGCATTCACGCATTTTCCTGAGACTTTTAGGAGACCAAAACCAGTTTTTCCGGTTACTTACACTATAATCCTAACAAAGCTATAATTAAAAGATAATCCGAACATGGAAGATTCGCTGATCTGGACGGAAGAGTTTACGGAAAAAGACCTGCCTTTGATTGAAAAAGCAAAAGACCTGGGGTTCGATGCAATCGACATTAACGTCAGCCACCCGGAGCGGTTCCCTGCCAGGAAGGTAGTAAAAAAGATTAAAGAGGTGGGAAACACGCCCGTAACTACCATAGGCCTGTCTGCCGATAGCGATCTGATTTCTCCTGAAGCAAAAGTCAGGCAGCATGGCATCGAGACAATGAAAAAGATGGTTGATATTAATGTCGCCGAAGACGCTGTCAAGTACTGTAAAGCTGTGGGTACAGGTAACATTAAAGTCCATCTCGATGCTTTCCATATGATACGTGAGGAATCCAATTTTAGTAAAGCTGTAAATACCTGCGGCAAAGAATACCTGGGTTATATACACGTCTGTGAGAATAACCGCGGTATTCTCGGCACGGGTTTGCTCCCGTGGAAAGAATTTTTAACGCCCTTAAGAAAATTGGTTTTAGCGGGCCGTTGACCATAGAATCTTTTAGCCCCAGTTTTGAGGAACTTAACCGACTTTGCGCTATCTGGAGGAAATTTGCAGATACCGGCGAAGAGCTGGCAGTGCAGGGGCTGGCTAATCTAAAAAGAATTGAGACCTCCCTGAATTAGTGTTTATAGAGGATAGTATGAGAATCGAAAAATTGTTTGATATCAAAGGCAGGAAAGCTCTGGTAACAGGGGCTGGGCGGGGTATAGGTAAGGTGCTGGCACGCACGCTGGCAGAAGTCGGCTGTGATGTTGCCCTTTTCGGCTTGCATGAACAAAACCTGGAAGAGGTAGCTGTAAAAATCCGGAAAATGCGCCGGTGTTGTATCACTATAGAGGGGGACGTATCCAGGAATCAGGATGTAAAAAAGGCGTTCGATAGGGTGGTAAATGAATTCGGACGCCTGGATATCTGCGTGAATAATGCAGGGATAAGTATGCAGAAACCAGTAGAAGAGATGCCGGAAAAAGACTGGGACCTTATCATGGACATTAACATGAAGGGCGTTTTTCTTTGTTCGCAAGCAGCCGCCCATATCATGATACCGCAAAAAAGTGGCAGCATCATAAATATCGGTTCGATATCTGCACGCGTTGTTAATGTTCCACAAAAGCAGGCTATTTACAACACCTCTAAAGCGGGGGTAGTAATGCTGACACAAGCGATGGCTGTCGAATGGGCTCCTCACGGGATACGCGTCAATTCCATCAGCCCGGGCTATATAAAGACTGAGATGACATTATCTTCCATGTCCGGACTTTTTCCTGCCTGGGAATCACTCACGCCACTCGGCAGACTGGGTGAGCCGGAAGAACTGCGGGGAGCGCTTATCTACCTGGCTTCCGATGCTTCCAGCTATACCACTGGCCACGACCTTGTAGTAGATGGAGGGTATACAATCCGTTAGAAAAAAGCCCATTTTTGTTATATTTCGGTTACAGATTTGACGCGATTCAGCTTTAAATTCGTCGTTTTACCAAATGACTTGATGGCATCAGCAAGTTTGTATCTTTCGGTTATCAGCGATTTTTCGTACTAATGGTCCACTGGCATATATATATCTTTACAGACCTTCAAAAAAATTTCTTGGGCTGTTTACACATAAAGTGTCTAATATTACTTTCGGCACTCCCATCTCTTTAAGTTGAGGCAAGACCACCTTTTTGATATAAAGATAGCCGTACGGATTGCCTTTCTCATTACTTTTTTTCACTTCAGGGGGATAAAAAGTCAAAGGAGTAGCCAAACCGAAGTCATGTGAGGGAAGAAGTCGTTCAGTCCAACCGGCATCAATTAGCCACTTTAGTGTTTCCGTGCGGGCATGGGCACTGAGGTGCATGCCCGGATAGCGGTCCATTCCGAGGAAGCATCCCTGTTCCAGCAGCCACATAATGTACTCCATGTCCCGGGTATCATTTACATGGTCCACTGCCACCCTTTTCAGGTCAACACCCTCATCCTTAAGAATTGCCAGTTGTTTCCTTGCTACTTGCTCCGGCGCATATGAATGCAATATGATTGGAACTTGAGTCCTGAGGTGTGCTCTGGCTACAGCGCGTAGCATTATTTCCCCTTCGGCCGTAACGCCGCCAAAATCAGCAGCCGATTTAAGAATGCCGGCCTTGATTCCTGTACCGGCAATACCTTCCTGAATTTCCCGGACGAACAGGTCCGCATACAAGTCAGGAGTTGTTCCGGTTAAATACTGAGGGAAGTTCATCCACCATCCGGTGCAGGCTATGATGTTGACCCCGGTTCGCCGGGCAATCTCAGCCAGAAGGGACACATCCCGCCCTAGATCGAAAGTAGTTGCATCTACAATCGTATCAACTCCACCTTTTTTGGCCGCTGCCACTCCATCAATAATCCGGTCTAAAAACCGCTCGCCGAAAAGCTCGGGATAATCCCGTGCAACAAAACCCTGACTCACCACATGTTCATGCATTAATGTAAAGCCGAGTTTTTTAGTATCGAGAGGTCCGAGAACTGAATTCACGATGCTCATAGGTTTTATACTCCTTTTTGTGAATTAGACTATTTTGTCCTGTCAGCTATTTCCTCGAGCTTTTCTTCAATAAAGAGCTGTGCTTTCAGCAGATCTTTCTCGTTGGGTCTATCACGGATATCCCCGTGGAAAGTTCTGAGCATGGGGTCGTCAATGTATTTGCCCGGGCAGCAAAATTTTCCGATAAACTGGAAACCGATATGCTCCAGTTCGAGGGCTAATAGCTGCACGGCAGGTAATGCTTCCTTAGGCCCGAATTCATATCCGGCGTAGGTGATGAAAACAACGGATTTGGGGGAATCAGGTCCCAGGATAATTTTCTTATGATCAGTCCTGGCACTTTTATGAGGAGGAATATCGGCTATCGGTTCGGTAATATAAGGAATCGTTTCATCTCTGTTTCTCAAGGTAATGCGAGGGTCCATCCCGGTTCGAAATCCTCTTAGCATATTCAATATTTCATTATAAGGTAAATGCGCTCTAAGGCCTGATCCAGCGCATATGAAATCATATGCACGGACATTAAAGGAAGGTCTGAGAATATCATCAGCCTTTTTGCCTACTTTGAAAATATCGCACAGCCAGCCCCTTTCCTCAAATGTTTTTTTAAACCTCAATGCAACTTTTTCTGTATTGCCGGTTATTGAAGAATAGGTGATCAGACATCTTTTACTCATCTTTACCTCTCTCAAATTCAGGTATTTAAAAGATCTTTATGATAATAACATTTTATTATATTCAAGTAAAAGCTTTATCAATCTACTTTGCTGTTTCTCCATTACGGGGCCATCAAGAAATTCCATCACCAGCGGCGATTTAGAAGTATACGAGGTCCATTCCGGCATCGGCGTACCATCCGCATCAAGTCCATTCGGGTCACCATTTTTTGCAAAATTCGTCCAATAGCTGCATATCTGGCGCGCCAGGTCGTAGTGTTTACCTTTAAAAGGACGCCAGCATTTGGCCAGTGTTTCAAATTCAAACCAGAGATCGGAGGAGTGGAAAGCACCTGCGTTGTCGCCAGGAATTTCCGGACCGAAGCGATAGCTGAAGACTGTCTGTTGCCCCTGTTCGGCCACAGTCTGGCAGAATAGAAGGGCGGAAAGCTCAAAGCCGTTTCTCATCGCCGCCCGTTGAAGGCTTATCTTTTCGGTGGAGGCTTTTTCCAGCACCAGTTTACAGAATTCACTGGCAATTTCCGGATAATTTGCTTTGGTCCAGGCTTCGATATTGTCGTCCGGTGGACCGAAGAGAAATTCATCCTTCGTCGAGCCTATCATAATCGGAATCCTGTGTTGATGCCCGGCCCTTATGCTCTTAGATGAATCTTCAACTATATACTTTCCGTCAATAACCGGGTTCCAGTGTTTATCGAATTGAGTATGTTTGGCCATAACGATCTTAGCATCCATTGCCCTGGCCTCAGCCAGATTCCTGGCGCCGATATAGTCGAAAAATGCTTCACCCTGCTTCGCCAATCCCTGAAGGTCAAGATGCGGCCCCATCTTCTCGAATAACCCCTTAATATTGATACCGCCTCCAGACTGTATGATAGCCTTTTCAAAAGCGCCTCTTGCCATGGGAGAGTTCAAGTGGGCCAGAACACTTCCGCCGCCTGCCGATTGACCGAAAATCGTGATATTATTGGGGTCTCCACCAAAATTGGCAATGTTGCGCCGTACCCAATCTATGCCGGCCTTCTGGTCGAGATAGCCCCAGTTTGCCATAAACCCATCGGGGGAGTTCTTTATTATTTCCGGATGAGTCAAAAATCCGAATACATTGAGACGGTAATTAATCGAAACAAGAATAACGCCACGGCGTGCAATACGCTCGCCGTCAAACTCCATTTCATATGGGTACCCCTCCACCAGACCGCCACCAAATATCCAGACCATGACTGGCATTTTTTCATTACCGGTTTTGGCGTTTGTCCAGATATTAAGATAGAGACAATCTTCATCCATTGCCACTTCCGGCTCTACGTGCCATTCCTTCGCGTAAAAGGCCTGTGGATCTTCACCCGGAATTCGCTGCATCGCGATGGGCATAAATTCCAAACACACACGGACGCCTTGCCAGTCATTGGCCGTTTGAGGAGCTCTCCATCGCAGTTCTCCTACAGGTGGGGCCGCAAAGGGTATTCCTTTGAAAACAGTGATTCTGGGATCGGCAGCGGGAAGTCCCCGGACCATTCCATTTTCTGTTTTGGTTATACGAAGCATAAGCAACTCCTTTTTATCTGGATTTTATCCAAGGTACCCGGGCAAAGCATATTCATTCCGTGTAACTATCATATTATTACCAAATGACACCTGTTATGTCATGGCCAGAATTTTATCCTCCTTCGTGTACCTTAAGACCAAAGGATTCAAAAACTTCCTTTAGTTTAAAGATGGACTTCTCATCCGGTGGATTGATAAAGACCGGATTTCCCGGTCGTTCGAGCCTGTGATATTTCATTTCGCCAAGCCTGTGGTATGGTAATAAATAAACCTCTGTTGAAGCTCCCAGTTTGGAGGCAATGAACTTTCCGGTTGCTTCGATATTTCCTGAAGAATCATTAAAACCTGGTATTACGGGAATCCTGGCCCATACCAGGACATGCAGTTCCTGGCAAATTCTCCTGGCGTTTTCCAGTACTACCTCGTTTGTCACGCCCGTATATAACCGATGAGCGGCAGGATCCATGTGCTTCAGATCGAATAAAACTAAATCAACATGAGGTAAAATCTGCTTCACAATCTCCCATTTGGCATACCCGCATGTATCGAGCGCTGTATGTATGCCGGCATTCTTGCACAGTCTTAATAAACTGGCCGTAAAATCAGGGCTTGCCAGGGGCTCACCGCCGCCCAGCGTAACTCCACCACCGGACCGGTCATAAAATATTTTATCTTCCATTAGCGTTTTGAATACGTCTCCGGCAGTCATATATTTTCCTGCTATATTTCTTGCTTCATGAGGGCATACTTCAACACATTTCCCCGAACTCTTGCAGACATCACGGTCAGTCCACGATTTCCCTTCATTTAATTTGATAGCCCCCTCCGGACAGGCATTCAAACACTTCCCACATCCAACACAGCGTTCATTATTAAAAAAGAGCTGAGGCGCCATTACCTGTGACTCCGGATTCTGGCACCAGACGCATCTCAATGGGCATCCTTTAATGAAAACAGTCGTTCTTATACCGGGCCCATCATGGATGGAATATGTCTGGACGTTAAAAATAACTCCCCTGGTTGCTTCATCTTTGTGCATTAACAGCCCCAGTTTTCATATCAGAAACAAGTATTGTTTACCTGTTCATTTTCTGGATTTTACATACCCTGAACCCAGTGTTTATCTCCGACAGGAAACCGGCAGTGCGGGACCGAGCAATCGCTGCAATTGGACAGACGTAACGCAGGCAGTTTGGCTCCCTTTGATTGCTCAATAAATCCCAGTGCGTCTTTAACCTGTTTGTTTCTACCTTTAATAATCAGAGTCGCTGCTCCTTCAGCACCACCCAGTCCGCCTGAGGCAATGGGTACTGCCACAGCACCGCTTAATATTTTAACCGCATCTATTTCGGTTATTGATCTTCCGCTGGGATAAGCAAACAGGCCGGCGGGTAATCCCATACCGTATTCGTATTTGGCTTGCTTGGCCTCTATCGCAGCCTGCCGTACAGATATAGGAATCAATTTCTCCAGTCCTGCCGGAAAGATCAAGGTGAACTGCTTTTTCTTCCAGGCTGAAAGCACCACACCCAGGCCTCCTCGTTCGCCGACTAAAATACCCACGTTACCCTGGGAGTCCAGTGCATTTACGCCTTTGATATAAACGTCACCAGGTGTCATCTGTTCCATTAATTCAGATGTGGTACCGTCGGTTACAACCTTTCCTTTTTTTATCGCCCACAGACCCCGGAGTTTGCCTGGATCAAATTTTTCGGTTCGAGGAGAGCGGTCTCCGGACGCCATCGCCATCTCGACGCACATTCCCCTGGGCGTAACCACTCCGCAAACCCAGTAGTTGGTCCTGGGTTTTGACCCGGTTAGTTCCTCAATAATAAAGTAGGTACTGCTGCTTGGATGTATCACAATCATACCATCCGTCGCTGCCTGTTTAACTACATCGAGTCGGGCAATGGCTTTAGCAATCAGTTTTTTAGACTCCGCGGGAGTCAGGACAACCTGGGCCAGCATCTTCTCCCTCCTTTATCTCTATTCGCTAAACTCCTGATTTGTTTATCAGCAGTTTATTTCAATTGCCTGCTATTGTCAGATCCTACTGAATGCCTCAATCAACAACTAAAAAGCTGATCTGTCACAAGACACTAAATGCTAACCTCCATACGCCTGATGATATCGTCCTGAACGCCTTTGCTCAGGTCTACGAAATAGGCGCTGTATCCAGCTACTCTGACAATCAAGTCACGATGATTCTCCGGAAACTTCTGGGCGTCGAGTAGCTGTTCATTGCCAACAACGTTAAACTGGATCCATTTGCCTCCCATCTCGGCATACGTCTTAATCAGGCTCCCCAGCTTTTTCAGGTCCTCTCTGGTCGTTATAGACGAGGGGTGGAGCTTCATATTGAGCAACATTGAAGAACAAAGGGACTGTTCTATCTTGACCGCGCTTCTGAGTAAAGCTGTTGGGCCGTGGGTATCTCTTCCCTGGGCAGGAGAGACTGTCCCGTCTGACAATGTGGTACCCGCAAATCTCCCGTCCGGCGTAGCGCCGATTATCATGCCGCCTGCAAACATCGATGAAATAGAAGCCCCGCCAACACCTCTGGTTTTCCCGTTTACCGGTCGTGCAGGTACAGGATATTTCGCCTCCTCGTCGATGATGAATTCATAGAGGTCCCTGGCAATCAGGTCGACATAGTCTTGATCATTGCCGTATTTGGGCGCCCGGAGGCACAGCTTCCTGATATTTTCACAGCCTTCCCAGTTGGCTGCCAGGGCTTCTTTCAGTTGCTCCAGGCTGATCTTTTTTTCGTCGAAAACCAGCATCTTGATCGCTGCCAGTGAATCCGCGACATTGATGGCACCAACCGGCACCATCATGGCCCTGAAGTCATATGGAGGTTCAGCTTTTCTTCTTGAGAGTGGCTTTCCCTCTTTAATTCCATCCTGCACCAGGGCGGTTTCGAGAATCTCTACGGCGTCATAATAGCTCTGGGCGTCTCTGGAGTATCCAAGGGTGAGAAAACTATGTTCATGCCATAGTCCCATGAAATAGGCCAGGAAGCTCTTGAAAGAGGTATAAAACTCTTCAAAAGTTATATGGTTTTCCACTTCCGGTTTAAAAGGGCCCGCTTCCAGGCCGGTCCGCGGGTCCATACCGTTATTTAGAAAGATTTCCATTACCTTAGGCACTACAAAAAAGGAACCAGCCAAAAAACTGGCTCTTCCCGGAATAGCCGGATCAACACACCCCGCGAGATGATAGTTACGAGCATCCTGTACAGGAATACCGCCGGCGGTTAAATATTCAAGAAAAGACTTATCCAGTGCCAGGGCCGGCATACCGATGCCAGTCCTGACCACTTCCAGCGCTTTGACCAGCAGGTCTTCCGGAGTCCCTTCATGAACTCTCAGCGTAATAGTATGATGAGGCGTCCTGAAACGGTTGGCTGCCTCCAGGACCAGGTATGTAAGCTCATTACTGGCGTCTTTTCCATCAGGGGCAACTCCCCCGATGGTCATATTTCGCCATTTAGCGAATCCGGCATGCTGCGATCGCTTGGCTTTTGAAAGCTTGATATTCTCAGGCCTCATACATTTGAGGCGTAACTCTCCAAGCAATGCCAGGATTTCCTCATCGCTGATCCGGCCTTCCTCCCTGTCCTTTTTATAGAAGGGGTACATATATTGATCGAATCTGCCCAAATTATGGGTTGAGGTAGGCGTAAATAGAATTTGATCGAACCACAGCGACTGCATGGCCTGATAAAAACTCCCGGGCGAATTGGCGGGTACCAGACGACACGTCCCGGCTATTCTTCTCAGATCCTCTTTCCTACCAGGTTCTTTTTCTTTCTCTGCCAGTGCCGCGGCTGTATCGGCGTACCGGCCGGCCAGCCGGATGACAGACCTGAGAACCATTATCGTAGCCTCCAGAAAAAGCTTCTTCTCTACGTCATCCCGGGTCAAAAACCTCAAATTACGCAGTTCTTCTTCAGCTTCGGTTATAATCGGGTCGAGACCACGCAGCCACCTGGCGTGGTCCGTGTAACAGTCCGTGAAGTTGAATGACAGGGAGAGCCCGCTGCCGGCATAGGCCCCTCTGAACTCATTTTTCTGTCTCATCGGTGGAAGCGTGATGCCAAGCTGGAGGTATTTGAAAAGTCTTTCATCGTAAAGCTTCGATTGCATATATTCCGAGCATTTGGTCTCCCAGTAGCGGCCGATCTCTCTTAACATCGGCCAGTCAACCTCTTCAATCGAGATAATCCCATCTTCGGCCGCACCCCTGATCTCCTCTTCCTTCCAGATGCCCAGAAAAGGGTCTATTTCAGCCCCCCAGGGTTTACTGGCCCCTTCTCCTACAAAAAGCTCAAAGTTATCAATCAAGACAGGCATGTATTCCAGCATATGTGAATATGCCCTGGCATACCTGATAATCGCCGGTTCGCCCTCTGTTTGTTGGAATGATTCCGTTATCAGCCGCGCCTTTTCGATACACAGGGGAAACCCACCGCGGCGGATTCTGCTGGTCAAATTCTCCATTTCTGCCTCCACTCATGTGAATAATTTTACAGAGTGATTTTACTTTTGCCTGAAACTCTGGCCAAGTAAAAGGGTTTCCTGATAATCCTGGATTTGCTTTTGCTTTTCGGTATTGCTCCAGCCCAGCCAAGTTCCCATTTCCATAGCGAAGGCTTCCGCAGCTCCCCGGCCTTGATCCGGTCCCAAACCTGACAAGCTGCGGCGCAGCAAATAGTCATTCAAGGTCATGGCTTCTTCTTGCTCGACAGCATGTTTTATTTCTGCGCGAATATCCGGATATCCGGGCGCGACAGTATCTTTTAAGCAAGGATCTGATTTAAGCGGCTCTAATAACTGGAAAAGCCGCGAGCCATAAATACCTGCCAGATGTTTAATGGTTTCAACTGGCAGGTCGTTTTCCAGCGCGATTCTAGCTATTTGATCATGGCTAACAGCCGGGGCTCCAGGCAAGAGAACCTGAGCAGTGGTGCAGGGGATCTTTACCTGCAATTTCCGGCAGACCAGGTCAACAGTCTCCTCGGCAATGGCCCGATAGGCGGTAATTTTCCCTCCCAGGATGGATATCAGACCCTGAACTTCATCTTTACGCTCATGATCAATCAGTTTATGAGAGCGAGATGTATTGGATTCTCTTTTTTCTTCACTGGCTACCAATGGCCGCAGTCCGGCCACGGTATAATGGACATCCTCAGATGAAAATTGGGGGAAATAGTTCCGGGTCTCTGAAACCAGATATCCAACACCGGCTTTATCAGCGGAAACACGATCAAGATCTCCGGAGTAGTCTGTATCAGTCGTCCCAATCAGTGAGTTATTATTCCAGGGAATAACAAAGAAAAGACGTCCATCACTTTTAGCGAATAGCACCAGAGCGCGATTGGCGATTTTGCGAGTAACCAGGTGAACACCCATGGTGCGGCGAAGCCTGGAATGATTTTCTGGTTTCAGCCTATCCCAGACTATGTCGGCCCAGGGGCCGCCTGCATTGACTGTAATACGTCCCAGGGCAATATGATTCCTGGCCGAGACTTTATCCACCAGTTGAATACCTTTGACAACGTTTTTTTCAATAATGAAATTGGTTGCTTCGGCATGGTTTAAGATAACAGCACCATTTGCGTCCGCACTTAAAACATTTTCCAGGCAAAGGCGCTCCATATTCTGAGCCTGGCAATCGTAAAAAACAAATGATCCTGCCAGCCCGGCAGTATCTGCCAAAGCCGGTTCCATCTTTAGAGTTAGGGTACATGAAAGATGCTTACGAGAAGGTACGCTCTTACCAGTAGCCAGGATATCATAGAGGCTGAGCCCGATAGGTAAAGAGACACGGTAAAGTGGCGTACTTCGCAACAAGGGTATCAGGAACTCCAGCTTCTGGACGAGATGGGGGGCAATACGCATGAGGACTTCTCTCTCATGAAGGTCCTGCCAAACCATCTTAAACTCCAGCATACGCAGATAGCGCAGACCTCCGTGGATCAGCCGTGTGGAACGTGAAGTGGTACCAAAAGCAAAGTCCTCTTTTTCAACCAGCAGGGTATTCAAGCCGCGTAATGCGGCATCGCGGGCAATTCCGGACCCGATAATGCCCCCGCCGATGACGATAACATCGTAGTTTTTTCGATCCAGGTCGCTGAAATTTCTTTTCAAGTGAAATCCATTTTAAAGTTTATGCAAGCATAAATTATCACCGGACAAATTTACTTAACCACTTCTCAATATCCGCCATAACCTGTAAATGTTCGGGTTCATTAAATATCTCATGCAACAGTCCATCGTAGATTTTTATAGTCTTATCCTGAGACCCTATCAAATCATATAAAGCCTGACAGCGGGGCCGTTCCGATCCTCCAGCCATAGCCAGTACCGGTAAGGTGATATTCTGCACGCCTGCGGCAAGCAGACCCATCATACTCCTCATTGCGTGATTGGGAGGGACGGGACCATGGTAAACCAGAGGATCATTCTTATAGGCTGCAATCACAGCCGGATCACGGCTTAACATGGATATAGGAAGGGACTTCCCGGGCGGTGGAGGCGGCATCGGCGGGTCGCCCTGTTTGATGATTCCTCCGGCAGAAGTTATCAAACCAGCCAGCTCATATTGATACTCCAGAGCATAAGTGAGGCTTATAATCGATCCCATGCTGTGGCCGATTAGAAATATTTTCTGCTCCGGATTTCTTAGCTTTACGATATCAAAAAAGGTCTTGAGGTCTACAATGTAATCGTGAAAGTCGTCCACCTGGACGCGTTCGCCATCCGACCTGCCATGTCCGCGATGGTCGGGGGCATAGATTGCATAACCCCTGGGTATGAAATAGTCCACAAGATTGCCATAGCGTCCGCTGTGTTCGGCAAATCCGTGAGCAACTAACAAGACAGCTATCGGTTTATTTTCTGGCAACCAGGCCTGAAAATATATTTTAAAATCCTTGAATCCTTTAAAGTTACCTTCTTCATGCTTCATCGATTACCACCCATTATTAATTGCACCTGGCGAATTTTCTGATTTTATTTTGGAAACAATCTGCATCGATGTTCGAAGCAAATCGTCACTGTTCGCCAAAAATTGCTTTAGTTAAAAAATAGTCTGTTTCGACGTATCAGGCTGAATTTTCAGGAGGTCGGTATAACCGGCCTTGATCTGGAGAAAATCGGTAAGCAGGAGATATTTATCTGTTCTGGGATCCCAGGCCGGCCATTCGATAAGCCCCTTCACGCTGGGACTACCTGTCCTGGCAAAATTGGTCCAGATTGTCATAATGTTCTCAGATGCTTTCCGGTCCGAATCGGATATAAAAGGTATCAGTGATTTTGCCCCGGAAGATGTATAGCTACCCCTGGCATCAGCCCAGGCTTCGGCATCATCAAGGGCACCAAAAATATAATGGAGTTCCATACCATGTGCAGCGACACAGCCTTCGCGTCTCCAGCCTTCCGGTACCCTGTCAAAAACTGCTGCATACCCCCGCGAATCAGTGGTACTTGTCCCGGTCAACAGCTTCAGGTAGTCTTTGATCATCCGGTCGGCTATAAGTGAACCGGGGCCGGTCAATTCTCCTTTATTTGCTACTATCAGGTAGGGGACCTGATTTCTGTGGCCCGTCTGGAACATGTTTACCAGCGTATCCGGTAAAAACCAGCCATCATGTACCACATGCCACGGCCCCATGAACACGTATTCCCGTCCCATTTCTACGTTAAGCTCCTGGTCCGTATTTATAATTGTCTCCCAGGGTAGTTTACGTACCGCCAACAGGGGATCTTTTTCTTTATCCACTCCGAGTTTATGGAATAATTTCCCCCCGAATTTCTCCATTTCATCGAGCGGTACCGTATCGAAATAATGCCCACCGCTTTCTATAATGCCCCGGTGGAACAGACCGTTGGCCAGCGGCGTAGCCATTAAGGCTGCAACTTTCAATCCACCTCCGGATTCACCGAATATCGTCACATTATCAGGATCGCCGCCGAAAGCGGCAATATTATGCTTCACCCAGTGTAGTGCGGCGATCATGTCAAGGAACATATAGTTTCCCGAGACGTGTTGGGGTGATTCCCGGGAAAGAAAAGGATGAGCGAACAAACCCATCACACCTAAACGATGATTTATATTCACCTGGACAACGCCATGGAGGGGGAGTCCGATGTTGTTGCACAAAGGATAATTACCGTTTCCGTATCTAAGTCCACCACCGTGTAACCAGACCATTACCGGTAATTTTTCAGTAGATGTATTGGCTGGTGTCAGGACGTTAAGGTAAAGGCAATCTTCGCTGGACTGCATTAATTTTACGCGATCGGGTGAATTAGGGTCCGGATACTGGGCTGCCTGAACACTGAATTCGGAACATTCCCTGATTCCTGGCCAGGGTGCTGCCGGCTGGGGCGGCCTCCAGCGCAATTCATCAACAGGAGGGGCTGCGTAAGGGATCCCCCTGTATATATAAACTTCCTGCCCGTTTCTCTTCACCACAGTTCCCGAAATGTAGCCAGTATCCAGTTTAACTGTATCCATCTGACTCCTCCTTGCCCTTCAGGCGGTCAATGTAATAATATTTTACTTATTCAAACAAGCCCTGCTGGCAGAGCTCGGCAAACTCGTTGTCCGGCATTTTCAGCAGTTGGGTGCAAACATATTCGGTGTACTCGCCAAAAAGGGGTGCAGGCTTTTCAATCTGGTAGGGTGTTTGAGAAAGAAGGTAGCTGTTGCCCTGGTAAACCATCCTCCCGATTTCAGGATGATCGAGTGTCCACCAGTAATGACGGTAGTCGGACTGAGGGCAATGTTCGACTGCTTCCTCAATCGTCCTCACTGCGCCGGCTTCCACTCCGGCTTTTTGCAGCAGCGCCATCACCTCGCAGGCATCTTTGTCCAGGGTCCATTCCTCGACCAGGCGGTTCAGATCATCCTCATGCTCCTTCCTGGCTGCCAGAGTGTTGAATCTTTCTTCATTGACCCAGGCCGGCCGGCCGATAGCCTGGCCGAAGGCTTTCCACTCCGCCTCCGTAAATACCGCGATGGCGCACCACCTGTCATTCCCCCTGCACCTGTATACCCCGTGAGGGGCGGCGTATGGGCATTTGTTGCCGTCTCTCAACGCGATACGCCGGTTGGCCGTATAATCCAGGATGGAAGGTATTTGAAACTGGAGGGATGCTTCATACTCAGAAAGGTCGATAAACTGTCCCTTTCCCGTCCTGCGGCGATAGTCCAGAGCCGCCAGTATGGCAATTACCCCGAAGCGGGGAGCGATAAAATCGGGCAGTATTCCCAGTCCACCCAGCATCACTGGCGGTCTGTCCGGCCAGCCTGTCAAGGTAACCAGTCCGCATAAGGCCGATTGCATAATTCCCATACCGCGTGCTCGTTTATAGGGCCCTGTCCGGCCGGCATGAGTCAGGCTGCACATGATTATTCCTGGATTAATAGCCCTGGCTTCATCATAACTCAAACCCCAGCCTTCCATAACTCCGGTCCTCCAGTTATCAGCCAGTACATCAGCCCAGCGTACCAGACGTCTGATCACCTCTCCGGCGCGGGGGTGCTTCAGGTCTATCGACAGGCTATATCTATCAGAATCGACAAAAGCAAACGAATAGCTGCGATTTAACCCTGGTTTATTGTCCTTGAAAGGGCCCCCGGAGCGGGTCACATTGAAACGTTTGCCGCTTTCGATAAGAATAACTGTGGCCCCCTGCGTAGCCAGGCTTTTAACCAGCATGGGGCCGGCCCCGGCTGTGACAAAACCGACAACCTTGAGTCCTTTTAAAGCCTGGCTTGGCACCTTGATAACCTCCCTGCTAAATAATTCCCCCGGTTTTCAGGTCAGATACCTGGGACAGCGACAACCCGAATTCCTTAACATAGATTTCTTCGTTGTGTTCGCCTATCAACGGAGCGCGGCGGTGAATCCGGAGGGGTGTTAAAGAAAACTTAGCAAAGGCGCCGGTATAGACAAGATTATCTCTCAATTCAGCATGTTCCAGGTTGACCCAAAAATCTCTGGCCTGAAGTTGTTCGCTGGCCAGGGTATCTGCCACATTGCAGACTTTATTGAGCATAATGCCTCTTTGAGCGGCTCCTTCCTCCAGCTCCCGGGTGGTGTGAGTTTTAAAAAAATAGCCTATGGACTCGACCAAACAGTCCAGGTCGCTTTGAGTAATCTTGTCCCAGTCCCATTTCTGCCAGTCTCGTTCTTTCATATAACGGGGCGCCATAGCTTCTATGTCCATCCACTCCGTCAGACTTTCATTCGTCTTATCTCCTGCCACACTTCCCTGGATAAGAAAGCCGACATAGCCATCTTTACATTCCCAGATAGCCGGAAAGCGTCGCCCCATTCTATCCCAGTATCTGCCTGACCTTTTTAGCTCTACTTTTGCGCAGTCCCAGTAGGGCAGGGCTCTTCCCCCGACCCACAGCACGCTTTCCATTATTGAGACATCGACCTGCTGCCCCTCACCCGTTTGGCCACGATAATAATGGGCCATCATGGTACCCTCGGCGGCATCGGCTCCGGCGTGCATATAGGCCTGGGGCAGAGTGGTACGCACAGGCGCCCTGTCTGTATCCCCGGTCTGCCAGAGCAGCACTCCCAGGGCCTGAGTTACCAGATCAGAGCCCTTCAAACTGGCATAAGGGCCAGACTGGCCGAAGGGAGTGATAGAAGTCATGATCAGGCGGGGATTGGTCCTGGCCAGACTGGTATAGTCCAGGCCCAGTCCGGCTAAATATCCTGGAGGGAAAGACTCGATGACGAAGTCAGCCGTCTGCGCCAGCTTTTTGAAAATCTCCTGTCCACGGGGATCTTCCAGATTGAGGGTAACGCTGCGTTTATTGCTATTAAAAGCAAACCAGAAAAGACTTTTTTCCGGGTCGGGAATGTCATGGTAGAAGGGGGAAAAGAGCCGCATGGGATCTCCCCCGGGTTTCTCAACCTTAATCGTGTCCACACCCATATCCGCCAGAATCTTGCCGCAGAAAACACCCTTATCATCTGTCAGGTCCAGAGCTCTGTAGCCACTTAGCAGACTATCAAGCATATTTTCCTCCACCAACCAATTCGATTCCACCCGTCCCGGACTAGTCCAGGCCTTTTTGACTCAGGCACATCTGGGCAAACTCTTCCAGTCTGGCAGTCAATACAGTTTCGCTGGCATAGTCGGTATCCCATTGTTTACCTTCCAGTTGCAAGGTCGGAATGCCCAGTTCCCTTTCAGCAGCATCTTCAACTATTTTTTTCAGGCCCAGGGTAGCCGTGCAGCCCAGCATGCAATAGTTGATAATGGCATCTATTCGCAGGTCCCGGCATACCCAGATCATGTCATTGACCCAGCGGTCCCCGCGGTGACCCCACTGGTCCAAAAGAACATTAGCAGCTACTTTTTCCAGTGGGCTGAGCTTCCGATCCCCATAGAAGTTACGAGCAGGCAGCGGAGCCTGCATGGCAACAGGGCCGGAATAATGCAAGGGGACCACAACTTTCCACTTTTCCAGTACCTTGAAGGGATTCATAAAGAAGGGTCGAGTTACTGCCCAGAGCATGCGCAGCTTTTCGCCCTCGACCGCCCCCATTTTTTTCTCTACCCGCTCGGCGACCTCATCACGACGTAAACGCAGGTATTCCACTCCCTTCCTGGACATAGCCTCCATGACCGAGAAAGCATCCAGACCACCGATGGGACAGGGCCTGTTACGCAGCATATAATATATTTCGTCGCTGTATCTACGGCCTTCTTCCGTAAAACTTTGCATTTCGATCAGCCGGCTTTCATCGTATTTGATGCCGGGGAAATTTTTTTCTGCGAACTTAATAAACTCCACAAGTTGGGCAGCGACGTATTTTAAGCTGTCTTCATTTTGCTCGAACGGGATATCGATGAAATAGGTCAATGTCCTGGAGGTATGAGCAACATGGATACCTCTGAGCATCATGGGCGTACAGGCGTGCTGATCGCAAATTGCCAGGTCTTCCATGGGTACGTCTCCGCATTCCATCATGGCGAAGGGCATCATCGTCATATCGCAGGAACTTTCCACCGGCAGCCCCATAGCGGAAGCATGCTTAAGGTATTTCTGAGGCTGCTGGGTCTGCAAAGCGGTAGTAACGCTACCGGAGGGAGTGAAGCCCATGGACTTGACCAGATTTCCGGCAGTGAACCCGCCTCCATCAGAAAAGGGCTTGCCCTTTTGCCAGGCTTCAAGCTGTTCCCTGGTGTTCTCAATGGCTATTTCATAACGCAGGCTGTTAGACTTTAGACGGCCCAGCTCGGGGTTTTCCTCCAGCCTTCTGGCTCTCTTCTGGAGTTTCAGCAGATATTCTTCATAAAAATTCATATGATCCCCTCTGACGCAATATTCAGGATTGTTTCCGGTTTTTACTCTCCAGCATTTCCAGAAATGCCCCGATCCTGGTCCTGAGCTGGCCTGTATTCGCCAGGTGATATTCACGTTCAAGCGAGATGCAGGGGATACCGGCAGTTTCCAATTGCCTGGAGAGATAAGGCATCCTGTATCTCTGGGGGTAGCACCACTTCAGCGGTAAGGCCAGAACACCATCTATCCTGAAATCGCCCGCCCATTTTATGAACTGTTCGGCCTGTTTATCCCAGGAGTACATGCGTGGAGCGCCGTTGCCGCCGAGATACCTTCTCGCAAGAGCATAAGCCGGGTCTTCAAGGGCGGTATCCACGCACTGCCCCAAATAGCGGCTTCCGGTATCCATATCATCCATGGCTACCAGGCAGCCTTCCTCCACCAGATCCAGATAGGCTGTATTCTCCAGCATTTCACTGGAGACCAGCAGGCGAGGTTTCAACTTTTTAAGGGCCGTTTGGCGTTTCTCCAGATACGGAAAGAGTGTTTGCACCTCATTATTGAAGACTTCTCGAGGCATCACTGCGGCGCTGGTGGTTATACCCAGAATTTCCGCTCCGGAGAGCGGAGGACTGTCCTTTTTCCTCAATTCGTACAGGCGCCAGAGCAGATTGCGCATCCGATTATATGTATTTATAGAAGAGCGTATTGCATCATCGCTGATTTCCACTCCGGCGAAAACCTGCAAACTGTTTATCAGCCTCCGGATCTCATCCCGGAAAAATTGTATATTGAGCTCATGGTCCACAAAGGGAACGTGCAGGGCGTAACAATAGGGTTTCACTTTGAGAGCCAGCAGCACATCCCACAGGCGGAGCATATCCTGGTCCAGGTCAGTAGCAATAATACCATCCAGAAAATCCAGATCGCCGTCCAGCAACGATTCCAGAACATGATTGCAGTAGCTACAGCTACTTTCTCCCCGGTAAACCCTGGCATGGCTGATATTCTCCCTCCAGGTGCCTGTTATACGCCAGGGCAGCATTCCGGCCGCCGAGACAACCTCCTCAGGAACCAGAGAGGACATAATACCGATCACCTTGCGGCCTTGACGCTTCCATTCTCTGGCCCAGGTAGTCCGGTTGGCCGGGCTATTCCCTTCGATCAAAATCTTCAGATGGTCTTCCATTCTTACTCACCTTTCGGCAAAAAATCAATTATGCGGTTATTCTGAACACAACTTCGTCTCAGGATCTCTCTGCCATCTCCCGGGCAAAAATTGCTGCACCCAGGGCTCCAGCAATTTGCGGCTCAGGCGCTATGAGCGCTTTTGCGCCCAATCTATCTTCCAGACGGCTGACCACTCCGCTATTTTTAGCAATGCCCCCGCAGACTGAAAAATCTTCAACCATTCCCAGCTTTAGTACCAGGCTTAGAATCCTCTCAACCAGAGCGTCGCAGACCCCTGCCAGGATATCATTGATATTTTTGCCCTGTCTGATCAGTGTAATCACGTCGTCCTGGGCGAAAATGGCGCAGTAGCTGCTTATGGGTACCCCTCCCTCTATCGTCTGCAACGAAAGAGGACCGATATCCTGAAGAGGAATGCTCAGCGCGGAGGAGATACGCTCCAGGTAACGGCCGGTCCCGGCTGCGCATTTGTCATTCAGGGCAAATTTGAGGATATTCCCCTGGCCGTCGCAGTGTATAATTTTACAGTCCTGTCCGCCCATATCCAGGACTGTGCGCACCGAAGGGAAATAGTAATTGATCCCACGGGCGTGACAGCTAATCTCAGTGATATTCTTACGGGCGAAAGGTACATTGACGCGTCCATAGCCGGTAGAGACGATACACTGGATATCCTTCATCAACATTCCATCTGATCCCAGCGCCTTTTCCATCACGCGCCTGGCCGTTTCGGCGCTGTCAATCCCTGTGGGGATAATGCTCATTGATATGATTTTATTGTTTTCCAGGATTACCGCCTTGGAAGCGGAAGAACCTATATCTACCCCGGCCGCTATCATGCTGTTTCGCTCCTCCTGGTCTGGCCGATAAGGGCAGCCCCCAGGGCCCCTGTGATGATCGGATTTTCCGGTACAAGGAGACGAAAACCAGCCAGCGTTTCCAGAGCAGCAATAATCGCTTTGTTCCCTGCGTATCCACCGGTTACGGCTATCTCCTTCTCTATGCCGATTTCGAGAAGCTGGGGATATAGCCTTTCAGCCAGACCCCGGAAAACGCCCCTGAGAATATCCGCAGCTCCGGCGCTGTTATGGATCAAAGAGATGATTTCAGACTCGGCAAAAACCGCACAGGTAGTCTGTATTTCCAGATCTGCTTTCGCATTAAACGATAGCTCTGACATCTGATCGACAGTCAGATTGAAAATATTAGCCACCATTTTTAAATATGCGCCGGTGCCGGCGGCGCATTTGCTGCTGGGAGCCAGCTTCAGGGCTTTCCCTCCGCGGCATTTGATGGCTATTGATTGGCGGGCGCCCAGGTCCAGCAATATCCTGGCGGCTGGTGTGAGGAAATCGATCGCTCTGGCTAAACACATGAATTCCGGCAGCTTTTGCCTGGCAAAGGTCACGTACTCCCTGCCCATGCCGGTACAGACGATAAACTCAATATCCTTTTCTTCTCCTCCACTCCTCTCCAACACCTTGTCCAGGGCCCTGCGGGCTGCCTGATCTGCAGATTCTCTGCCCGCGGAAATAGCCGCCCAGGCTATGATATCCCTTCCTTTAAGGAGTACGGCTTTGGTTATTTCCGTGCCTGCATCGAGACCGGCTGTAATGATTTTACTCTCCTTGCACGAGTGCTTTTTCAGGATAGCTCTTGGTTGGGCTTGCGATAGTTGACCTTACCGAAGATGGCCTGGCGGTCTTCAAGGGTGAGTCTGTATCTGGCAGAGACCTTTTCAATCAGCTTATCCCGCAATTTACGCATGATAATGGCCAGATCATTTAACTCACTTTCACTCAGGCAGGACTTCAGCTCGTTTTCGGCAGTTTCAGAGTTTTTTAAACTCTCAATTACGTAATTCAGCCCTTTTTGTGTAACCTTCACATCAAAACTGCGCCCATCCGCTATATTGCGGCAGCGTTTCACCAGTCCGTCATTTTCAAGGCCATCAACGAGTTTGGTTATACTGTAATTCGAACGCAGCATGACAGCCGCCATCTGGCTGAGGGTGAGACTTCCCCCGCGAGTAATAATAAAACGCAGCGCGCTCGCACGCAACCAACTGATCTGGTCTCCTTTGATTTTAAAAACCAGTTCAGTGTACCTGGTAACAACGTCCGCAAAAGCTACCAGGCGTGAAAACTGTGTGCTGCGGATTTGAGCGTTAACCTTTTCTATTTCAGATAATGATGGTATCACCGCAACATTCCTGTATGCTGACGTCGCCTATATATTTATAGGAACGGCGTATATATCGATTTGACTAATTATATAAAAAAAGCAAAAATATTACAATAGTTGTAATACTTTAGCTTAATCACTGATGAGTTGCTAAAAACACTGGTTATTCCAGTCAAAGTAGCTTCCCATGTTGGAAGCCACTTTATTGATGACTTTTTAAAATATTTAAAGGTTGATAAGCCGGGCGAAGATTGACTATAATCAGGTACACCTCCATATATACCAGGATCTGCCATTGTTCTTTCAGGTAACAGGCCGGACACAGGGAGCTATCGCATATGACGAACGAGCAAAACAGGACTATCCAGGAACCTGACCGGGAAATCAAAGTCTTTAAAGAAGCCGATGTAGTGGTAGTGGGCGGCGGTCCGGCGGGATTCAGCGCTGCGGTTGCAGCGAGCAGGAATGGAGCGGATACCGTACTTTTGGAAAGATACGGGCATCTGGGTGGCATGGCAAGCGGGGGACTGGTCATGGTGATCATGCCCATGAGTGACGGTACGAGCCAACAGCAAATAGGCGGTATCTGCCAGGAAGTAATCGAACGGCTGGACCGAACGGGATCAGCCATCCACCCCGGAAAGGAAGACCTGGGGTCCAGCGACAGCCAGTTGATTGCCCGCTGGAAACGTTTTGCCTTCAGCGTGATTGAAGGCAGGATCAGAATGAGCGCCACCCTAGACCCGGAGGCTCTGAAGTGCGTTCTGAATGATATGGTTACTGAGTCTGGAACAACGCTGCTGCTGCATTCCTGGGGGGTCCGGGCCCTGGTGGAAAATAACGTGATGAAAGGTGTGGTTTTCGAGAGTAAATCTGGCAGGCAGGCGTTACTGGGCAGGACCGTCATCGATGCCACCGGCGATGGTGATATTTTTGCTTCGGCCGGCGCCCCTTATGATGCCCGGATGAATCCGCAAATGAGGTCTTCCCACCTGGCTTTAACCTTCCGCATCGGCAATATCGACTCAAAAAAATATCTTGACTTCAGGTCGTCAGATGCTGCCGGATTTGCTGAAAGGATGCGTGAGCTTGAAAAAATGGGAGGGTTTACCCATTATATCAGCACAACCCGCGAAGATGTGATATGGGTCAACAATGCCGTGGGCGGCTTGGACCCTTTGGATGTCAGCGATCTTTCCCGGCTGGAGGTGGAAGGCCGCAGATGTATCCTGACTACGCACCGCTATTTACAGAAATACATTCCCGGCTTTGAAAACAGCTACATCCTGGACACTGCCTCACAGATTGGCGTACGCAGTAGCCGTAGACTACTGGGCGAGCATGTCTTAACGGAGAAGGAAATATTTTCCGGTGTGGTATTCCCGGATACAATCGTCAAATGCCCGGATTTCCGTCATACCTTTTCACCCGAACATCCGCACTGGCACATACCCTATCGTTCCCTGATACCTTGCCAGATAAATAACCTGCTGGCGGCCGGACGCTGTTTTTCTTCTGACCTGGTGGCTAACGACCTGCTGGCGCCGATTCAATTTTGTATCGCTATGGGGCAAGCAGCCGGCACGGCTGCTGCCCTGTCCATGAAAGAGGGAGTATCAGTCAGGGACCTGGACTATAAGCTCCTTCAAAAATGCCTGGCCCGGCAGGACGTACTGCTCCCGTAATCCTAGAGGTCCGGGTTGCCGCACAGCTAGTGAAAAAGGGAGGAAATATCAGCTATGTATAGTTTCAACGGGCAGGAGGCGATTGCAGCATTATCCCGCAATGTTCTTAATACGCGTTTTGAGGATATCGATCCGGTGGTTGTGGACAACACCAGGAGAAGAGTCCTGGACATGATCGGCTGTATAATCGGCGGTTCAAACGCGCCGGGCAACGCTGTACTGGCGGATATGGTGCGGGATGAGGGAGGAAAGAGAGAAGCCACCCTGCTGGGATACGGCTATAAAGGGCCGGCAGACCTGGTAGCCATGGTCAACTGCATCTTCGGCCGCTCTTTCGACTGGGGCCCGCTGGTTATTATTATGGATAACGGCCAACACAATGCCAGCCACAACAGTGAGACAACCGTACCCACTGCCATCACCCTTGGGGCCAGCCTGGGTATCGACGGCAAAGAGCTGATTGCGGCCCTGGTAGCGGGCGACGATCTGGTAGCCAGGGTCCAGATAGGCGCCGGAATACATGTCCCCGGAAAAATGCCGGCAGGGGGCGCGAAAAGAGCAAGGGTATTCGACGAATGGGGGACCAAGACCACCTTTGGCGCCGCTGCCATTGCCGGACGACTGCTGGGACTGACGGAATTCCAGATGAAGAATACCTTCGGTATTGCCATCAATATGATGGCAGGGGCCGGGGGAGGCTTAATGGAAGGCGCCCATACCTTCAAATTGAGTCAGGGTACAGCCGCCAGAAGCGGTATTAATGCCGCCCAACTGGCCAGGGGTGGGTGGATCGGGATTTCAGACCCGCTGACCAGCTACTATAGCGCCTTTACGGAGGGAGTTGTCCACCCGGAGATGATCACCGCAGACCTGGGCAAAAAATACTATGTGGAAAGGATCTTCAAACCCTGGCCTGGCGGCAGGCCGACCAACGCAGCCACTCAGCTTGCCATTACGCTGGCGAAAAAATATGATATCCACCCGGATGACGTTGCCGAGGCTGTTTACCGCACCTCGGCGGGCATGGCTACCGCGCCGCACTATACCAAGCCTTACAAGGTGGGGTATTATCCGACAGGCGATGCCCTTTTCAGTTTTGTCTATGCGGTAGCCAACGGCCTGTCCACCCACCAGTCCAAGGGAGAAAATTTTACCGAAGAGGGCATCCGTAATCCTCAGACACAGTCCCTGATCAGGAGGGTCACGCTGGCCAATCTGGACCGGCCGGAAGGCGTGGAGCTGGAAGTCAGGATGAAGGACGGGCAGGTATACCGTGAATATTTGCGTATGGCGCTGGGAGACCCCTCCAACCCTCTGCCCCGGGAGGGCCTGATCGAGAAATTCATGGGCCAGGTTGAGTTTTCTGAAAAGATGAGCAGGGGCAACGGTGAGAAAATAGTCGAGCTGGTCGAGAAGCTGGAGCAGGTGGACAACGTTCAGGAAATAATTGATCTGGCAGTTAGTGGGAAAAAATAAGGAAAGGGGAGTAAAAAAATATGCCTGTTGCCATGGTCAATGGAGTCAGGATCAACTACAAGGTAGAAGGCCGGGGAGAACCTCTGATTATGATCGCAGGCTTCAGCGCCAGCCGCAGCACATGGGCCTCCCAGATACCTTTCTTCAAAAAGCATTATCAGGTTATTACCTTTGATAACCGGGGAGCGGGAAAGTCCGACAAACCCGAAGGGCCATATACAACCAGGATGATGGCCGATGACGTTATCAAGCTCATGGACCACCTGAAAATAACCAGGACCCACATCATGGGTATTTCCATGGGCGGCATGATCGCCCAGGAGGTGGGCATCAACTATCCGCAGAGAATACAAAAGCTGGTGCTGGCCTGCACGTTCTCCTGCAAAGATCAGACCAGCGGCGATTCTGCGGATCAGGCCAAACTGCTGGGCCTGTCTGCTCAGAAAATGGCAGCCGGGATGGCCAGATTGGCCGTCAACAAACCCTTTAACCAGTTTTTGCTGGGTATGCTGGCAGCTATTGGGGCCACTTTCACCAGTACATCGACCAGAAGGGGGCTGAAAGCACAAAGAGAAGCCTGCAACAATCATAATACCCTGGCCAGGCTTAACCTGATCAAAGCCCCGACTCTGGTGATAGTGGGAACACATGACAGGATCATCAAGCCTGTCTCATCCGAAGTAATAGCCGGAAAGATTCCCGGCGCCAGACTGGTGGAAGTTAAAGGCGGATCTCATATGCTTTCCATGGAGATGAAGGACTGCTTTAATCGCGAGGTCCTTGGTTTTCTCCTTTCATAACAGGTAGATCGTATATTGAAATGTATCTTGTTCTGCGGTCAGGATAGTCATACTTATCTAAAGGGAGAACGAAGGTGCCTTTTATCGGGGTAGCTTCTAAAAAAATTCCTGAATAGTTCTTCCTGACGAACGTGAAGTGAGTGCCATGCCAGCTTACTGCCAGGGCATCTACTCGAATTCACTCCTTAAAAGATACTTTTCAGTTAAATCGAATAAGAAAAAATAAAAAAGGAGCGAAACATGCGTGCTCAGATATCACTACTACCCAATGAATCAAAGAAATTGATTGCTAAAGCTCTGGCTGCTACGGATGAAGTAAAGAACGCCTTAAAGACAGGAATCGTCACCCTGCATCCCAGCAGCAGTACTCTTTTTGTAGTGGAAGAAATCTTGGGTAAAACTCCTGATACCGAGGTCTGGATGTGTGGAGCGATTACTCCCAGGGCTGCTTGCGGAGATGATGCCGTTAAAGTTTGGATGTCCACCCATCCTGAAGCCAGAGCCAGTACAGGTCCGGAAGCCTTTCCTTTCACCTGGGTGATTGAGAAAGGAATATTGAGCCAGGGAGAAACTTTGGGTAGCCTTCTGGGCAGGATGAAACCCGGAGACGTCTATATTAAAGGAGTAAATGCAATTGACCCTCAAGGGAAGGTGGGTGTGCTGATTGGCAACCTTACGGAGGGAGGGACGATTGGCCGGGTTATGGCCACAAGTAAGAAAAAGGGATTCACGGTTATTTTCCCCGCAGGATTAGAAAAAATGATACCCATATCGATCGAAGAGGCTATGAAAACGGCTAAAGAAAGATTAACACTGGATTATAGTATGGGCGGCAGGTGTTCGCTGCTACCGTGTGAAGGAAAAGTAGTTACGGAGTCAAAAGCTATTGAAATTTTGAGCGGATCCACAGCGATTCCTATTGCGGCAGGAGGTGTCGATGGAGCTGAAGGAGCCGTCACTATGGTCATCTCCGGTAACGATGACCAGATCAAAAAAGCCATAGCTTATGTTGAGGCTGTCAAAGGAGCGAAGATATCAAGGAAGTTCCGCCAGACGGACTGTACGAAATGCCATGATGAGCATTGCGCCTTGCAAGGCGGTAACAAGCCGTGGTTAAAGACTTAATGGAGAATATCACCAGAGCAGATGACATAAAAAAAGGAGGTTATCATGCCAAGATACAATGCGAAATATATCGATCCCAGATATGCCCTTAATAAGGATAAATGGTCCCAGCCCAAATATGGTGTAAAAGTAGAAAAAGATGTCCGTATCATTTTGCGGGATGGTGTTAATATTATGACTGACATCTACCGCCCTGATGTGCAGGCCGGCAGTAAATTCCCAGCCCTTCTGGCTATGTCTCCGTTCGGCAAGGACAACCAGGAAATGGTGCGCTGGCTGCCGCGATTACGCTCTTTTGTATCTCCTTTGTGGGATGGGAATCTCGAAGCTGGCGATATCGACTACATGGTAACACGGGGGTATGTGTTTGTTATCCCGGACCCACGTGGCATTGGCCATTCAGAAGGCGAATACGTGGGTCTATTTGGCTCTATGGCCGAAGATAGCTATGATACGATCGAGTGGATGGCCCAGCAACCCTGGTGTGACGGTAATGTGGGCATGATTGGTATCTGTATTTTCTCGGCATCCCAGTTACTGGCGGCTGGTAAACAACCGCCTCATTTGAAAACAATTACGCCCTGGGAGACCTGGGGTAATCTGTACCGCAATCTGGTATATCCGGGCGGAGTACTGGGGACTATCCAGCAGGCAGTCTATTCCGGAAAAATGCAAAATGATGACGGATGGACTCTGGGCAATATTGCCTCCTATACCATGAGAACTCGTTCATCGAAAGAAGTTGAGGCTCTCTTTAAAAAAGCCCTGGAGAACCCGGATATCAAGTATAATCCCAAGTTCTATGCTTTACTGAAGTATCCCAAGAAAGACCCGATTTTCGTTGACTTTTTACTGAATCCTACAGATGGACCTATTTGGGACGAAATGTCTCCTCACACCAACCTTGATAAGATCAAAATCCCGGTCTATGAGGCAGCGCCTTGGTGTATGGAACTGTTTACCTGGAGTATGTTTAACTGTTATGAGGGTTTACCCTCTAGACCAAGGCTATTTATGTGGCCACCCGGAATGACTGATCGACCACATCACGAATATCATGATGAGCTTGTTCGGTGGTTCGATTTTCACCTCAAAGGCATCGATACGGGAATTAAAGATGAACCTCCTATCAAAATGTTTGTAATCGGAGCGGATAAGTACCGATATGAGAATGAGTGGCCGCTGGCCCGGACCAAATGGACGGAATTTTACCTGCACCCTAACAGCAGTCTCATGATGGAACCTGTCAATACAGAGTTAGAGCCGGATGGCTTCATACAGCCATCTCTCGATGTTACTCCCATCGTTCATTCAGTGGGGTACCAGACACCTCCATTTTCCGCTATTACAGAAATCACCGGGCCTATCGCACTGTATTTGTATGCGTCCATCGATTCAGATGATACGAATTTCATGGTTGACCTCATGGAAGTCACGCCTTCGGGTAAAGAAACTGTGTTTAGCAGGGGCTATCTCAAGGCATCATTTCGAGCTATAGATAAGGAGCGCTCCAAGATTTGGAGGCCGTATCATCACTTTAATAATCCGCAACCAGTCACACCCGGAGAAATCTGCGAGTATCAGATCGAAATGCTACCTACCTCGATTCAGATTAAACCGGGTAATTTCCTGAAGGTCGTAATCCGTAGTCAGGATAATCTTATGTCCCCGTTTGGGATGTGGGGCAATTACCACCTTCCCATGCATAAAACCGTCAGCCACAAGATTTACTTTGATAAGTATCATCCATCCCATCTGGTACTACCTGTTATTCCATCCACAGACAATTCGCAGTGGATAATTGAAGAGTAATTTTAAAAAGTAACAGTATAATTTTTGTATTGACAGTAAAATAAGTATTAATTACACTGTTGTCATATATGACAACATATATGTTTGTCTCAGTACCCGGGATGCTTTTTGCGGCATAAAACAAAGGAGGTACTGGCGATGTGTGAATTTTGTCATAAACACGGTGAAGGTGAATAATGGTATCTGCAGGCCAAAAAATACTCTGATGTTCTGTTAAATGACCTTAAGCGGCTGCGGTTTGTGGATAATCTAGAATTGAACTTGAAAGGGCTTATAAAGGAGGCTGAAAAACTCGTACAAATCCAGAAAACGCCGGCTTTAGTTAGAGCAGTGCTATCGCCGTATATGTCTAACAGACGGAAGCAGACTCACTTCGGACAGGTCCTGCCGATCGAGGATATTGAAAAGATTTTCAGATTTTCCAATCAGATAGTCAGGCTGGCATGTGCCTGTCGTAAAGTACGCTTCGGCAGCGATAAAGAGCGCTATTGTTATGGCATTAGCCTTTTACCTCAGGGAGGTATTTACCGGCAGAAAATAAAAGAGATTAGTCTCCACTATCTGGAAGATCCCTACAATCCCGACATGGAAGTATTCACGAGCCAAAGCAGGCAGCGGGGGCTGCCCTATGAAGTCAATGAACCCACGTGACAACTCGCATTATACCGCTTTATGATAGAGAAAGCGACACACGGGAGGAAGAAGGCCGGAGAGACATTGGTGCCTTTGTGCCCGTTCGCGAGCGTGGTCTTGAGGAACGAACATGTATGTCATTGGTGACCAGCGGCAGGATCCCGTTTCAGAGATTGTTTTCTTTGGCGTTCCTCACCTCTCAGTTTGTCGTTACTACTCGTAAAAAGGAGATCAAAGCATGGCACGCAAAGCTCGAAGTGCAAGTCAGTCCCCAAAATTGCCTCCTTCCCTGAAGCAAATCCATCTCAATGCCGCTGGGATCGATGTAGGGGCAGAGAATCACTATGTGGCGGTGCCGGTAGACCGGGACAAAGAACCCGTACGAACGTTTCCGGCTTTTACCGCTGATCTGGAGCGCCTGGCAGACTGGCTTAAGGCCTGCGGTGTAGACACGGTGGCTATGGAATCCACAGGAGTATACTGGATCCCCTTATATGAGATATTAGATCAGCGCGGCTTCAAACTATACCTGGTATCTCCCCAGCATCTCAAACGAGTCCCCGGACGTAAAACTGATGTTCTGGATTGTCAGTAGTTGCAGCGACTCCATACTTTTGGTTTGCTATCTGGGGCTTTCCGGCCAGAAGATCAGGAGGTTGTCCTGCGCTCCTACACGCGCCAGAGAGGAATGCTGGTATCGTATGCGGCCCAGCACATCCAGCATATGCAAAAAGCGCTGGTGCAAATGAATGTGCTGGTGCATCAAGCAGTGGTGGACATCACCAGAGTTACCGGCATGCGCATCATCCGGGCAATTATCGCCGGGGAGTGTAATCCTCAGAGGCTGGCGGCAATGAGAGACGAAGGTTGTAAGAAAGATGAAGCCACCATTGCTAAGGCGCTACAGGGCAACTGGCGGGAGGAACATCTATTTGCCTTAAGGCAGGCGGTAGGATTGTTCGATAGTTACCAGGAGAAAATTCGTGATTCTTCACCCATGACCTATGGGGGTCAGGTTTATTGATACAGCAGACGCATACGTGGCGGGCCGTTCCGAAGAGGTGCTGGGCAAAGCTATATCCAGGGGGCGGCAATCTGCTGTCCTGGCTACCAAAGCGGCTATCAAATCCGGGCCGGGGGTTAATGATAGCGGCCTTTCCCGTAAACATCTGATGCAAGGAATAGAGGATAGCCTGCGCCGGTTAAAAACTGATTATGTCGATGTGTATTATGTGCATTTCCCGGATAAAGACACACCTATGGATGAAACACTGAGAACCCTGGATGATATGGTACATCAGGGCAAGAGCCGCTATATTGCCTGTTCTAACTTCCATGCCTGGAGGCTGGCTAAAGCATTGTGGATCAGTGATATGCATGATATTGCCAGATTTGATTGTATACAGACACCTTATAACTTGCTTACTCGTGATATCGAATATGAGCTGGTCCCTCTATGTGACAGTGAAGCTGTTGGGCTGACCTGTTACAATCCCCTGGCAGCGGGTTTACTTACAGGAAAACATGATTTCAGCCAGCCTCCCGCGGCTGGTACACGCTTTGCCCTGGAAAAAGGATACTACATGCGTTATTGGTCAGAAGCTAATTTCAAAGCCGTGAACAAGGTGGGTCAGATCGCAGCACAAGAAGCCCGTCTTCTGCCCCAGTTTGCCCTGGCCTGTACCTTGAATTGTCCGACTGTAACTGCGGCTATTGGCAGTGCTACTTCTATCAAACAGATGGATGAGAACCTGTGCGCTGCAGAAATCAAGTTGACTCCGAAAGAAATAATTGCCTGTAATGAAATCTGGCAGGATCTAAGACCGCCCAGATTTTTCTATGGACGTTGATTCTTTTCTGAAAATACAGAGATTTGGGATTATTACATTGTTTTTAAGCAAGGAACCAGGATCAATTATTATGGGAGGAAAGAAACACATGATTAAGGAAGTATTATACTTTGATACACCGGAGCGCCGGAATACTGACGAAATACTCTCGATTTCTATCAGGAGGGCAGAAGAGCTGCGAATACACCACGCTGTTATTGCCTGGTCCAGCGGGTATACCGCCATGAAATTCCTAGAGATGAGCCGCAATTTACAAAATAAAATCAATCTAACTGTAGTCACCAACGCCAAAGGGGCGATAATGCCTTTTATAATCTCTCAGGCGGATAATGCTGAAACCAGGAAGTGGAAAGAAGAGCAGATCAGCAAGGGGATACTGGGCACTTTCATTTCTATTACCGATGAAACCCGCCGGGAATTGGAAAAAGAAGGAGTAAAAGTATACTACGTCCCTGACTACTTAAACGTGGGAGAACCTCTCGCCCTGCGTAATGAGCAGGCCGCACGCAGGGCGAAACTAGCTCCCTTTGGTGTTGCAGAACATCTCCGTCCGCTAGATATTGATGCCGGCGTGGATTTATCTCTTTTAACTGTCATCAGCCAGGGATTCAGGGTCTGTTTTGGGTGTACATTACTGGCGGTAAAGAATGGCTTGATACCGGAAGGAGAGCTGGTGCTGACTATTGCAGGAAAAGCAACAGCACTCATTATACTGAGCGGTCCCGAAGCGAAAACCTGTCTGGTAAAGGAAATACTTGGATTTGAGAGGGGTTCATCCTGGACTGAACGCGATACCTCTAAAACAGGTGTGAACTTGCTTGCCTAAACGAAAAAGCCTCTGCTAGTGCTTAGCCTATAACAGGCGAGTAAAGCAGAGGTTAGTTCGCAATCAAGGTTTTCCCCGGGCTTCTGTCATGAGAACTCCGGAAGCCTAATACAACACAATATTTAAAGGATAAAAACCTCAGATCCAGCTATGGGAACATGGGATGGAAGCCGCAGTTGACAATTAAGTTCTGACCGGTGATAGCGCTGGATTCATCTGAGGCCAGAAATGCGGCTACTCCGGCCACTTCCTCAGGACTACCGATCCTGTTCAAGGAGTAGTGCGGCAGGATTTCATTAGCCATCAGGGTTGCATAGGACATACCCTGGGTTGCAGCTTTGGATTTTTGGATATCATCAAACCTTTCAGTACTGGTAGCAGCGGGGCTGATGCAGTTCACCCGGATATTATCCATACCTACCTCAATAGCCAGAGTCATGGTCAAACCGATTATGCCCCATTTGCTGACGCAGTAAGCGCTCCTTCCTGGATGTCCATAGGTCCCGGCGATACTGCCCAAATTGATGATGTTGCCTATTTTACGGGGAATCATATACTTAAGTACTTCTCTGGAACAGAGCATAACACCTGTAAGAGTGACGGCCAGTTCTTTATTCCAATCGCTCAGGCTCATATCGACTACTTTGTTGCGTATAACTGCTGCATTTGCGCTGTTATTGACCAGTATGTCTATCTGACCATACTCCTCCAGAGTTTGTGTAACCATGTTCTGTATCTGTTGCTCATCAGAAATGTCGGTTTGGATGGCCCTGGCTGAACCACCCCTGGAATTAATCTCGTCTGCTACCTCTTTCAGCCTGGATATAGTACGCGATGCTATTACAACCCTGGCCCCTTCGGCGGCAAAAGTCGTGGCAATAGCTTTGCCAATGCCTCTTCCTCCACCGGTAATGATAGCCACTTTCTCTTTCAGTTTCATAAACTCCACCTCTTGCAATAAAGCAATGATATTTGAATGAGTTCTAGTATTCTTGGCATCCGTAATTATACAGCTAAACTTTCCACGAGGGCTGGCCTGAATATCAAACTAACGCCCGGAATCAGCCATACGAAAAAAGTCCCGAAAGTCCATACCAAAATTAGCTTGTGACACTTTATGACAATTAATCATTGACATTGTATTTTGGCCTGTGTTATACTCCGTCTTACTAGTTTAACATATATGATAGCATATATGACTTTCCAGGCCGATACAGGCATATTCGGGTTGACGGGCACATAAACAAAGGAGAATTCGAAGTGCAGGTGAAAGATCTGAATTTATATACTGCGGTTACTCCTGATTCCTATCATGCAGAAACTGCCTGGCTGGATCGTTAAGAGAGATGGGGAATAAGTTTGCCGCAAAACGGCAAACTTATTCCCCGTTTTTTATAGCTTATTCGGCAAACTGTAACTATTGAAATCTGATTCCGGACTAATAAAAAAAGGAATTTTTCTTGTCGACTTATATTATCCGCAGACTAATTCAGACTTTGTTTACCCTGATCATCCTTTCGGTTGTTTGTTTTCTGCTTATTCGGCTGATCCCCGGAGACCCGGTCGAGGTGATGCTCGGCCCAACTGCGCCTGCTGAACAGGTAGCCCAGGCCAGAGCATATCTAGGATTAGATAAACCTTTTATTGTCCAATATACTAGCTGGATAGCTAATGCTCTTCGAGGCGATTTGGGTACATCAATTCGCTATGGATATCCGGTAACTGACCTTTTTTTCCAGCGTCTTCCGATTACTGCATACCTGGCTTTACTGGCCCTGATCGTAAGTGCCGTGATGGGAATATTTATCGGAGTGATCAGCGCTTTAAGAAGAGGGTCTTTTCTGGACCAGGTACTGGTTCTCATGGCGACAGCCGGGGTCTGTGTCCCTATCTTCTGGCTGGGCATCATCGGAGTCCTTATCTTCGGTCTATATCTACACTGGCTGCCAATCCAGGGCTGGGTTTCGCCAACGGTTGATTTTGGGAATAGCGTGCGTTATACGATCATCCCTGTAATTTTGCTGGCTATCCCAGCTCTGGCGGTAGTAGCCCGCCAGACACGCTCCAGTATGCTGGAAATAATCCACCAGGACTATATTCGAACGGCCTGGTCTAAAGGTTTAAAAGAGCGGACCATCGTTATCAGCCATGCATTAAAAAATGCCCTCATTCCGGTAATAACTTTATTGGGTCTACAGGTGCGTACTCTTTTTGGCGGCTCAGTGCTGGTAGAGACCGTACTGAATATACCTGGTATGGGCAGATTGCTGGTGGATTCCGCTTTCACCAAGGACTATTTTGTTGTACAGGGTGGAGTTTTAATAATGGGAATCGCGGTCTGCCTGGTAAATCTGCTGGTCGACATTTCCTACACATGGATCGATCCCCGGATCAGATATGGGTGAGCATAGTTATGACTTATAAAGAGACCTATCCAGAAATAGAAAGTATGAAACCAAGGGTCAGCGAGCTGCGCCGGGTGATTAAAGTCATGTCCCAACGGCAGGTAGTAATCGCCGGCATTGTAATAACCCTGGCTGCAATCATCGTAGCTATCATTGCTCCCTGGATTTCACCCGCTGATCCCATCAAACAGGACCTGGAGTCAATGCGGCAACCACCATCCTCAGAGCATCTGCTAGGTACTGACGAATATGGACGGGATGTAATGAGCCGCCTTATTTACGGTACCAGGATATCCATCCTGGTGGGAGTAGTGGCGGTGTGTATTGCCGGTGTTCTGGGGATGTTGCTGGGACTGATCGCAGGCTATTTCGGGGGATTGGTGAATGCAATTATTATGAGGTTCACAGATGCGCTCCTGGCTCTCCCTCCCATAGTGCTGATGCTGGCTATTGCAGCTCTGCTCGGTGGCGGGCTGAAGAATGTCCTGGTAGCCCTGGGTATCGGAATGATGCCGACCTATTGCCGGCTGATGTGCGGACAAATCCTTTCACTGAGAGAATCGGACTATGTTGTTGCCGCCCGCTCCATCGGAGCCAGCAATTTACGTGTGATGTTCCAGCATCTGTTACCAAATTCATTTCCGCCTTTGCTGGTGTTACTCACCACGAATCTGGGTACTGCCATTATAATGGAAGCTTCCCTGAGCTTTCTGGGCATTGGAATATCACCTCCCACACCCACCTGGGGGTCAATGGTTAATTCAGGATACCCGTTTCTCATCACAACCCCTTTATTATCTATTGCACCCGGCCTTGCGATAATGCTGGTGGTATTGGCTATTAATATGGTAGGAGATGGATTAAGAGACGCCCTCGATCCCAGGCTGAGAGGGGTCTTCTAGGAATTTATTTTAAGGAAAAGGTAAAAAGACATTCTTTATCTTTTGAAGAGTTGCTACTACACACTCTGGTAAAAACAAGGAGGATGAATATTCATGATGAGTCTTGATGGAAAAGTTGCTTTCGTTACGGGTGCAGCCAGCAAGAGAGGTATGGGGCATGCAATTGCTTTAAGATTAGCTGGAGAAGGAGCTTGCGTAGTTGTCACTGATAAGATTGCAGATCCTCCAAGCCTTTTTCCTGGAGATGAAGGTTGGGGAGGTCTGGATGCCGAGGTGGCTGAAATAAAAGCCCTGGGAAAAGACGGACTGGCTCTCACAATGGATATTTGTCGCAGCCAGGATGTCGATGCAGCAGTTGATAAAACCATAAAGAAATTCGGCAAGGTTGATATCCTGGTGCATTGTGCAGCCATTCGAGGTCCGGTAGGGACTCCCATCATCGATATCTCAGACAATGATTGGAAAGATATTATCGACGTGAATCTAAACGGCACATTTTTCGTAGCCAGGGCCGTGGCCAGGGAAATGGTTACCCGCAACAAAGGGGGTAAAATTGTGCTTATTGCTTCAATGGCCGGGTTGAGCGGCGTACCCGGGAGTGGTGCTTATTCCGCTTCGAAACATGGCGTCATCGGACTAACGAAAAGTCTGGCGATGGAATTAGCAAAATACAAAATAAATGTTAACGCAATTAATCCCGGGGCTATTATTACGAATTTAAGAGATAGCGCCTTTTCGAAAATGGCTGAAAATCAGGGTATCAGTATTGATGAAGTCCGAAAAAATGACTACCAAAAAGCTGGTACCTTCATACCATTGGGCCGGCTTGGTACTCCTGAAGAAATTGCTGATCTGGCCTATTTCCTTGTTTCCGACATGTCAACTTACATCACCGGAGAATACTTCAACATCTCCGGCGGTATAAAATAGTATTCCAACAAACAAACCCTGAGGTGGAATAATGAATGCAACTCAGCTATTCGCCCAATATCTGGTGAATACAACCTATGATGACCTTCCGGCTGAGGCAGTTGAGGCGGTAAAAAAGGAGATCATCGATAGTCTGGCTACGGCCATAGGCGGCTCATCCAAAGCCGGTATAAGGGAACTGGTGGATATAGTGAAGGAGTGGGGAGGCCGTGACCAAAGCGCTATTATAGGCTATGATCTCAAATGTCCTGCCCCTCATGCCGCCCAGGTGAATGGGACTATGATCCATGCCCTGGACTACGATGACGGACATCGGGAAGCCCTGGTCCATATCGGGTGTGTGGCAGTCTCTACGTGCTTTGCCATGGCGGAGCGGATGGGTGGTGTCAGCGGGAAAGAGTTAATCGCGACTATGGCTCTGGGAGGCGACTTCGAATCCAGATTAGGACTCGCCATCAGGCCTGTCAGCGGTAACAGGACAGTTGGCTGGCATCCTACGACCCTGTTCGGCGTCCTGGGGTCCGCGGTCATGGCCGGTAAACTGCTGCATCTTGATCAGGACAGGATGATTAATGCCATGGGTTTGGCTTACCATCAATGCAGCGGTAGTGGTTCGGGGGTTAGCGATGGTGCTCTCGCTAAAAGGATGGGACCAGGACTTGCCTCCAGGGCCGGTATTACGGCAGCCTTGATGGCAGAGAGAGGAATTACCGGAGCCAGGGACCCGCTTGAAGGACCTTCAGGACTATTTAATATATACTTCAATGGAAATTATGATCCCCAAAAGCTGACCTCTGACCTGGGAAAAAATTTTGAGGGAGCCCGCCTTGATTTTAAAAGATATCCCTGCTGCGGGTTCACTCATGCTTTTATCAACGCCGCTCTCTTCCTGAAATCGAAATACAATATCCGGCCGGAGCATATACAGGAAGTAATAGTGTATGCCGGAGAAACTGCTTATGGTTTTTGTCAGCCTCTGGAAATAAAACGCTCTCCGCGGAATATTGTGGATGCCCAGTTCAGCGTGCCCTGGACAGTCGCTGTAGCCCTGGTGAAGGGCAACGTCACCCTGGAAGACTTCAGCCCGGAGGGAATAAAAAATCCCGCCGTTCTTTCATTCGCTCCCAAAATTACTGCTCTACTGGACCCCGGTTTAAACCGGCACGGCGTCAGCCCGGCCAGGATAAGTATGCTGCTGAAAAACAGAATGGGAGAAATTGAAAAGGTAGAGGCTTTTCATGAAAGCGGTGAGACTCCCTTATCATTTGAGGAGTGCTCTGCTAAATTCCGGGACTGTGCCTCCTTTTCTATCAAACCGCTAACCCCCGGTGTGATTGATGATGTAATCGGATCGGTCGACCGGCTGGAAAAGTTAGACGATGCCGGAAAAATAATCGGACTATTAGGGTAAGAGATAAGCGTTAATCTGGATGTAAGGGAGACTCTGCCATGGCATATGCCATAAGAATAATCCATAATTAAAAATAGAGGTTATTTGCATCCAGAACTTACTCAATATTTCCCATCGGGGTTTATAATCTCGGTAATTTGGCTCAAAACAAAATAACTCGGTAAATGTCATTTTAATTTGAGAAACATCGTAAACAGGTGTTTTATTGAGCTAAAAAATAAGGGAGGGATTCAATGAGTAAAAGGTACTGGTTAATTCTAACAATATCTGTGGTATTGCTATTAGCTCTTCTTATTATATCCTGCTCCAATCCGGCGACGACTACCACCCAGGCCCCCATCATTACCACTACTTCCGCCCCGGTGACTACCTCTAGCGCCCCTGTTACTACTACTAAAGCACCCATTGCTACATCCCAAGCTCCGATAATTACAACTACCTCTGCACCCACTGCCGCGATTAAGAAAGGCGGCACCTTAAAACTCGGTGTGCCCGCCGGACCCACCGCACTCGGCTTGCCGGAGACAGGTTCAGTATCCAATGATGCACTTTTATCTGCACCGTGCATTGAAAACTTGGCCACTATCGATGGTAAAGGCAACACCATTCCCTGGCTGGCCGAAGGCTGGACAGTCGATCCTCAAACAGCCTCCGTCACGATAACTTTGAAAAAAGGGGTCAAGTTCCATGACGGCACGACCATGGATGCGGCCGCCGTCAACGCCATCTACGAATATCATATGCCTCTGAAGACGACCAGTACGAAAAACATAAAATCCATCGATATTCTGGATGATTATAAATTCAGAGTAAATCTTATTAAGTGGAATGCCGATGCGTTGAGTGATGCCGTCAGTCTCTACGTCGTCTCACCCACTGCCTTAAAAACAAAGGGAGATGCCTGGGCTAAACAGAATCCCATCGGCACCGGACCTTTTAAGTTCGTCAGCCATACCGTGGATGTCAGCGTAAAATATGTTGCCTTCGATGATTACTGGGGCGGTAAACCCTACCTCAACGGGATTGAATATTATATGATTAAAGATACCACGACCCGGTTTAACTCTTTTATGGCCGGAGAAGTTGATGTATGTGTAGATCCCTCTACCCCTCAAGTTCAACAGATGAGGGGTAATTCAAAATATTACATCCGGGATACTCCAGGCATAGGCGCTTTCGTATTTCTGATTGCGGATGGAGCCAACGCAGACTCTCCTTTCTCCAAGTTGCAGGTACGGCAGGCCATGGGATATGCCCTTGACAGGGAGTCACTGGTGAAAAACATACTGGGCGGTAGCGGCATGGTCGCGAATCAGCATTATCCCGAGGGTACCTGGGCGCACAATCCCAATATAGCCAGCTATAACTTTGACCCGGGGAAGGCCAGGCAGTTGCTGGCCGAGGCAGGTTATCCCAGCGGCTTCGATACTACAATTACGTGTGCTACTCACCCTTACGCATTGGAATTAACTAATGCCATGCAGGCGATGTTGAATGATGTGGGCATCCGGGCCAAGATCAATCAGCTCTCTATGGCAGCCTATATCCAGTACACACAGGATTGGAACAATGGAATTATTTATTTCCAGCAGCCTCCCAATCCGAACAGGCTTTCCTACAGCTCGACTTATGTCTACGATGTAGATCCAACCGGCCCGCAAGGTTGTAAGCGCATTTACAAAAATCAGGAACTCACCGATGCAATTCGGGCAGCCAATGCGGCGGTGGATACAGCGACACGCCAGCCGCTGGCCTGGAAGTGGGCGGACCTCACTTTCAATAAATACGCTCAAGTGACTCCCGTGGTACTTACGAGTAATAGATTCATTGCCAATACGTATGTAAAAGATCTACCCTTGTACACGGCGGTTAATCCTAATACATATCACGTAGAAACTACGTGGTTAGATAAATAGAATCTGCACACATGTAGAGAGGGGTTGGCTGGAAGCCAACCCCTCTTCTGATCTGAAGACATTTGACGTTCATTAATTTAATAGCGTTAAGTGCCTTCGTAGTATGGTGTTAGTAAAACCAAAGTAATTGTTTGGATTTTATTAATTCTGAGGTATGCTTTAATTCAAAGATTGGATATTCCTATTTACAGCCAAAACCAAATGGCATATTCTTGGGAGGTATATTAATGACCATTGAGAAAATTGACTCTGAATTATGCAATGGCTGTGGAGTTTGTATCAACAGCTGCCCAATGGATGTAATCAGAATAGATAAAGATAACCGCAAAGCAATTATCAAGTATCCTGAGGAATGTATGTGCTGCGCATACTGTGAACTGGATTGCCCTAAAAAAGCGATATATGTCTCACCATGGAGGTCAGAACCCCTGATGGTAGGCTGGAGGTAGTTAATATTCACAATTGCTCTTCCTATATCTATTAAAGGAGAAAGATTCATGCCAGTAGAGAATATAGTGGAAACGGATATCTTGGTGATTGGGGGAGGTATTGCCGGGTGTTTTGCCGCTATCAAAGCCAGAGAGCAGGGATTGGATGTCACCCTGGTGGATAAATCTTATGTGGGTAAATCCGGCTGTACTATGAATGCGGGCATGAACTTCACGGTCTACAATCCTGAACTAGGCAGTGACTTTGAAGCTACTCTGAAGAGAATCAACGAAGAGAGTGAATATCTCAACAACCGCGAATGGACTGAGATTGTGATGAGAGAGTCCTGGGGAATTTATCAGGATCTGGATGCCTGGGGGGTTGAATTTCCCATAGAAGAAGGCAAAGAAGGTAGGTTTTATACCATCTATCCGCCATTTGTTCAGGCGCGCATTGTTAGAAGAGGTGTGGCTCCCCCACTCAGGAAACAGGCATTAAAAACTGGTGTTAGAATCATAGATAAAATCACGATTACTGATTTGCTGATACATGACGGGAAAGTCGTTGGAGCAATCGGTTTTCCGGTCGGGGGTTTAGACTATTATATCTTCAAAGCCAAAGCTGTAGTTGCCAGCACAGGTGGCTGGACTTTGAAACAGCCCGGCTCGGATAACCATTACTTAACTGGAGATGGACAGGCGATAGCTTACCGAGCAGGTGCTGAACTAATAGGGAGAGATACTTTTAGCGCTCAGGCGGGTTCGGCGGAGTACCCTTCCTGGCGAGGAGCTAGAGCTGCGCGCTCCGTTTATCGCTGTTATACGGATGCCGAGGGTGTTAAACTGGCGCACGGCTATGAAAGTGGCATCGGACTGGACGTCTCATTCCACCAAGGTCAGGGACCAATCTATCATGACCTTACCAATGCTACATCTGAAGATGTAGAGCGAATGTGGAAACGGCAGCTGAGGTCAGATGCTATGGAAAGTGAGCGAGTAGGCTTTGACCCTCACAATCGTGGAAAATATTTGTTATCCGGATGCAATACCGGTACTGTACTCGGAGCCAGTGTCTGGCCGGTAAACACAAAATGTGCCACCACTTTGCCCGGACTTTATGTGGCAGGCGACACTTGCGGTCATCTGGCAGCATTCTGGGGAGGGCTGGTGCCCGGAGGAGTGACTGGTGCCCGCGCCGGACGGGGCGCCGCCGAATATGCCTTGCAATCTGGCAAAACTGTAATAGATGAGGAAGATTTGACCAGGAAAAAGAGTATTCTGTATGAGCCTCTGGAACGTAAAAAAGGCTTTAGCCCCAGGTGGGTAACACAGATGCTTTTAAATACTTTGGCGCCTTATTACGTTCTCATTATCAAACATGGTGACCGTCTGCAAGCGGCGCTAACCAATGTTGAATTTTTCAAGGAGCACTATGCCCCTAAATTATTTGCCCGGGATAGTCACGAATTACGTTTGGTCCACGAGACGAAAAACATGATTCTGGGCGCTGAAATAGTGCTCAAGACCTGTCTCTTAAGAACTGAGAGCCGGGGCTTGAACTTCAGGGAAGATTTTCCACAAAGAGATGATCCTAACTGGCTAGCCTGGATAAAAATACGCGCTGATAATGGTCGGATAAGTCTATGGAAAGAGCCTGTTCCTGAGAAATGGTGGCCCGATTTGTCTCTGCCTTATGATAAAAGATATCCTAATAGGCAACCCTGGGAGATACAGTAATATTTTATCAAAGATTTTTTAATTTATCCTTTCAAATAATAGGAGAACAACATGATCCAGTCACATAAAGAAGTAGACCTGATAGTGATAGGCAGCGGTGCAACGGGTTTAAGCGCAGCCCTGACAGCAGCAGAAGGTGGCGCTAATGTCATCGTTTTTGAGAAGCAAACTGCCTTGGGGGGAACTTCTAATTTCTGCGAGGGTACATTTGCCGTAGAAAGCGATATGCAGAAAAAGAAATACATAACCTATAGTAGAGACGAAGCCTTTAAGAACTTTATGGAATACAGCCATTGGAAGGCCAATGCTCGGCTGGTGAGAGCTTTTGTCAACGAGTCTGCCAACACTATTAGATGGCTATTGGATCAGGGAGTGGAATTTACCGAAGTGACGATTAACATGCCCAATGTGCCCCGGACATATCATGTAGTCAAGGGAAAAGGTGAGGCTTTGATCAGGGCACTCGTCGTACGCTCCAAGGAAAAGGGAGTTGAGATTTTTGCGTCTAATTCAGTAAAAAAAATCCTCAAACAAGATGGCAGGATTTTTGGAGTGATTGCGGAAAAAGATGATACAGAGATATCGGTCAGATCAAAGGCTGTAATGATAGCCACAGGCGGGTATATCAATAACCGGGAGTGGATAAAGAAATACATGGGCTTTGACTTGGATGTCGACCTGTTTCCGGTAGGAAGTGTGGGTAAGATGGGAGACGGTATCAGGATGGCATTTGAGGTAGGGGCTGCAAAGGAAAATATCAGTGGGTTGGAAATAAACCGCTTCACTAATTTCACCCCTAAAAATCCATTAGATTTTGTCGTGAACCAGCCGGACCTCTGGGTGGATCCTCGGGGAAGGCGCTTTTGCGACGAGAGCATAACCTTTTATGATTCATCAAAGGGCAACGTGAGCGCCCGCTACAGGGAAGGATACAATTTTAGCGTTTTCGATGATTCCATCATCAAGCGGGTGCATGCAAAAGGCATCATAAAGAACGTGGGAATAGAGAACCCGCCAGGCAGCAAACCAGTGGGTTTTTACGAATTTCTTCAAGTAATGCTGCAAAGCAAACCAGAAGAAATTATGGAGGGAGATTCCATTGAGGATCTAGCCAATAAAATGAAAGTCATGCCTGATACATTACGTTCTACTATCGAAGAATATAACTTATTCTGTGCTAAAGGTCATGATGACCTCTTTGCTAAGGATCTGCAATACCTGTATCCATTGGTAGGACCTAAATATTATGCTGTCAAAGCCCACACAGTGTGCCTGGGTACCAACGGTGGTATCAAAATAAATGAAAAGATGGAAGTTATCGATAATAAAGACAATGCCATACCGGGATTGTACGCTGGCGGTCTCGATGCAGGCGGCCTGTACGGTGATAGCTATCCCATACAGGCGGGCTCAGGAACTGCCTCAGCTTTTGCTACGAACTCCGGGCGCATAGCAGCCAGAAATATTCTGAAATACCTGGGGAAATGAACCATCCTGCCCAATTTTAGCGGACATATTCAGACTTAAAAGGTTTAGGGTTTATGCCTCTTTCAGGTAGCCTTTGTCGAAACGGTTGGCTGCCATCTTCTTTATCTGCTACCAACTCCTTTGGCCTGCTCTTAGATTTACGATTTGGTTGAGATACTCGAACCGTCGCGAGAGTTGGCTCGGTCAACTTTATTTCAAATGGGTAGTAACTGGCTACCAATAACCCTATCGGGTTGCCTTTTCCATCTACCACCGCCATTAAACTTAACTTATACCTATCTTTTTAACCTTGTCAAGCACTTTTACCGTAAGTAAAGTTTTTTTCGAAACAAGAATGATTGTAATAGAGTTTACCTTTCAGGTTTACTATCTATTGCCTAGTTTTAAGGCCCTGGTTATAGTCTCTGCGACGGTTGATCTTGCAATTACTTAAAGTATATGATATCGTACATATACAATAATCGTTTTAGATATTATGTAGGCTGCATGCTAGGCAAATTTCCAAATGTTTGTCAAGACTGATTTATCTTATCTCCGAAAAAGAATATTTTCTTCACATTACTTAATTATAAGGTGGGAAATTCTTGAAAAAGAACCTTGGATTTGAAAGAAAAGTAAAAGACTTGGACAGAAAAAATATGGTACGTATCGAACTGACCGAAAAAGGTCTTGAGCTATACCGCAAGTCCTCCAGACGGGAGTCAATCAAATCTATCGTGTCGATACTAAGTTCGGACGAACAGACGGAATTGCGTTTTCTTCTTTCGAAATTGCACGACAAAGCGTTAAAACATTTAGGACTCAAATTACCGAATAAACTTAAATCAAAAAGTACCTAATTATTTGAGAAGGATTGGTTGATACAATGCAGGAAACGAATCTGGTTACTCACATGCAGAATAGGCCCGAACAATTAAAAGAAGCCAAAGAAAATGGCATTAAGTTAGTTGGCTATTTCCCTGGCAACTACGTTCCGGAAGAACTAATCTACGCGTCTGGTGCGATACCTGTGTGCCTGATCCACGGGGGCAATTTTCAGGTTGCCGATAGCGCATTGTCGGTAGTGTCAGATGTCATTTGCCCTTTCGCCAGAGCCCAACTCGGGGAGATGATGTCTGGGGAAAATCCATATTACAGCATGATTGATATGCTCATAGCACCCATCACCTGTCAGCATTTGAAGAAGGTAGCCGAAATATGGGAATACAACGGTGATTTGGAAATATTCAAACTAGGAATCCCGCACCAGTATGACGGAGAGTTCGAACTGGACTACTATACCAACAGATTGAGAGTGCTTGCCGAAAGGCTGCAATCGTTAACTGGAAATGAGATTACAAATACGCGAATCAGTAATTCAATCGAACTGTATAACCGGATGCGGGAGTTACTGAAAAAACTAAGTTTGTCCCGCCGGGCGGCTCAGTCTCCAATTAACGGCACCGACTTGATAAAGCTCAACCATGCTTCTTATTACGCAGACCCGGATTTCATGGTAGAGGTACTGGAATCCGTTTTCAGTAAATTAGAAGAGAACAAGTCCGGTAATACTGCGGATGCGCCCAGACTTCTCCTGCTCGGACCCAATGTGGCATACGGCGATTACCAGGTACTGGAACTGGTTGAAAAGGCAGGGGGTAATATCGTTATCGAAGACATATGCGAAGGCATAAGATATTACTGGCAGGAAATCGAAAACAAAGGGGACTTAATCCAGTCTCTGGCGAAGGGTTATCTGAGAGACAGGTTGCCATGCGCCTTTATGAAAAATTCGGCAAAGAAAAGGCTCGATTTTGCCCTCGAACTGGTTAGAGAGTTCAATGTGGCCGGCGTTATCTGGTATGAGCTTTTGTGTTGTGAGACTTACGATGCTGAATCGTACTATTTTACCCGGAAGATGGAGGAGCACGATATTCCCATGCTTATACTTGAAACGGATTATAGCAAGGGAAGTTCCGGCCAGTTTACTACCCGTATAGAAGCATTTATCGAAGTAGTAAAAGGGAGGGCTATGTCCAATGATTGAATTGCTACAACTGTGTGGTTTTGAAACCGAAGAAATTGAATCAGAATTACCCCGGATAAAGAGGGCTTTCGATAAGCTGGGTATAGCTTCCGGGGACATCGAACGTAGTAAACAACGGCTTCATAAGTACTATGCCGTGGAAATGAAAGGCGTGAGGAAACTTCTGCGTTTGTTTATAAAAGATTTGACCGCTTTGATGCTGGCAAGGGAGGAAGGCAAGAAAAAGATAATTTATGCATTCATGGCACCGACTTTCGCTATTTTAGGCTCTGCGCTGGCAGCCAAATCCGAAGATATCTATACGGCACACCTTGCTCAGGTACTCCAGTTAATACTAGGTTCCGTCTTCGGCAAAATAGTTCCCGTATTAGAAGCAGCCGAAGAGAGGTGGCTGAAAGCCGGGAAAGTAGCTCATTGCGGTAATGTCAAAACACTGGCTGGACTATTTGCTCTGGATTTGGTTCCGAAGCCAGACCTGCTGATTACTTCGGATTCACTGTGTGAAGCATCTCCGAAGACAATAGAATTGCTCCACGAGCTCTATGACATACCCATATATAACCTTGGAATTTGCCAAGACAGAGACCTTCCGGAGTATTCTGAAGCGACAAAACGTGCTATTGAATTAGCTGGGAAGAGTATGAAGAATCTCTGCAATAGAGTTGAAGAAGTGGTGGGATTTGAGGTAACAGAAGGTATGTTACAGGAAGCGATAAATATCAGGGAAGAAATAGGACCCGTTATGAGAAAAATAAACAGGTTGATTGATGAAAGTGATCCCCCACCTTTGAGAAACAGCCACCGCTCATTTTGGCCGTGTCTGGCATTTTTGCCGCTGACCAGGAAGCTTCTCCCTGAGCTACTCAATGCGTTAAACACACTGTGTGAAGAACTGCAAGAAAAAGTTGATAAAGGGATAGGAATAATAGAAAAAGAAGCCCCGAGAATAGTAGCTATACTCCCCTCGCACTACACTGACCCGGAACTTGACTATATGGTAGAGGGAATGGGAATGAACATAGTAGCTACTGACCATAGTTTCTCTTATCCTGATGTGGGTGAACTCGAAGATATCTACGAGAGGATGGCAGCATCGGATGTCACGGGTTCATTGCACGGCTCCCTTTCAAGAAGGGTTGCTTTAATTGTAGAAGGTTGTAAAAAATTAAAAGTTGATGGTGTAATAAACCGGTTCCATATCGGTTGCCGGACTGTTACCGGTGATGCCTTGATGATCAAGGATGCCATCACAAAAGAACTGGGTATACCCGTATTAATGGTAGAAAGGGACGACTTTGACCCTCGAGTTTGTGATCATGAACGGTACAGGAGAAACCTGGAACTGTTTAAAACAATACTGGTCAAGTAGTGCAATCATTGGGGTACAAAACACCGGCAGAGGAGTACGCTGCGAACACTATTGATGTTGTTAAAGAACATATGCTATAATCCGAGAACCATAACCAAAGACTTACATGTATGAATGGGATAGCAGGATCACACCTTAACTTGGAGTGATCCCTGTCCAGCCAATGGGGACCACCTCATTTATTGTTTCCATATTATTAACGAGTCGATGGCAGCACTCTAACCTTGCCGGCAGTTAAGGTTCGGGGCAATAATTCTACAAGTTCCTCTGGTGTCCGAATTCCATCTTTCCAGACTTGTCGCTTCTATTTCAGGCGGGTCGCGATTGCGTACACCGGTCTTAGAGAGCCGTAGTTCCGGTAGGTATAGAGCCAATGTTCCGGAACTGTGGGAACCATCCTTCCGGAGGTGAGAGCCACTTAAACTGGAAAACAGATATTCAGTAATTATTGGTCTTGGGTCTCCCGTTTACTTAT
>JAFGOB010000182.1 GCA_016926695.1 Dehalococcoidales bacterium | reverse complement strand
GGACTACGGCCCCTTAATACCTGCCGTAGTTCGCAGTGGACTACGGCCCCTTAATACCTGCCGTAGTTCGCAGTGGACTACGGCCCCGTGTACAGATATAATTTACCAGAAATCGGACAAGAAGGCAAGCTGATCATCGAGAAATATCGGATTCCCCGCTATTTCTTTCCGTTTTACAATCTGAAACCGGACTGTTATGCCTGAAAACTAATGACCGGAGGCTTACGAAAGGGCATCCTTTGATAGCTGAACCTGGGATATCCCAGCATCATGCAGCCGTAAGCGCTGTGTCCGTCAGGCAGGTCCAGCGCTTCAATCAGAGGCGCGAAACCCGTGGCCATGAAATAGACGAACCCTGCCCAGCAGCAGCCCAGTCCGCGGCTGAAAGCCGCCAGGTCCAGGTAGCTCAGGGCGATTGAAGAGTCTATCAGGGCAATGGGATTATTTCTGGCGGCGTGGGTTACCAGCAATGCAGGAGCATTCCTCAGGAAAAGGTTATGGTCCCGCTCCTGTTTTTGAAGCATGATATTTAAGTTAAATCCGCCAGCCATGCCCGGGCGATTTTTTATCATCCAGTGTATCCAGTCCGTGCCGATCATTTCAATACCGGCGATCCGGTCGGGGTTGTCTATTACCATCCATTCTATTTCCTGGTTGTTATGGCCGGTAGGAGCGTACCTGGCTGTTTCAATCAGGCTTTTTATTATCTCCCTCGGTACTGTCCGGCTCTTGTAAGCCCGGATTGAACGCCGGCTCCGCAGAAGCTGTTCACATTGTTCCGGGTTTATTTTGAGTTCATCCCGGATAAGAGAAAATCCTTCCGCTGGCATGTCATGGTGCGTCAGACTGCCTGTCGGGCATACGGAGACACAGTGCCCGCATCTGACACAGTATGATTCCAGTGCTTCCGGCAATACGGGATATTCACCAGTTCGAAATTGGAGAACTTCCCCGGGACAGGCAGCGGCGCATAAACCGCATTGAGTACACGTTTCCCGATCCACCCGGATCATTTCCGCTTTATTTACCATCGGAAACTCCTTTGCTTTTCCGATAATTATAAGCTTAATATATTTCTGTTATAAGCACATTTGCGAGTTAATCAATACTTTTAAATTCCCGATTAGTTGCAGGACCGCATCTTTCGGACCCGGAGGCGTATAGCTGTAAACCGGGCTCTTACAGGATATCCGGAAGCAGGACTGGGTTTTAAGGTACATTGCCTCTGCTTGTTCATCCCACACTTAAGGGCGCAAAACAAAATATTGTTTCAGGTCGCCGGTTGTCATGGCACAACATCATGACAACGTTCAGCCTCTACTTTCCCGCAACGAAGGCAATAGCTGTAGATTGAGCCAACCCAAATGTGGTTTGTGACAAGACAGACCAGGTATTTGAAAATCCACATCCCCCTGACCTCCTTCCAGATTTATTTGCCGGAAGTCTCAATATCGCTCGGTCAATTCCGGTATCTCCGCAAAGCTGCGTAAAACAATGAATGAGCCCAAACGCTTGTCTGCGGCTTAAACGTGCTTCTTCATGTCAGCAGGCCATTTCATGTATAAGACGATTAGTTATAAATTATACTTCCCGCAGCAGGATAAAACAGGTAGATAACTTGTATTTATCAGTGGTAATAACTGCCATTTCTGAGTACTGACTCAAGTGCAAAAAGGTCTAAAAAACGAATTTTTAGCTAATTTTCTGGACAAAATGTTCAGGTAATACCTTTTTGCAGTACAGTCAGTACTTGATAGAGTGTATTACCACCCTTCGCTATATAATACACTTCTGACCCGAGATGCGTTACGGCCCTGATTATCCTTTGTAACCAAGACTTATTCCAGGGTCTTTTAATTGATAACGAAAAATCAACCGGAAAGTTAGTTGGGGAGACTATTTTGAAAGCTTGTCTATTACTTCCAGGATTTCCTCTATTTTCTTCTGCGCATCCCCCTTTTCAAAGGCTTCCGCAACGCAACTCCTCAGATGAGCATGAAGCACCTCGCGGTTGATATTGCGCAAAATAGCCTGGGTGGCCATCAATTGAATGGAGATATCGATGCAATAGCGGTCGTCCTCGACCATTTTTAAGAGCCCGTCAAGCTGCCCGCGGGCGGTCTTTAAAAGCCTGGTAACTTTTACTTTATCGGCTTTCATCTTTCTTCCTCCGGATATGCTGTCTCTGGACTACCTGCCAAAAAGTCCCTTCTTCTCCGTTATGGAGACCACCTCAAATCCCGCATCGCTGATGGCCTTCTTAAAGGTCTGCTCGTCAATATCGGCCTCCAGCGTAACGGTGGCAGTCTTTTTCTTTAAATCAACCCTGGCTTTCACGCCGTGTATGGAGTTCAGGGCTTCCTCGACCTTTTTCTGGCAGTTTTCACAATGCATACCATTGATAACAATCTCTTTTTTCATAAGGCTACCTCCATCCGAAACTACTTCCTGTTTTTCGTTGAACAACCCTGACGCGTTCCTTCTTGCTTTGAAATATCTCAACCTGAGTGCGTTTGATACCACGAATACCGAACTCAGGCTCATAGCCGCCGCGGCGAACATCGGATTGAGTTTCCATCCCAGTAAAAAGTAAAATGCCCCCGCTGCCAGCGGTATACCCAGGGTATTGTAAAAAAAGGCCCAGAAGAGGTTTTGCCTGATGTTACGCAGTGTGGCTTTGCTGATCCGGATAGCAGTAACAACATCCATCAGGTCGTTTTTCATCAGCACGATGTCCGCCGACTCAATGGCTATATCCGTACCGGCCCCGATGGCAACCCCCACATCCGCCCCGGCCATGGCAGGAGCATCATTAATCCCGTCACCCACCATGGCGACCATCTTCCCGCTTTCCCGCAGGCGCATTATTTCTTTCTCCTTGTCCTCCGGCAAGACCCCGGCGATAGCTTTATCTATATCCATTTTAGACCTGATAGCCTCAGCGGCCTGCCGGTTATCCCCCGTCAGCATCACCACCTCTATCCCCATGGCCTTCAGTTCAGCCACAGCCTCCCGGCTGGAGGGCTTCAGATCGTCGGCCACGGCCAGGACTCCCAGCAGCTTTTTGTCCTCTGCGAAATACAGCAGCGTATCGCCCTTTTCAATAAAGGAAGCTGATTCACCGGGCAGACTATCCGGGTCTACCTGCTGCTCCGTTATAAACGCCAGGTTTCCGGCCAGATACCTCCGCCCGTCCATTACCGCGCTGATGCCCCGTCCGGAAACAGCCGCAAATTCCTCTACATCTTTCACGGCTATACCTTCTTCCGCCGCCTTCCTCACGACTGCCTCCGCAAAGGGGTGTTCCGAAGGTTTTTCGATTGAAGCAGCGATTTCCAGCAAGTGCTTTTCCGTTACCCCGTCGACCGCGAACAGTCCGGTTACAGCCGGTTTTCCCTGTGTGATGGTACCCGTCTTGTCCAGCACAACGGTATTTACGCTGTGAATAGTCTCCAGGGCTTCAGCAGTCTTAAACAGTATCCCGTTCGATGCGCCTTTACCCGTTGCGACCATAATTGCAACAGGAGTAGCCAGCCCCAGGGCGCAGGGACAGGAAATAACCAGCACCGCTATTCCGGCAGAAAGGGCGAACTCCGCTGATTGTCCGGTGATCAACCAGGCAGCCGACGTTATGATCGCAATGCCTATTACCGCCGGAACAAACACACCGCTGATCTTATCCGCCAGCCTGCCAACCGGGGCCCGGGAAGCTCCGGCGTTTTCCACCAGTTCGATAATGCGGGCCAGGGTGGTATTATTACCAACTTTCTCCGCCCTGAACTTAATAATACCTTCTTTGTTAATAGTGGCGGAAAGCACACTGTCGCCAGCCTGCTTTTCCACCGGAAGGCTTTCTCCCGTCAGAGCCGATTGGTCCACGGTCGATCTCCCTTCAACTATTATCCCGTCGACCGGCACACTCTGTCCCGGCCTGACCAGTACCAGGTCGTCAATCATCACGTTTTCAACGGGTATCTCTATTTCACGTCCATCACGCAAGACTGCCGCCATTTTAGGCGATAGGTCCATCAGTCTGTTTATTGCTTCCGAGGTTCTGCCCTTCGATCTTGTCTCAAGCCATTTTCCAAGGGTGACCAGGGTTAAAATAGTCGCGGCCGATTCAAAATAAAGGTCCGTCATATACTGCTGTACGATCACCTGCTGGCTGTGTCCCAGACCGTAGCCGATCCTGAAAAATGCAAAAAGACCGTATACAACCGCGGCTGTTGAACCGACCGCGATGAGAGAGTCCATATTGGGAGAGCGATGGTATAGGGCTTTAAACCCTGCCAGGTAAAATTTCCTGTTCAGGTATATCACGGGCAGCGTCAGGAGTAATTGTACCAGCACCATGGTAATCGCGTTGGATATTCCCTGCATCCAGGAGGGTAAAGGAAGGCCCGCCATGTGTCCCATCGATACGTAAAGCAGGGGTATCAGAAAGACAAGTGAAAGGATGAACCGCCGTTTTATCTCTGTCAGTTCGTTTTCCAGGGTGCCTGCATTATCCCGGACCGCTGAAGTCGCCTTTTCATCGCGGAAAAACACGGAAGCATTATATCCCGCATCCGTTACAGCCCTGATTATCTTCCCGTCATCCGTGATTTCATCATCGTAATCAACTACCATGCTGCCGGTAAGAAGGTTAACGTTTACCGTGTTTATACCATCGAGTTTCTTCACACTTCTTTCAACGCTGGCGGAACAGGCTGAACAGGTCATACCTTTGACGCTGAATTTCCGGTCCATCTCTTACCTCCCACCCTACCCCCGGTGGGGTCCACTTACAGCATACAACGGTCTCAGTGATTATGTCAATACATGTATCCACTCCATTGATTCTTACACCCTCATCCCTCCCTTCTCCCGTCGAGGGAGAAGGGAGGTGAAAGAGAATGACCTCCCATCGATGAAGAAGGGACTGGGAAAGGAACGAGACCTTTTGTCGCAAAGGGGTAAACTATGGGCAGCAAGACCTCCCGTTATGGAGAAAAAAATGATAGAGAACCGTTAACGGTTGTACAAGCCTGATCATCAGTCCGTTGGGCCGGGATCATTCTGAATCATACAGCGGAACAGGTCCCGGGGACTATCGTAGTACTGGCTGTTGGGAGACAGCTCAATACGGCCCTGGAGGCTGATCACGGCAGCCTTCTCGATATCTTCCCTGTTCACCTGGTCCCTGCCCTGCAACTGCGCGATCGCCTGGGCCTGTTCGAAGGTGGAAATGCTGGCCCTGACGCTGGCAGGACGTGAGATATCTTCCGATGAACGTGTGGACTGAGATATCCTGACAATCTCCGGATACAGTTCCTCGGCTATACCGACCCCACCATAGCGGCGGGCATAGCGCTTCAGGATCAATACCTCCTGCTCAGGCGAGGGATAGCCTATATGGATGCGTTCAAAACGGTCTCCCAGTGTTTCTGAAATGCGGTCCACCCCGGCAAACTCCTGCGGATTTTGCGTGGCGATAACCAGGGTATCGACCGGAATATCGATGTCAAACCCTGCCAGTGTAGTCTTTCTCTCCTCCAGCACCTGGATAAGGGTATTTTGCGTTCTCTCGGGTATCCTGTTCAGCTCATCGATGAAGAGTATTTTGCGGTGGGCCCTCTGTATACGTCCCGGAGTGAAAGCCCTGGGATCATGAATGCCGCACTGCATGGCTACAACCGGGTCTATGTCTCCAAGCATATCCTCGGGCATAAGCTCGGGAGAACCCTGAACGCGAATGAAACGCTCATTGCCGGGTACCGTCACTCCCACCGGGCTGCCCTTACGGCTCAGACAATCAGGACAGCGCGGAGACGGATAAGCGGGATCACAGTTGTACCTGCAATCGGCTGCCACCTGCATAGACTCAAGCCGGCTGGCCAGAATCCGGGCTAAAGTGGTCTTGCCCGTTCCGGGAGGACCTTCCAGCAAAAGATGATGCCCGGATATTGTTACGGCCAGAATAGCTTCTTTTATTTCTTCGCCGGCAAAGAATCCCTCGATGGGATCCTTTTTTTGCCGCAACATAGCCAGTATTGACCGGCGTAATTCCTCTCTTAGCTCCATGCCCTTCCCTCCCGGTAAAATAAACTAATTATACAGCATAAAAATATTTTAAAATCTCTAATGCAAAACCACCCTTAAATCTTCGGCGCTGCTCAAACGGCGTACCGCTCCTCTTCCTATCCTGGCAATATCATTAATGAAGCTATTTACATCTTGCTTCTGTCCGGCAATATGAATAACCGAAATAACCGCTCCCCTGGATGCCGCCTGCCTGGCTTCAATCAAGGCTGACTCCTTACTCAGGTCCCTGTCCTTCAGCGTCTTGAGCCGCGAAAAGGCTTTTTCAGAAACCGCGGTGGGCTGACCGTCAGTAACCAGAATGATATACTTCTGATTGCTGTTACGGCTGCGAAACAGGATTCCGGAAGCGCATTTCAGTCCGTCTCCTATGTTGGTATTTCCCCGGATACTGAGCCCCGCGATGTAATCGGTCAAATAATCAGCGTTTCTTTCCGTAAGCGGCACCGCGATTTGGCCGTAATCATTAAATGCCACCAGTCCCACCCTGTCACGGTTTTTTATAGCGGCCTGGACTATTCCGGCAGCTACCAGGCGGGCATAGATCAGCTCATGGTGAAAACCCATCGATCCGCTGGTATCTATACAGATGACGATATCCGACTGCGGCCGGTGAGGCTGTTTCAAATATACCCTCAAGTCCCGTCTCTGGATATCACATAACGCCTTTTTCTGTTTCGCCAGTGTTCTGAGCGTATGACGGACTGAAATATCCCGGAAAACATCCCCTGAGCTATAGCGACGGGTCTCCTGTTTGCGCTGACCTCCCGGCTCCTTCCCCTCTCCTTTCAAGCCCTGAAGCCCGCTGCGGCTGTTTTTTCCTTTGATAAGATATTTGAAAAGCATATCCAGGGCCAACCCTGTCAAAACATAATGCGACTCTTTATCGGCGCCGGATTTCTTCAGCATCTGCTGGTTGGCGAAATCATCGATGAGCCTGCCGAGAGCATAATAGTCACGCTTGTGCGGGCTCAGATCAGCCGTTTCACCGGTCTGTTTGACGTGGTAATAAAGATGCATAAGATTGAAATTCACCCCGCTGTTCCACCCTCTATCCTGGGCATCCAGCATTTCCATAATGGTGTTAGCCCGTTCCTTTTCAGTCATGCCGCTCATATGCCGGGCGCCGGTCAGATTTTCCAGCAGGGTTGTAAACCTGGCTTTCTGCGCATCGTACTCCTGCCTCGATATTTCTCCGGCGCTGAACTTTCTTTCCAGCTCGCTCAGCATATGTTTCAGGGCTTTTTGGGTCATGGAATACTTGCCCTGCCGGTCTTTTTTAATGAAATCTATTGATTCCAGGTATTCCAGGTTGGTAAGTTTTTTTTCGGCTTCGCTCAAAACTGCCGGAGGCCCGTTCCGATCGACGTCTTCCTTTTGTCCCGCTGGCAGAGGCCCTAGCTTCTCCAGGCTTTCCAGTATGGTATCGGCAGACCAGCGGTCCTGAAGGACGGATGAATCGGGATAAGAACCGGCGGCTGAGTAGCGGAAACTATAGATAACCTCTTTGACAATATCGGCAATCAGCGAATCCGCATCTCCCTTCAGCTTCAAGATCAGCCGGGGAGGTAAGGTAATCATGGCCGCCTTGAAAAGGGCCTGTCTGGACAAAGAATAGCCCAGTTGAGCAAAACTTCTTAATACCTCTTCGAAGGCTATTGTTCCCCGCACACTGACCCCAGCGGCAACGTCAGGATGATAACGCAGACGCCAGCCGATCTCAGCAATCATGCGGTATACCGTCGCTTCATCCAGGACCTCCCGGTCAATGTTTTGAATATAAGCGGACAACCGCCGGCGAAACAGCCTCCGGGCTGGCGAATCCGGGGGAACAAGCGCTGCCAGGTCTTTAGACAGGGTACCGCGTTTTCTCCCGGTAATCAGCATCTTCCCGGCCTGAACGTCACGATCAGGAGAGAGATAGATATCCCTGGACTTTTCAGTAAACAGCAATGGAACATATTGCTCCAGGTCAGCATAATGCGAAATATCAACCAGGGCCAGTATCCGGGCCTTTTTACCGCGCTGACGATTATACACGGAAATATCCCTGATGCGGCTGGCGATATAGCGGGACTCGGACCTCAGGCTTTCCCTGAGCGAGCGGTCCAGTTCATCTCCGATACCTTCCATCATCCTGCGGCCGATCCCTTTTGCCGGGTCCTCCTGACAGCCCGGGCTGTGACCGCGGCCTAGGTTTGAATCGAGCTCCAGATTGGCTTTGGAGAGACCGGACTGCCAGCGTGCCCAGAAATAGCCGTCATAAAGAAAGCCGTGCTGCGAATAGATTTCCGGCTGCATGGGTTTCCCGGACGGGCCCAGGGGAAAAAGCGGAATTCCAGCCTGCCAGCATGAGAGCAGGGCGGTTTCAAGCATACTGCCCGCTATAAAATTCCTTGTATCGTAATTTTGTCCGTTCTGAACGTAGGTTATTTCAGCCTGTGCCGGTAAACCGGCCGCGCAGGAGAGGCTGAAAACGTAACGCATCGCGGCACTCAGATTAAAGGGCCTCTCATCAACGGCCACGATATCCGGCTTTGTTTCTTCCAGGAGTTTTTCCAGATACGCGCCGGTGTTCAGACCCATGGGAGGCACGGCTGCCATCACAATCCCGTTATCCGCCGAAAACATATCCGCGGAAATATCACCGCCGCCTTCAGAAAAAGCGGCAGCCAGCATAGGATCGTAATAGCTCACGAAAGTCATCGGGTCCGGCAGGGAAACTGGCTGGTCCACCGGCAGACCGCCCATAACTGGAGGATCGCCTAATTCCTGTAAATAAAGCCCGGTGAAGACCGAACAATCCCCGCCTCCTTCTACCGTCCGCTTTATGTCAGTCAGATCTATTCCTATCAAAACACCGTCCTTTGCAACACCCCCAGCCCGGGAATTCAGCACGTGCCGCCAGGCACCCACCATAACAGCACCGAACGCATCCCGTCCGGCCATATGTAACGATCACCGGACAGCTTCAGACGCCTGCCAAGCACATCCCGGATAATCCCGTCATAGCGATCATCAGAACCGAGAAGGAGATGACGTTTCGCCCTTAAAAAGGCCTCCTCCCGGGAATTATTGGCCCACGGGAAAATATTGTCTTCCACCATGACGTTACAGTAAATACCCATGGAATAAAGAGCATTAAAGGCTATCACGGCATTAACGCTGTCATGACAGCGTCCGTAAATAGCACTGGAAAGCTCGCCGATGATCCCGTCAACAGGCGGCAAACGGATAGACAAGTAGCAGGTCCTGCGGGAATATTTTTCCATTTTCCGTACGAACGTAGCCAGGTCGGCACTGGAGTACATGGCATGGGCACAAACAGCGACATCATGTACAGCGACCCCGGCCTCCTCCCAGGTGGACTTGACTATACGCACGTTTTCCAGGCCGGCGGAGCGGATATTGTCCCGTAACAGCTCTATCATGTCGTCAGCCGGTTCAACGGCAGTTACGCTTCGGGCTTTCCGGGCCAGCGGAATAGTCCACCGCCCGCTGCCCGCGCCTATATCCAGTACGGAACATGACGGGTCAAGAGAGCTTACTACAAAATCCAGAAGGGGGTCCGGCCTGTCCGTTTTTTGCAAAGCGTGGTTTTTGTATCTCTTCATAAGCTCACCGGAAAGACTCCGCGAGCTGCTATCGACAAGCTCCCGCCACAATTGCAGATAATCGGTTTGCATTTATATCAGCCATTTCAAACACAGTATTACAAATGACACTCTCATCTTCAAAAAATTATAACATATCCGAATATCCATGGTCTTGCCGGTCAAACAGGATGGCGGGTTAAACTTTGAATAGGGGAGGTATATTCATCCTGACTCTACATCAACGATGGTGAATATTGGACGGACATCGGAATAATCAGAAGAAAACCAGCCCCTCCGATCAACAGAGCCAAATTGTCCTGTTTTTCAAATTGATGATGTACTTGGCGGAAAATGTGTATATCTCATGGCTAGTTGACAGATTACCATCCTGTTGTAGAACGGGTTTAATCCAACTTATACTGAAACCCGCCCGCCCTGAACCCTTGAATATGAGGCGTAACCTCATATGGCTATCCGAAGGCCGGAATCACGGCTCTCAATTACCGGAGCCGTGTCTTAATCCACACTGTATCATCTCCCTTCCCTGTAAACGACGGCCAGAAAACCCGGTCCGCCGTGTACTCCCAGGGCGGGTCCCAGCCTGGCGATCCTGATCTTCTCTTCAGGAAAAAAAGGACCGATGCGCCTGGCCAGAGCATATGCATCATCTGGCGCGGTACTGTACACAATTGACAAGTCTTCAATATTCACGGACTTTTTTACAAAATCGAGCAGTCTGTCTATGCCTTTTGCGCGTGAGCGTACCTGGCTGACAGGTATGAGAATGCCGTCTTTCATGGACAATAACGGTTTTACATTCAATAACGAACCCAGAAATGCCCGTACCTTGCCGATACGTCCGCCCAGCGCCAGGTATTTGAGAGTATCCAGCAGTGCCAGCAGGCGGATGGTGGGAATAACCTGCCTGATCTTTTCAGCCGCTTCTCTGATATCCTTACCCGATGCTGCAATTTTTGAGGCCTCTATCACCAGAAGCCCCAAACCTGCCGTTACCAGACCGGAGTCTATCAACTCGATCGGACACTTGCCGGCCGCCATATTTTTACCCTGTTCCGCAGAGTTCAGCGTACCGCTCAGTTTTCCGGTAAGGTGGATGGAAATAATCCCGCTGGCCTTCCCGGACAGCTTCCGGTAAACTTCAGCGAAGTCCTTTGGCGCAGGCTGCATGGTATTGGGAAGAATATCTCCATTCAGCAACCTGCCGTAAAATTCATCTTCACTGATATCCACACGGTCACGGTAGACCTCGTTTCCAAAGCGCAAATATTCCGGAACAACGGTAATATCCAGTTCCCTGGTCAGATCGGACGGCAGGTCAGCCGTGCTGTCAGTAACAATCCTGATTGTCATAGGACACCATCACTCCCCGTTTCTAAATTCATTACTATCCACTGATCTACCATTAATACCGGTTTTCAAACTCTGTGAATATTTTACTCCCGCAAAAACAACTCCGGTCTTTATGTGTACTGATATAGAGTTACTATACGCAATAATCAACAGTTTTTCAAAATATAACGCTTCAGGTAAACTCTCCCCCATACAGCCCATGCTGCTTACTGGGACTTACTTGATTTTATCATCAGGTATGTTCAAAATAATTGAAGAATACGGCATGCTATGGATTTCTGACTGATACCCGGCTCAGGTCCCGGGGTGAGATGTCCCGTAAAGGAATTAATACCTGAAGGGCGGAGTAGAGGAGAAAATAGCTTGAAAAACTAGCTGCATAAGCTAAAAAAAGGCACACTTTACTAAGACCGTTACAAAGCTTTGTAAGGCTACAACAGAACCTT